>JALFXH010000029.1 GCA_022786965.1 Clostridiales bacterium
CGATGCCGTTGATCAGCACACTGCCGCGGGTGGGCTGGTACACGCCGGTGAGCAGGTTAAAGATGGTGGTTTTGCCCGCGCCGTTGGGGCCAATCAGGCCGGAAATCTCGGTGGGGCCCACGGTAATGTTGAAGCCATCCACGGCGGTCAGGCCGCCAAAGTCAATGCCCAGATTGCGCACGTCCAGAACAGGCTGCTTATCCTTGTCCTGCTCCCGGAACAGGTTCATGGTAGGAACCTTGATCATTTTCTTGCTATACTCATTCATTGGTTCCCGCCTCCTTCTTCTTAAATACGCCGGTGACCTTGGCTCCGATGACGGAGGTGAACTCCTTGACCTTGGGAGACCAGGTAAACAGCATAACCACAATCAGAACAACCGCGTACAGAATCATGCGATAGTCCTGCAGGCCACGCATGGCCTCGGGCAGAACATACAGCACGGCGGCGGAGATGACGGAGCCCAGGATGTTGCCCATGCCGCCCAGCACCACGAACACCAGAATGTTGATGGAGGTGTTGAAGTTGAACTTGGGAGCGGTGACAGAGGAGTAGTTCAGGCCAAACAGAGCTCCCGCCATACCGGCCAGGAACGCGGACACCACAAAGGCCTTCATCCGGAAGGCGGTGACGTTGATGCCCACGGATTCCGCGGCGATGCGGTTATCCCGGACGGCCCGGATGGCCCGGCCTTCCTTGGAATTGATCAGATTCTGCACGATGAACAGGGTGAACAGCACCAGCAGGAAGCCCATGGTGAAGGTAGCCAGCTTCTGGATGCCGGTGGCTCCCAAGGGTCCACTCACGATATACTTGCCGCCGGCGGCCAGCTTCATCTTAGTGGTGGACACCGCAATGTGGAAGCCCTCGGAGTCGGTGCCCGCGTAGAGATTGCCGATGATGTTCTTCATGATCTCGCCGAAGGCCAGGGTCACGATGGCCAGATAGTCGCCCCGCAGCCGCAGGACAGGTACGCCGATGAGGAAGCCGACGATACCGGCAAACACGCCGCCGCAGAGCATGGCCAGCAGCAGCCGCAGAAAATCATTGGAAACGGCATCCTTCAAAAGCGCCGCGATGATAATACCGGAAAAAGCGCCGATGCCCATAAAGCCGGCATGGCCCAGACTCAATTCGCCGCAGATACCAACCAACAGGTTCAGGGACACGGCCAGAGAAATGTAGACGCAGATGGGAACCAGCAGGCCCTTCATGGAACTGCCCAGCATTCCGGCAGAGTTGGCAGCCTGCATCACGATGAAGGCGACGATAACCACAAGATAGGTCACGAGGTTGGTGCGGGTGGTCTTGTTGTTCAGAATCTTTTTCATAACCCTCACCTCACACCTTTTCCTGAATCTGCTTGCCCAGCAGGCCCGCGGGCTTCACCAGCAGAATGATGATCAGAACAGAGAACACAATGGCATCGGAGAACTGGGTGGACAGGTAGGCCTTGCTGAAGGTCTCGATGATACCCAGCAGAATGCCGCCCAGCATGGCGCCGGGGATGGAGCCGATGCCGCCGAAGACGGCAGCGGTAAAGGCCCGGATGCCGGGCATGGAGCCGGTGGTGGGCTGCAGGGTGGGCACGGTGGAACACAGCAGTACGCCCGCAACCGCCGCCAGGGCGGAACCGATGGCGAAGGTGGTGGAGATGGTCTGGTTGACGTTGATGCCCATGAGCTGGGCCGCGTCCCGGTCCTCAGACACCGCCCGCATGGCCTTGCCGGTGCGGGTCTTGCCGGTGAACAGGGTCAGGCCCACCATGACTAAGATACACACCGCCACGGTCAGCAGCACCTCGCCGGTGATGACGATCTTGCCCTCCATCAGAGAGATGGGCTTCATGGTGACAACGGAAGTAAAGTTCTTGGGGCTGGAGGACCAGATCAGCTGAGCAGCGTTCTGCAGGAAGTAGCTGACACCGATGGCGGTGATCAGAACGGCCAGGCTGGGAGTTCCCCGAAGGGGCTTGTAGGCAAGGCCCTCAATGACGATGCCCAGAATCGTGCACACCGCCACCGCCGCGATCACGGACACCCAGGCCGGAAGACCCAGGTAGCTGGTGACACAGAAAGAAATATAGGCGCCTATCATAATGACATCGCCGTGGGCAAAATTCAGCATCTTGGCAATACCGTAGACCATGGTATAGCCCAGCGCGATGATGGCATACACCGAGCCGATACTGATGCCGTTGATCAGATACTGTAAAATCTGCATAATGTACCTCTCTTTTACAATGTTGTGTCGACAGCCTATGACAGCCCTTCCTGCTTTTGGCTCTCATGGACTGTCGAAAAACAGCGTTTGGGAAGGGAAGGTGTTGCCCTTCCCTTCCCATCATTGGGATCAGAATTATGCCATAGGAGCGTAAACACCGTTGGTAACGACCATAGCAGCAGGAGCCTTGGAGATCATTCCGTTCTCGTCCCAGGTCATGCCCTTGCCGGTCAGACCGTCAACGGTCATGGACTTGAACTGCTCCTGCAGAGCGGCGCAGACATCGGCAGCGGGAGTGGAGCCGTCCACACCGGCGGCGACGCAGGCGTTGTACAGAGCGTAGATGACGTCGTAGCCGTCAGCGGCGAACTGGTTGGGGATCTTGCCGCCGTTGTTGGCCTTGAACTGCTCAACGAAGGCAACGGTAGCGTCGTCGGTGGCGTTGGCATCGAAGGGGGTCATCAGAACCAGGCCCTCGGCCAGGGAGGTGTCGAAGCCCTCCACGTTCAGGATGCCGTCCATACCGTCACAGCCGAAGAAGGTGGGCTTGTAGCCAACGGTGTTGGCGTAGGTCAGAACCTGAGCGGCCTCGGTGTAGTAGAAGGGCAGGAACACCAGATCGCAGCCGGCGTCCTTGCACAGATTCACCTGAGTGGACAGGTCAGCCTTGTTGTCAGCGGTAAATGCAGCGTTGTCAACGGCAACGTTCAGACCCAGCTCGGCAGCCTTGGTCAGGAAGCCGTCAACGACACCGGAGGAGTAAGCGTCGGAGGAATCGTAGATGACACCGATGGTGGCATCGGCCCACTTCTGAGCCATCAGCTCAGCGGCGGAAGCGCCCTGGTTGGGGTCGGTGAAGCACATCTGGTAGACGTTGGGGCCAGTCATAGCCACGTCCACGGCAGAGGCGGAGGGGGTCAGCATGAAGATGTTGTCATTGACGGTCTCGGCGGCGATGGCCAGAGAGGAACCGGTGGTGACAGCGCCGGCCAGAATCTGCATACCCCAGTCCTTCAGAGAGTTGTAGGCAGAAACAGCCTTATCGGAGCCATCGGCCTCATCGTCCTCGGACTTGAACTCGATCTGCAGGCCGCCCTTGGCGTTGATCTCAGCAACGGCAATCTCCATACCGCCGCGGACAGCCAGGCCGTACTCGGAAGCGCCGCCGGTCATGGGGCCGGACAGGCCGATCTTGATAGCGGGAGCAGCGCCATCGGCAGCGGGAGCTGCGTCAGCGGCAGGAGCAGCGTCGGCAGCAGCGGGAGCCTCGGTGGCAGCGGGTGCGCTGGAGCCGCCGCAGGCTGCCAGAGACAGAACCATCACGACAGCCAGAAGCATAGCAACAAACTTTTTCATAACATTTTCTCCTTTTCTCATAATACTATGGAAAACTATAAAAAAGCGGACACGCAACGCGCAGCCGCTTCTCCATACAATCGGAAAACCCGGTCACGCCTCCGTAGCAGGAATTCGTACGCGCAACGCACGAACAGACACTACCAGTACATCGGTAGCGTCCAAGCGGCGGGTAATTCGGGCGGCGGGGCACACCGCAGCATTGCTCATATTCTTCATCACGCTGTACCTCCTCCTTGGAACTTGCGAGTATTGTATCTCAGTCAAAGACATTTGTCAACGCAGAAAACACCACAGATTCCTCCGTGGTGTTTTCAACTTTTTTGTGTAGAATTGACAATTACTCAGCGTCCATGACGGTTTTGCAGGCGGAAAGCACCTTGCTGATAACAGGAACGCAGGTGTGGCTGCCGTATCCGCCGTTTTCCACCACCACAATAAAGGCCAGCGGATACTGCTCACTGTCCACGAATCCGGCGAACATGGCGTTGGACTTCTGTCCCCCGCCCAGCTGGCTGGTGCCGGACTTGGCGCACACCGGCAGGCCGCCGAAATTTCCGTCGCCGTAGACGGTTTTCACGTTGTTGCGCATATACTCCGCCACCGTGTCAGCGACGGATTCCGGCATAATCCGGTCGGTTTTCTTTGTTTTCGCCTCATAGGTGGTATCACCGCCGTTGGTGACGATATCCATCAGGTACGGCTCCGCCGCCACACCCCGGCCGGCAACGGCCCCCATGAAGGTCATGTACCGGGCGGGGTTCACCAGGTCGGAATGCTGGCCGATGCAGCTCCAGGCGAAGGACACCAGCGCGGTGTTGGAAATGTCGTAGTTTCCGGCGGCGGTGGTGCTGCCGTCGAAGGACAGCTTCTGGGTCACCTGGAACTGCTTGACATACTTCACCATATTGTTCTTGCCGACTTTTTCCGCGATCTGGGCAAAGGCGCAGTTGCAGGAGTTGGCGAAGGCCTGCTTCAGGCTCTGGGTGCCGTGAGCCTTTTCACAGGTAACGGCCTCCGTGCCATACTCGATTTTGCCCCGGCAGGTGAAGGTCATGTCCTCGATGCCCGGCACGCAGTCCAGCGCGGCGGACAGGGTGACGATCTTAAAAATGGAGCCGGGAACGTAGGCAGACTGCAAAAACCGGTTCAGGTACACGCCGTCATAGGCCCCGGTGGTGTCATTCGCGATATCCGGCTCATTCTCCGGATCGTAGGTGGGGGTGGTCAGGGCGCAGAGAATTTCGCCGGTTTTGTAATTGTACACACCCACGGTGCCCTTTCGGTTTCCCATCGCTTCCAGTGCGGCGTTCTGCACCTTCTCCGACAGGGTCAGCCGGGCGTTTCCGCCCTCGCCGGAGGCGTTATACACGCCGTTAATCCGGTCGTAGCCCACCATGGAAGCAGCATAGGTGGATACGGTGGAAGCGCTGATGTAGCCCTTCCTGTCCCCCAGCCAGTGAAGCGTGGATTTACGGGTATTCCCATTTTCAGAGTAGGTTCGTCCTTGGGAGATGTCCAGCAGCACATTTCCGCTTCGGTCCGTAATGGTGCCGCAGCCGATGTTGCTGCTGTTGTAAAGATGGGGTGAGCCGGAAAAGGACACCCAGTCTTCCGCTTCCGTCGCATACTCCCAGACGAAAAACAGCAGACCGCCCAATAAAATCAGAAGGAACAGGCCCATGATCCAGGTTCGTTTCGTAATCCGGTTCAAACCTTACTCCCCCTTTCCGCTTTTTGCAAGCGAATGGCAAAGCTGGCGTTCTGCCGGGTGTCCGCCGCCTTGACGAAGGCCAGCAGACCCCAGGCCCCGATCATGCTGGTGCCGCCGTTACTAAGGAATGGGAAGGTCACGCCGGTGAAGGGCAGAATGTCCACCGTGCCCAGACAGTTGAGGATGGTCTGAATCACGAGAACGCCCGCCGCGGTACAGCCGCCGATGGAATAGAAGCTGCTGCGGGCCACTCTGGTCGTCCGCATGGCGAAAAATCCCAGGGCCGCCACGGACAGCACCATCATCAGCGCCACCAGCAGGCCCCATTCCTCGGAGATGGTGGCAAAGGCGATGTCGGAATCCGCCGCGAATACATATTGCAGCAGCCCTCCCTCCGGGCCAAGGCCAAACAGCCCGCCGGAAGCAATACACATGAGAGCCCGAGTCTGCTGATAGCCGCCGCCCAGGGGGTCAGCCCAGACGTGCCGCCAGGTGGAAAACCGGTTCAGAGCGTGAGGGGCGATTTTCAGTGCCAGCACCCCGGCAAAGCCCAGGGCGGTGATGGCAAGAGCCACGGTGCCCATGCTGCCGGAACGCAGATAGGCAATGAGCAGAAAAGCGCAGAAGAAAATCAGGGCCGTGCCAAAGTCGTTCATCAGCGCCAGCAGTCCGCAGATCAGCACCGAATAGGCGATAAACAGGATCAGGTTCCGCTTGCTCATGATGCGGTCCATGGTGGAGGCACCGGCAAAGACAAAGCAGACCTTGCTCAGCTCCGAGGGCTGTAAGGACATGCCGCCGATAATCAGCCAGTTTTTCGCGCCGTAGTATTCCGTGCCGAAGAGCAGGGTAATCACAAGAAAGCCAACGCCTGCAGCCACCGCCAGATAGCGGACCACCTTGGCCCGCTCCAGGTCCCGTAAAGACCAGCCCAAAAACAGGAAGGTCACGATTCCGAGAATCATGGCATACAGCTGCTTCACCGCTTCTCCGGGCTTGACGGTAGCGATGGCCACCATGCCCATGGTGCACAGGAAAAAGGCGATGGTCTCCACTTCAAAGGACTTCCGGTGAATCAGACAGTAGAAGATGTAAAGCACCCACTGGCTCAGCATAATGCCGCCGAAGCCCCGCAGAATATTGGGAAAATTGGTGCTCTCCCCCCTTAGCAGGAAGCCCAGGGTCATGAGGCACTGCAAAATGGTCAGCAGCATCAGATTGGTCACGCTGTCCCAGCCGGAGGCGGCCTTGGTGCGAAGCTGGGCCTGTCGGATTTCCTGACGCTGGGTGATGGGCTGCAGCTGCATTTCCACGCCGCCGATGGAGATCCGATCCCTGGGCTTCAGGGCGCAGATCTGAATGGGCCGGTCATTGACGAAGGTGCCGGTTTTGGAGCCGATGTCCAGCAGCGTCCAGCTGCCGTCATCGTAGCGGGTCAGCACCGCGTGGTTCCGGGAGATGGTGGAAAAATCGATGGTCACGTCGCAGCTTTTGCTCCGGCCGATGACGTTCTCCCAGTGGGTAATGGGGATCTGGGTGCCGTCGGTGAGGTTCAGCCAGGCCCAGATTTCCGGCTCCCGGCGGAAAGTCAGCAGGGGCCAGACGCAGCGAAGCAGCAGCAGAAATACAAGTGCCGGCACCGCATAACGCAGAAATCCCACATACTGGGCCGTCAGTGCCGCCGGGTCCACCGCCAGCGTGCGAAGGTATTCTTCCATGGTTCTCCCCTCCTCTCAAAATCGTATCAAAGCCTTCCCCTTTGGGGAAGGTGGATCGCCGAAGGCGAGACGGAAGAGGCCGGTACCGCCTTATCCAACAATTCACTTCGCGGCGAAATGGTGCTGTTCCCTCTTCCGACCTCGCTTGCGCTCGGCCACCTTCCCCAAAGGGGAAGGCTTTTGTCAGTCTACAATATAAAATGACACATCCCATGAAATATGTCAAATGAACTTTCTATTAAGACTCCAGCGAACGAAGCAGCGCGATTTCCGCCTGATAGCCGGGCAGCTCGTTGGGGGTCTCCAGAATCATAGGCTTGTCCTTAAGGGCCGGGTGGTTCACGATGTGTGCGAAGGTGTCAATGCCCAGACTTCCCTGCCCCAGACATTCGTGCCGGTCCTTGTGGCTGGCAAAGGGATTCTTGGAATCGTTCAGGTGCAGGGCTTTCAGCCTGTCCAGTCCGATGATCCGGTCAAACTCCGCGAGAACGCCGTTCAGATCCTTCACGATATCATAGCCGCCGTCATAGACATGGCAGGTATCCAGACACACCCCCACATCCGGGCTTCCCACGGCGTCAAGGATGGCTTTCAGCTCCTCGAACCGACCGCCAATCTCGCTTCCCTTGCCCGCCATGGTTTCCAGCAGCACCGTCACCGGGTAGCCGGGAGCCAGCGCTTTTTTCAGGGCGGCGGCAATGTAGTCGATTCCGGCCTCCGCCCCCTGCCCCACATGGCTGCCGGGGTGGAAATTGTAGAAGTTTCCGGGCAGCGCCGCCATCCGCCGCAGATCGTCTTCCAGCACCTCCGCCGCAAACGCCCGGGCTTCCGGGTCGGCTGTGCACAGGTTCATGGTATAGGCCCCGTGGGCCACCAGCTTTCCAAAGCCCTCGGCTTGCAGCATTTGCACCGCTTTGGCCGCGTCCGCGGCGTCCTCTTTTTTCGCCTTGCTGCCCCGGGGGTTCCGGGTGAAGAAGGCGAAGGTATTGGCCCCGATGGAAAGGGCGGTTTTCACCATAGCGGCGTTTCCGCCGCTGGCGGACAGGTGACATCCAAAATAACCCATAATTTTCACTCCTTTTGGGGCATTATAGCATATTTCCGTGGAAAATGCAAATTGGGCCTTGCCCGGAGGAAAGGTTGTGGTATAATAGAAAAAAGCCTTCCCCTCTGGGGAAGGTGGCCGAGCGCAAGCGAGGTCGGAAGAGGCCTGCATACCATTTTGCCGAAGATCGTATGTTCTGGTGGGGCGGCGCTGCCCTCATCCGTCTCGCCTTCGGCGATCCACCTTCCCCAAAGGGGAAGGCTTTGGAGGGATACCTGTGCCAAAGTCTGACAACCAGAAATTAAAAATCTTCTACATTCTTGACTATCTGCAAAGAAACTCCCACCGGGCGCACCCGGTGAGAGCCACAGAGCTGCAAGCCATGCTTCGGCAGCAGCACGATATCGAATGTGACCGCAAGACCATCTACTCGGACATCAAGGCCCTGCAGGACTACGGCGTGGACATTGTGTCCCTGCCGGGCAAGGGCGGTGGATATTACATCGGCTCCCGGAACTTTGAGCTGCCGGAATTAAAGCTGCTGATTGACGCGGTGCAGTCCAGCCGGTTTCTCACGGAGAAAAAATCCCGGGAGCTCATCGAAAAGCTGTGCAATCAGTGCAGCGTCTACGATGCCCGGCTCATGCGCCGGGACGTGGTGGTGTCCGGACGGGTCAAGAGCATGAATGAGACCATCTACTATAACGTAGACACCATTCAGGACGCCATCGCCGAAAACCGGCAGATTTCCTTCCGCTACTTTGACTTTGACCTGGAGCGCCAGCGGGTCTACCGCAACCGGGACTATCAGGCCAGCCCCTACGGCCTGTGCCAGGACAACGAGAACTGCTATCTGCTGGCCCTGTCCCCCCGCCACGGCGTCACCTCCTACCGGGTGGACCGCATGAGCGATATCCAGGTGCTGGAAGACCACCGGGTCCCCTGCCCGGAGCTGACGGGCAAAGCCCTGGTGGAGCACGCCAACCGGCTGTTCCAGATGTACTCAGGTACTACCGCCGACGTAAAGCTCCGGTTCCACCGCAGTCTCATCAACGTGGTCATTGACCGGTTCGGCCGGGATATTCTGCTGATTCCCGACGGGGAGGAGCACTTTGTCTTTACCGTTAACGTAGCCGTGTCCCCCATGTTCTTAAGCTGGGTCATCGGCTTCGGCAGCAAAGCGAAGATTCTGTATCCCCAGAGCGTCATCGACGCCTGCAAGGCCATGTGTCAGGAGGCGCTGGAACAATATTAAGCCAGCGAAAACGACGCGAATACATCGCTCCATACCACCTGAGACTTCTTCTGGGGCTGCGCATCCCGCAGGACGGACATACAGTAGTGGTAGCTGCCATCGTCCAGCACCACCCCCCGGCCCAGCCGGTCGCCATCTTCCCCGGCGGCGGCCCAGACGAACTCATAGCGGTCAACCCCATCCGGGGACGTGTGCATGACCGTAAGCTGCTCCGGGTCGAAGCCCGTCATGGCGGTGATGGTGCAACTCAGGTCGCCGGAAGCCCGGGTCTCGATGGCGATTTCGTAGTCTTCACAGAAATAGACCTGCTCCGTATCGCTTTCCAGCACCGGGGACACCGCGTTATCCGGCAGGCGGACGCTGATTTGTGCCGGCTGCGCCAATACCGGCTGTAACGGAATGTCGTCCGCCACGGTTTCCAACGTTTCCTTCGCCCCGCAGCCGGACAGCAGCAGCGTCAGCAGCAGAGCCACAGCGATTTTCTTCACCAAAATCCCTCCCGAAAGGAATGTACATGATAAAACTGCTTTTATACTACCTGCTTATAATCAATGCGGCGGGGCTGGCGCTTATGCTTGTGGACAAGTGGAAGGCAAAGAAAAACCGCTGGCGCGTCCGGGAATCTACCCTGCTGACAGTGGCGGCGCTGGGCGGCAGCGTGGGGTGCCTGATTGGGATGTACCTATTCCGCCACAAGACCCGGCATCTCAAATTCACCCTGGGCATCCCCCTGATCCTGGCAGGGCAATGCTTTGTTGTGGTGATGGTGATGGCTTTGGCGGCAAAATAAGGCAAAATGCGAAAGGAAGCTGTCCTTCCTTTCGCATTCTGTATTTTTGGATGCTGCGCCAATGCCCCCGTCTGCGGGACAATGTGGTCAACTGATTGTTTCCCCCTGCACGCGGTTGCAGAACACGCACACACGGGTTTTTCCGCCGATGGTGCAGGTGTAGAGCACCAGATCACTGCCGCTGTTTTTCACCGCTTCCACGTTGGTGGGTTCCAGGATCTCGGTTTTTTCCACGGTGTAGGTATTTACGATGCCGTCCATGTCGGTGAAGGTGACGCTGTCGCCCTTGACGAGCTTCTTCAGGTACCCGAAATGGGTGACGTAGTTATGGGCGGCGATTACCAGATCGTCAGTGCGTGAGGAACCGAACTGTCGGCAGGGGGCGACCTGCAGCAGGTCGTAGTCCCAGGTAGCCAGTACAGGCAGCTTCAGTTCCAATGCGGGGATTTCCACATAACCAACGTAATCGTAACCGTTCAGGTGAACCACGGGAAGCTCCGGTGGGAGGGTAGGCTCTGTCTCGGTTTCGTCCGCGGTGACGTCTCCGGAGCCGTCAGGGGTTGTCTGACTGCCGATCACGGATTCCACGTCTGACAGCAGGATCTCGGCTTCCTTGCCTGCCAGATCGGCCTCGTGACGGTTGTACAGCAGAAGGAGCAGCGCTGACAGGATCAGCACTGCTCCCAGTGATATAAAGACAATGCCGGCTTTATTCCGCATTCTTGCGCTTCTTCCGGGACAGGACCATGGTCCCGCCGAGAATCAGGAACACAAGGCCGCCGGCGCCGAGAGCCAGGATGGGCCAATTGAGCTGACCGGTCTGGATCAGCCTGTCGTTGCTGGTACTGGGGGTACCTTTAAAGTCTTCGACGGTGAACACCCAGTCCACCTCGCCCATGCGGTCGGCGTACTCGTTGCCCAGCTCGATGGGGACTTTCAGCTCAACCGTCAGAGTTGCGGTCGCGTTCCGGCGGAAGGTGCCCAGCAGGACCTTGTTTTTCATGCCGTCCAGCTCATCGGGGGAGGCTTCAAAGATAACCTTGGTACCGTAGGTAACCTTCATGGAAAGCTGAGACAGGAATTCCTCCATGGAATCGATGGTTTTTTCGTTGTCCTTCACGGGGCTGGTCAGGGGATTGCCCTGGCCGTGGGCCACGGCCCGGACATAGAGCTTGACGTAATTGCAGTCCTTGGCCTTGTTTGTGAAGGTGATGTCCTGCTTCAGGGTATCGCCGGGCATGACGTCCTTGAAGTTCCGGAACAGGTCATGGGAGGGGTCAAAGGCGAACTGGTCTTTCTGGCCGTTGTAGGTGATGGAGGCGGAAGCCGCGAAAGCGGGAGTCGCCAGCGCCAGCACCAGAATCAGGGTCAGGACAAGACTGAAAAGGGATCGCATTGTTCTGTTCATGACGCCACCTCCTTAAGAACCACTGTAGGCAGTTACGTTGCCCTGAGTAATCGTGACACGCCAAGATTCACCAACCGCTTTAGCGGGGCCGCTCTGGATGGCCTCGGCCATGACCTCGATGACCTGCTTGCCGCCGTCCGCATCATTGTAAGAGCCTGTCAACGCAATTCTGTCGATCAAAGCCTTAGCGGGTTGCTCGTTGGGTTTTACCGACAGGGTGTAGTAGTAGTAATCTCCATACGGTACCCAATTCTCACCGGGGGTAAAATCGGGAACGCTTGCCGTACCGCCGATGTGATCACCATTATCATTTACGCGGTAGGTTACCAGCTTGACACGGATGTAGGCATCCGTGTCGCCGGTGTTGGTAACATTAACATTGCTCTTGACCGTACCGTTAAAATTCTCATTAACCTCGCAGGTAACATGGGAGGGAGTGAAGGTATTGGTGACGGGGGTAACCTGGGTGACGAGGTAGGCGACGGTGCCGCCGACAATCAGGGTGACCAGCAGAAGCCCGGAGAGAAGCAATGTGGTCAGGCGTTTGGTTCCGCGTCTGGGTCTGCGCTTTGGGGTAGCATTTTCAAATCTGCCTTGATACATGATTGTTCCCTCCTTTCTTAGTGCTTAAAACCGAAGATGTTCGTGACGACGTCACTGTAGCCGTTGAGCCAGTAGGGCATGGAATTGCTGTTGGTGCAGGTGATGGTGTCACTGGGGCTCCGAGCAGTCAGGCTTGCGCCATTGCCGTTGTCGCCGGTATAACGCCAGCTCCAACCGGTGTCCTCTTCGATGGAATAAGTACCCACGGGCAGCTCAACGATTGTCGCATTTCCGTTTCCAACGATGGTGACCTCGGAATACTCCTTGCCATCCTTCATTACGGTGAACACATAAGGTTCGCCATCCGCGCCGCCTGTCTTGGTAATGGTCAGCTGACAGGTCTTGACATGGAGCAGGAACGCCTTGCCTTCGGGAACGTTGCAGGCCTTGCCTTCACAGTTTGTGTGCTCGAAGACAGTATTGTCGGTCACGTCGGTGGTGTCGATTTTCACGGTGGCATCAACCGCAATGTCCTGCTTGGTGTTGATCTTGCCGTCCGCGATCTTGCCTGCCTCGGGGGTGTAGGTAATACTCAGAGGGGGCGCGGTGCCGATCATGTTCACGCCATTATCAGTGGACAGGGTGTCGTCATGCTTCCAGACCTCGGGAGTCTTGTTCGCAGAGAAGTCTGTGGGGGCGTTGTCGCCGTAGTAGACCTCGCTGTCCTTGTAAGTCAGAACAGGCTTGAATACGTTAATCTTCGCGGGAGGTTTATTCACGCCGCTCTTCGCTGTTGCAGGAGTACCGTCAGCGTTAGTGCCGTTGTTTTTCGGCGCAACCGTTACGGAAACAGTGTATGTGGTGTCCTCCCTCAGGTCATTCAGGCCATCAGCGGGGATTGCGTGGCCATCCTTATCCTTGATCTCAACGGTGATGTCCACATACTCCGTCTGCCAATCTTGCAGACCGTAGTTCTCGTCAGCCTTGCTCAGATCAAGGGATACCTCGCCGCACATGACGGTTGCGCCGGACTGGATATCAGCCGCGGACAGGCTGCCCAGAAGGTAGACATTCCTATCCTGGGCGGTGACGGTCACATCCTTGATGGGAACGTTGACCTGAGGCTTCGGGAAGATCTTAACAGGCTCCGTTGCGCTGGAATCCACATAAACACCCGCGCTGGTATTGGTGTACACATTGTTGCCGCCCAGGAAACCAGCCTTGGGGGCGACGGTGAAGGAGATCACCAGCTTATTGCCGCGATAGGATACCTTTCCGCTCTCGGTGACCGTGCCCACATAGTTTTCGGCGAAATTGAAGCCAGTGACGCTGACCTGATCGCCGTTGACAGTCGCGGTTGCTCCCATAGCACCCGAATTCTTAGTCCATTTATTCTCGCCAGTATAACTATAAGTTTCCAGCGTGATGTTCTCTGCGGTTGCGTCGGCGGGCAGCGAAAAAGCGGGGGCAATAATATCCTTTACAACGGCGCTTGCATCAAGAGTGGTGGAAGAACCGCCGGTCTCAATCTGATCGGAAATCTGCTTGAAGATGTTGTTCAACGTGTTAGCATCCGCAGCGGAAAGGTAATAACTGGGAGTCTGAGGTGTGCCGTTGTTAGAGGACACCTTCTGCATGAACCAGTTTGCCTTTTGCGTATCACTTCCATTCTGGTTACCGGCGCTGGTTGCATCGGCACCGGAGAAAACACCAACTGCGTAAACATTTGCGCCCAAACTCTTGGTTGTACTCGCCTGGGTGATGGCAGAATTTGCGACACCGGACTCAAATTCACTGTAGCCAGGCACACCATCAGTGAAAACGACCACAACGCGGTTGCGCTTCTCATTTGCTGGAATTGGGTTCGCATTGAGAATGCCGTTGGCCATTTCAATACCGTGATTAACATAGGTTGCGCCATCAGCAGCCAACGCGCTAATAGACGCAGTAACATTATCCCGACCTGCTTGGGTTGTCATCTTCTGAAGCGCGACCTTGTACTGACCCTCAGCAGCAGTTCCATATTTATACTGATTGCTTCCAATAAACACCTCGGTGTTTTGATATTTGTTATAGTTATTGTTATTTCCAGTGTTGCTGCAAGCAAAACCGACAACTGCGATTCTGTGGTCAACATCGTCAGCGGTTCCATATTCCTTATCAGGACCCTTTGCTTTTTCCGCAACACTTGTCTCGAGTGTTGTAACTGCATTTTTCAGTGCTTGTAGTTTTGTTATGCTACCAGATTGATACCGTTCATAGAGCGTGAAATCGGTTGGTTTTGTGTTTGCGCCGGTAGAAGTGCCAATCGTCTGAGTCACGCCATCCTGATCGGTGTAGGTATAGGTGTATACATTTTTACTCTCATCCGTAGTGGGATAATACAGGACATTGCCATCAATGCCAGTGAAGTCAGGAGAAGAATTCCGGCCTTGACTTCTTGCAATTTCAACTTCGCCAATTTTGTAGACATAGTAACGATTCGACCAATCCCCCTCTTGAGAAACAGTGACTTGCTTGAAGTCTGAATCAACTTTCGCATAAAGGTTGTTAGAATAATAATAATAATAATAATAGTTAGTAGTAGCGTTTCCATACGCAGAATAGGTTACACCAGGTGTAACAGTTACGGAAACTGTTGCATAGCTTTCGTCGTCCTGTTTATAGTACAGATTTCGTCCATTCTCCCATTCTTGGTTATATCGAACATTATAAAAATTAATGTTCGACATATTTGAATACGCACGGAAATCATAGGTATTCATCGTTTGTTTCATAGAACCAGACTGATCCAGCACCAGAATGATATCCGTGGGGACGTCTTTCTTTACCTCGCTGATGAACTTTTCGCCGGTGGCGTAGGCTTCCAGCGTAATGGTATAAGTACCGTCATCATTCGCCTCGGCGGTCTTGCTGATCTTCATGCCGTTATCCGTGTCACCCTCCGCGGCCTTCGCGGGCATTGCCAGCGTGCCGGGAATCAGCAGGGAGGCCAGCAGGGACAGGCAGAGAAGCAGGGAAATCGCTTTAGTTTTTTTCATAATCTGCCTCCTTCCTCTCAGCCGCCAACAGGCGCGCCGAAGGGCGCGACCTTATCAAAGTTCACGGTGGGATAGATGATCTCGCTGGTCACCGGCTCATCCTTGGTTTCGCCGATCACGACAGGCGGCAGGGGATCCGGTTCCAGCGCGGCGATCTTCGCCTCGATCTGCGCGTTCTGCTCATCGGTCAGAGCCAACAGCTGCGCCTCGGGGGTCTTATCCGCCAGCGTGAACAGCTCCTCCAGGGTCTTGCAGGCCATCAGCTGGTCAAACAGAGCGGTTACGGCAGGGTCCTGCGGCTGCGTCTCAGTGACAGGCGGGGTTGTAGGCGTGGTCTCCTCGGATTTGGTTTCCTCGGATTTGGTCTCCTGGGGCTTCACATACAGGGCGCACTCGGCGGTGTGGGTGCCGTCGGCGGCGCCGCAGGTGCACTTCTTCTCCGGCTCAGCGGGGGGCTGGGTGTCCCCGGTTTTTTCCTCCGTCTTGGGAGCTTCGTACAACGGGCAGGTGTTGGCGTGCACGCCGTCCACAGGCGTGCAATTGCACTTCTTCTCTTCCGTGACGGTCTTCACCTCGGGAGTGGTCTCCTTGGGCGTCTCGGTGGCTCCGGTGGGAGCCGGGGTGCTGCCAGCGGTGGGGGTGACAGCTTCCGTTGGGGTCGTTTCCTTATTTTCCGTGGAGTCCACGGTCAGGACGCTCGCTGCGCCGTCCTCATCGACAGAAACTGCCAGGGTGCCGGGAAGCACCATGGACATGATCAGCACAAGGCTGACAACAATCGCAAGTACTTTATGTTTCATATCGGTGCCTCCTTACTTGGGCCAGCCGGCGGCAGCGCTGACGGTTGTGCCGTTGTTGGCGGCCTGAACCGCTTCCGCCATCACGTCCACGGTGGCTTTGGCGTTCTGGTATTCGTTGCCCATGGCTTCATCAAAGGTCACGCTGTTCAAAATCGGCGTGGTGGTTTCGCCGGACTTCAGGACTTTCTGATAATAATAGTAGCCGTCGTTTGCCAGCTTCCAGTCTTTGTTGTCCAGTTCCAGCCTGATCAGGTCCAGGTTCGGCGACGCGGTCTGGTCGGTCATGGTGATGCTCTTCACCAGCTTCACACGAATCCAGGCGTCACCCTTGCCGGTGTTCTTGACCTCCGCGATTTTGGTGACCTTCATGCCGGGCATGATGCCCTCCAGATCCTCAAATTCTACCTTCTTTTCCGCATCCGCCCATTCCTGGACTTCAATCTCCACGTTGCCGGACGAGATGACGTTATGCGCCGTCCCCTCCGCCGTGAAGTAGGCAAGGGTTCCGCCGGCAAGGATGGCGACGAGAATCGCCAGCGCCGACACAATTAAGAGTTTCCGTTTCATAAACCTCGCTCCTCTCAGGCTGGTATTGGTCACATCTCCCCCACGGAGATATGATAAATAATTTGTAAGATTGTCATGGTCGTTCAGACCATAGCAGAATATCCGAAGGCAGACCTTCGGGTACTCTGCTATGGCCTGCCCCCCAAGGGGGGCAGGGTCATGTGTTTATTTGCCGTTATTCGTGTATGCAGCAATAGCCTCGTCAACAGAACTCAAACCGTTAGCCTGAATTGCGTAGGCATTTACAAGGATTTCCCAAGATGCGTCAGTGGAGATAGGATCACCAGCGGGCAGGATGAACTTTTCGCCACTCGCGTCCGTGGTAACACGCCAATCCATGTAGACCTGAGCCAAGCAAGGCAGGGAAATCTTGTCAGCGGGCAGGGTCTTCTGCAT
>JALFXH010000044.1 GCA_022786965.1 Clostridiales bacterium
AAATCTTCTCCGCGCTGTAAAAGCAGCAGAAATCCATGATATCAGGACTGTTGCACTTGCGCAGGCCGCTGAGCGTTCGGAAGCCGGGCATCATGGCTCCCGCTGCGGAATAGGAATCCCCACAGCCCGTGATAATCACACGCCTGATGTTCTTCGCGGTTTGGTCATCCAGCACTTTGGAAAGTGTTTCCAGATTAAAGCACAGTTCAGTCTGGACGGAAGCCAGGTGCCTCAGGTCTTTGACCTGATCCGTTACGGAATTGTAGTAATCCTGCTTGTTCAATCCATTTCCCTCCATTCCTGCCGCCGTCTCGCCCGCAGGTACCGGGGAAGACGGCGGCTGCTGATGTCGTTCATTTTTTGTACTGTCTGTACAGTTCTTCCGCCATTTTGAGGCATTCTTCACGAACTCCCAACATATCCGGGATAATACCATACTGGCGGATGTTCATAGAGGAAGCTATGTTGGCCATGATGCCAACCATCAGCGGATCTTTGCCCTCGGCGTAGGCGTAGAGTGCGCCGCCGGTGGAAGTGTTGCCGCAGCCGGTGGGATCCACAACAGGGCCGGGGGCTGGGGCAAGATGGATCGCCTCGTCTCTGGTGACCACATACGCGCCCCGGGCGCCCACGCGGAACAGCGTCATGTCCACATCCAGCTCCTGTAGCGCTCTGATGCAGGCTTCATCTCCCTGACACCCAAACAGCATCTGCGCTTCTTCGATATTCAGGCTAAAAATATCCACAGCGTCCCGGCAGATTTCCTTCACGTCGTTCAGATAGTGAATATGAGCCCAGGGGCCTTCGATCTCCCACATAAGCTTGAAGCCGTCCCGCTTTTTTATGGCTTCCAGCTTTTTCCAGAAGGTACGATCCGCGTTTTGAGCCACATACACGCCTTTGACGTTCTTTCCTCTGGTGAAAAGCTCGATTTCTTCCGGACGGGTCTTCATATAGCCAAAATCCTGCCACGCGTCATGCTTGAGCCACTTTTCGTCTTCGGACATCTGCCGCTGGCCGGGATCAAAGTAAGCGCCGCTTTTGTCCTTGAAATACATGATGGAATGGTTGCATCTGTCGCAGACGATCTTATAGCCGTCGGTTACCACCTGATTCTTTTCGATCCAGGGGGTGAACAGGGTCTTGTAATCAGCGCCCAGATTGCTGCACTGCATCACGCTGTCGGTCCAGATTCGTACGCCGCTGTAGGCGAAGGTGGCAGGGCCGCCGATGCTCTCGTGGCCGGACTCGGTGCCGTCCATGAAAACCACCTTATCCAGCATAACGTTGCCGGCAATTACATAATCATAATGCATGTTTGAAATCTCCTTTTCTGGTACCGGACTTGCCGGTTGACCACGAATTTTGAATACTGCCGGTACAGCGCTTCCAGCTGCCGGCATCCGCCCGATGCGATCAGATGATTTTGACCGGATTTGTTCCCAGCGTCATCAGGGAGAATTGCCCGCCGCCCCGGAAGAAGGGTTCTCCGATGGTCGTAGCCCGGTAGCTGGCCAGGATTGAGGCCGGAATGTAGGCAAACAGTGGCAGCAGGAAGCCGTAAGCAGCCGGGGGAGCTGCCATGGGGCAGTAGGTCACCTTTTCGGTGATTCCCAATTCCTCCGGTGTCTTGTCACTGAAAACGATGACATCCCTGCCGCCCCGCTTCACCTGATCGTTTACCGTCTGCGAAATGCGGCTGACATTTTCGTCAAAGCCTGCGATCAAATCCATTTCTCCGATGTTGGCGCCAGGATACATGATGCTGTTGACATGGAAATAATTTTCGCTGTCAATGACCGCGCACACATCACCGGACAGCTCCGCGAATTTGGCGGCAATAAATTTGCCGCAGTAGAACAGGGGGCCGTCTGCGGTCACCTCGAAGAACTGTTTCCGCTTCCACGCCAGTGCTGTTGCAAAGCAGATATCATCGATGTCTTTGATGTTTCCAAAGAAGGCGTCACGATATGCCTCCACCTGCCGACGCAGCTCCGGAAGCTGCGAATTCCCGGTGCGAACCTCCGCCATGACAGCCGCCATGACGTATAGGGAGATCATGGAAACATAGTAGGTGCGCAGGCCGGAGATATTATCCCCGGCAGGCGTATTGGTATGATAGACATACTGAGCTGCAGCCGCCGCCCGGCTACCAGGGGTATCCGTCAGAGCAATGGTTGTGCAGCCGTGTCTGTTGCCCCGCTCCAGCACCTCTGTCACACGGGCCGGACCGCCGGAAACGCTGATGCCGATGACGATGGTATCCGGCTCCTGCTCCTCCATTTGCATGTATCGTCCCGCCTCAATGCCGCTGGGCGATTCATAGGTCACATCCGGCAGATAATGCGCAAACGCCCCTCTCGCCTCCACTGCCGCCAGATAAGAATCGCCGCAGCCGGTAGCGATGATTCGTTTCACGTTTTTTATTTTTTCAACCGGCAAGAGCGTCCGGAAAGAGGCCAGCGAACGGTCGAACTGGGTCATGCTCAAAGGTTCCACATTCAGGCACTGCATCCGCAGCCCGTTGTTGAAATAAATCTTATTCACGATATTGCCCCCTTTCACCCGTTGAAGTTCCACTGCTGTGTCCGGAAATCATATCTTCCGCCGAAGAACAGCTTGTCCGCGCAGGCCGCCACATAGGAAGCCAGCAGAGAACCGGGAATAAAGTCCACCAGCGGTGCCATCCAGGCCTCCGGTGCCTGAGGGATCTGGCAGACGACGGCATCTGCGGGGAACTGAGAGGCATCGGCATCGGTGACGATCAGTGTCGGCCTGCCAACGCCCACGCTGGATCGGATGGTATAGAGCATTCGGTCGAAGCTGGGATCCTGAGACTGAGTCACGAAAATAGTGCCGATGGTGCCCGGATCGCGCAGGAAGAAGTTGATATGGCACCAGTCCTCCGAGTCGGCGTGGGCGGCGTAGACACCAGCGCACTCAATGAATTTTTCTTCCACAAACTGGGCAGAGAAGCCCTCGGCGCAGTCGCCCACCAGTTCAAATTTCCCGTATTCCTTCCACATCATTCCCAGGGCAAACATCTGCTCGTCGATCTGTCTGTAATGGGCCATTGTCTCCAGAGTATAGGACACGACGCTGTTTTTGATCTCGTCAAACCGGGTTTCTGAGATATGGCCCTGACAGAGGCCGATGTACGCGCCCAGGGCGGTAATTGCCACCATGCTCGCATAATAGGAACGCAGGCCGGGAGAGTTGCACCCCGGGGGCGTCTGTACATGATACATATATTGAGCGGCTTTCGCGCCGTTGGATTCGGGATTGTTGGAGATCAGCATGGATCCGACACCCATTTGGTTGGCTTTGGTCAGGATCTCAACAATACGGGCAGAGCCGCCGCTAGCGCTGACTGCGATAACCAGCGTTTCGTCATCGGCGCAGCCCTGATTGACCTCTTTTTTCTTATAGTAGCGGCAGAATTCCATGGGATCCGGCACGGAAACCAGCGCCAGACCGCTATGCAGTCTGAAGGCAGGCAGCATCGCGCCAGCGGCGGAATAGGAATCACCGCAGCCGGTAATAATCACCCGTTTCACCCGCCGGAAAGCAGATTTGTCCATCAGTGCCCCAAGCCTGGTGCGGTCAAAGCACCTCTCTGCCTGAATTGGCGCCAGCACAGACAGGTCTTCGATCTGCGATCCGATCGTATTATAGTAATATTGCTTATCCAAAATGCATTTACCTCGCTTTCCCGTTACAGCCTCTCGTTAACAGGCCGGACACAATGAAGCTATTCATTGTGCCCGGTTGTTTCGACTCTTACTGTTTTACCTGGTTTTGATGCTGGATGCTCTCCAGACGCTGCCGGTTCTTCTTCATCTGGCGGGATTCCGCAGTGGAGCGGAAGCCGGAAATCACCAGATAGATCACTGTACACAGAATAAAGGGGATACTCTGCAGCAGGTATGCATCACTGATATAGGGCTGCAGATAGTTGGTGGTGGCATAGGCCATACCGAATACAAAGCTCATCAGCAGAGCGCCGAAGGGCTGATTACCGCCGATGGTAGCGGCAGCCATGCCGATAAAGCCCCGGTTTGCAGTGAGGCCCTTGGAGAAGAAGCTCTGATAGCCCATGGACAGATACATGCCGCCCAGTGCGCCGATGGCAGCGGCGATCAGGAACGCGATGGTGTAGATCCGCTTGGTGTTGATGCCCACCGCTTCGGCCGCCGCGGGGTTCTGGCCGATGGCGCGCATGCGAAGGCCCAGCTTGGTCTTGAACAGCAGGAACCAGACCGCGACAGCCATAATGATGGCAAGGTACGTGAAGATATTGTGGCCGGAAAGGATGGATCCCAGGACGGGGATATTTTTGAGCAGGGGAATGTCAATGTTGCCCAGAGCCAGACTGGGAATCGCGCCGGCGGTGTTTGCCTTGGTGCCGGTCAGAACCCACATGACAAAGATTACACCACCGCCCATGGCCAGGTTCATGGATATGGACATGAGGTACAGATCTACCTTCATATAGAACGCGGCGAAGCAGATAATCAGTACCACAACCATTGCGCTGAGCATACCGCACAGAATGCCCAGCCACACATTCTGGAACAGCGCGCTGAAGCAGACGCCCGCCAGAGCCGCAACCAGCATCATACTCTCACCGGCCATGTTCAGCAGGCCGGCCTGCGCCGAAATGGTGGAACAGATTGCCACAAAGATAATCGGCGTTGAGATGCGGATGATGGAATAGATAACATTGGTGATAAAATCCAACATAGCTTTGCTCCTCCTTATTGATTCTCGCGAGAAGCCTTGATGATGGCTTTCTGACGGCTCTTGCCCAGGAATTCCTCAGCAGCGACGAAGAAGATAATGACAGCCTGCAACATCGTAACCAGCTCGATGGGAATATTGGTATTGGTGTTCAGGACTGCGGCCGCCGTTCTGATGTAGGCAAGTACGAATGCGGTAAGAGGAACGAACACAGGCTGTTTCTTTGCCATAACCGCAATAATCAGGCCGTCAAAGCCGATATTGGTCAGCATGGACAGCTGATATTGGTCGTAAGCGCCAAAGACCTCAACGGCGCCGGCAACACCGGCAAAGATTCCACCCAGCACCTGTCCCATAAAGGGGGTGATGCTGGTGTTGATGCCGGCGTATTTGGCAAAGCTGGGATTGGCGCCGGTGATCCGGATCTCAACGCCCAGGCGGGTGCGGTAGAAAATTACGCATGCAACGATAACACCGATGATCGCCACCCAGATGCCCTCGCTCAGGTTGGTATTGCCCCAGTACCGGGTGAAGCGCATATTGGCAGGGTAGTTGGGGGTGCACAGGAAGGAATTGCCCCGGTCAGCCATGTAGCCGCGGACCACCCACAGCGCCAGATACAGGCAGACAAAGTTCACAATTGTGGAGGTGACCATTTCGTTGGCCCCCAACTTCTCACGGCCGAAGGCAGGAATCATGGACACCAAACCGCCCACCAGGGCGCAGCTGACGACAATAATCAGCTGGTTGACAATCTTGGGCTGGCCGGCCATCACCACCGTGCCAAAACCGGTGCAGAAAATGACGTACAGGATGGGGATGGGCGCGATATTGATGATACCCTCACTGACCACACTGAAGCGGCCGCTGGCGTAAACAAAGCACATGCCGCAGCCAATCAGCATATACGGGCACATGCGGGACAAAACCTGCGCGAAACGGCGCTTCGATGTAAACGGACCGATGGCGAAGTTATAGATGGCATCCCTGGCGCCCGACGGGCCGGTAACCATAACGATAATGACCAGGCAGAGTGCGTAGGCGATAACAATGCCCAATAATACACGCAGTACCTCAAAGGCCGAGTCTATTCTTTGTACCTTCTTCAAAACAGATCCCCCATTTCCTCCGGAGTCATGCGTTTGACACCCAGCATATATTCGCCCAGTGTCTCATCGGAAACGCTCTTGACGTTTGTGAACTGTGCAACAATCTGGCCATCCTTCATAACCAGCAGCCGGTCAGAAACCTCCATGATCTCTGCCAGATCGGAGGAGATCAGCAGCACCGCGCTGTTATTTTCTCTGGTGGATTTTACCAGCAGCCGGCGGATCAGGTCAGAAGTGCCAACGTCAATTCCGCGGGTAGGCTGGTTGGCAATGATGAAATTGGCCCCACCGGAGAATTCACGGGCTACAATTACTTTCTGAATGTTGCCGCCGGAGAGGAACTTGATGTTCTCACTTCCGCCGGTACAGGCAATTTCAAAGTTCTGAATGCATTCATCGACAAATGCATTGAGTTTTTTCATGTTCAGCAGCTGGCCCTTGTTGAACCTGCCGCTCCTCAGGTAGCAGGCGAGAATATTGTCACGAATGGACAGATTGCCCGCGATACCGAACTTCATGCGGTCCTCGGAAATATGGGACAGGCCAAGATCGCGAATCTGCGCAATGGATTTCCCGGAGGTTTCGGTTCCATTGAGGTAAATTTCTCCTGAAGTGCGGGACAGAAGACCGGAAATGATCTCGGAAACCTCCGTCTGTCCGTTTCCTTCCACACCGGCGATACCCACGACCTCACCAGCACGGATACCGAAGCTCAGGTCGTTGACAATCAGTTTGCCAAAGTCATCCACATAGTTCAGGTGATCCACGTGAATGACGGTGTCTTCAGGCTTGGCAGCTTCCTTCTCGATGGTCAGATCCACCTCGCGCTCGACCATCATCTTGGACAGCTTCGCGGGATTCAGCTCCTTAATTTCACCGTGACCGGTTACCTTACCATGCCGCAAAACCGTCACACGGCTGCAAAGCTCCATGACTTCATCCAGCTTGTGGGAAATAAAAATGATACCGTAGCCCTGGTCACGGAGGTGTTTCAGCTGCACAAACAGCTCTCTTGTCTCCTGGGGCGTCAGAACTGCGGTGGGTTCGTCCAGAATCAGAACCTTGACGCCGCGCACCAGAGATTTCAGCAGCTCAACCTTCTGCTTCTGGCCGACGGACAGATCACGAATCAGCTTATTGGGCTCCACATCCAGGTTGAATTTATCAACCGCCTCCTGTGTAATCCGAATAGCTTCCTTCGCGTCAAAAATCGGGCCGCGGCCAGGCTCCATGCCCAGAACAATGTTTTCCGCAACCGTCAGATTGGGAACCTGCATGAAATGCTGGTGGACCATGCCCACTCCCTTGGCAATGGCGTCCAAAGGATTTGCGATGTGTGCTTCCGCCCCGTTGATATAGATTTTGCCCTCCTGGTGGCTCTCCAGGCCGAAGAGAATCTTCATCAGGGTGGTTTTACCGGCGCCGTTTTCGCCGATCAAGGCGTGGATTTCGCCTTCATTAACAGAAAGGGATACACCCTTGTTGGCCATAAAGCCATTGGGATAGATCTTCGTGATCCCTTCCATCCTGAGTAGCTCTTTAGACATTCTTTCACCTTTCTTTACCTTAGGATTGCGTACAAAAGAGGGCGAAGAATCAACATTCTCCGCCCTCCAGAACGTCTTATGCGAAATGAGACACCTTAGGGGACGAACTCGGCGTCAGGATTATCACGATAAGTTGCGAACGCTTCGTAGGTGTTGAAATCGTAGTAGGAAGGAACAACGATTTCACCGGCGCCAATCTTATTGATGATGTCCTTCAGGGTCTGCTGTACATCTGCGGGAACATTCGCCAGGAAATTCTCATTCTCCAGGTAGCCTACACCGTTCTCGTAAACGCCCCAAACCTGGTTGCCGGGCTTGATGGAGCCGTCACCGGACTCAACGCTGGCAATGATGGCGCTGGCGGCGGGAGCAATGTTCTTGGTAATGGAGGTCAGGATATTCTCGTAGCCAACAGCGGAGTTCGCATCCTGGCTGGCCAGACCCTTGAAATACTCATACTGGTCGTAGTCGCAGCCCAGGACCCAATAGCCCTTCTCGTGACCGCCGTGCTCCTGCGCGGCCTGGCAGGAAGCCAGCAGCATCTGACCGGAAATGGCCCAGACAAAGTCGCAGCCGTTGTCATACATAACGTTGGCGGACTCATAAACGGCGGACATGGAGGTTTCGGGCATGTAGGAGTGGAGCCAGCTGACATCCAGACCCATCTCCTTCTTCGCGTACTTGACGCCAGCCAGCCAGCCGGTGGAGAAGTCGTTCAGAATGGGGCTGTCAGCAGAGATACAGCCGACCTTTCCCTTCTCCGTCATCAGGCACTGGAGAATTGCGGCCATGAAGGAGGACTCGTTCTGTGCGAAGGTGATGCCGTAGACATTGGGAGCATTGAATTCCACGCCCTTGCCTACATCGTAGTGAATAAAGGTGGTGTCGGGATACTGAGCAGCCGCATCATCGATGATGTCCTCAATGTACCAGGACGGACCGAAGAAATAATCATAGTGCGTGGTCTCCAGAGCATCCCAGAAGCAGTTGACGGCCAGAGCTGCGTCATAGGAGCCGTACTCAACCAGCGTCCAGTCCAGGTTGTACTCCTCGGCCAGCTGCTGAACAGCGCGGTAGCCCATGTCAGACAGGCCAAAGTCTCCGATAAACGCGGTGAAGAAGATAATCTTTTTCTTATCGGTGGGTGTCTTGCTTCCATCATCGGAAGGCTTTGCGGCAGCTGTGGTTTTCTCATCAGTGGTTGCGGGTTTGCCAGAGCCGCCGCCGGCGCAGGCCACAAGGCTCAGGCACATCACAAGGGCGAGCAGCAGAGCGATTAACTTTTTCATACTTTCCTCCTAGGTATAAATAATAATATATATCAGCAGCAGCTGTAGGGGATTCTGCAGTTGCTGAAGATATCACTCGAAAACAAAATGGAACACTATTATAAACATAACGAACATTCACTTTCGCATTCGTTTCGTTTATACGATCAAACAGCCTTTCGTCGTTGTTGGCATTCACAAAAAGTTCATACGTGTTTTGTTCAACTTACACAACTATTTCCGATTGAATTTGTTTCATTTCGTCGTGACTGCATAATACAACAGAAAGTGACATCTGTCAACACCAGGTTGGAAAAATACGCAAAATAGGAGGGCTTGTTTGTAAGTATCGTTCATTCAGAACATTGTACTAAACATATTGAGCGCAAGTCTGTTCTTTTGTGAAAAACCACCATTTTACCTCATTTGACTGGTTGACATTGCTCCCTTGAGAACATATAATAATCGCAAAGTACATTCTCATGCGCACTGCAAACATTCAGAATTAGAAAGGGTGTTACCATGAGCAATTCCTACCGCCTCGATCATATCTATAATGTCCTGCTGCAAAAAAAGACCGCAACCGTTGAGGAGTTGGCCAACAGCTTTCACGTAACTCCTACCACCAACCGCCGGGATCTTCTGGAATTGGAGGATCGCAAGCTGATCTATCGTACCCGCGGCGCCGCCTTCCTGCTGGAAAACGGCATGTCCGAATCTAATATCTTTATGGAGGAAAAAAAGCGGATTGCCACCGCCGCCGCCAAATACGTCTGCAACGGTATGTCCATCGCTCTGGATTCCGGCTCCACCGTCAAAATGCTGGCAAACCACCTGATCGACGACCCCAATCTGGTCAACCTCGATTTTGTCACCCACTCTCCAGATATTGCGCTTTCCGTGTGCAAACGGTTTAATGTCTCCATCCCCGGCGGTTCTCTGGTTCCAAACAGCGATTTCATGGTAGGGGTAGAGGTTGAGGAATTTTACCGGAAGGTCAATGTTGACGTGGCTTTCCTCGGCTCCACCGGTGTCTATAATTGTTCCGGTCTGACGGTTTCCTACCCTCTGCAGCTCCCGGTCAAAAAGCACTCTGCCCGCTGCGCCGATAAACGTATCGCGCTACTGGATTCCAGCAAGTTTTCCCGCCGCGGCATTTATGTATTCTGTGAGTTCGCGGATATCGATACGCTGATTACAGCCAAAACCAAAGATAACGAGGCGCAGCTGAACCGGATAGCGGACCTGGGTGTGGAAATCGTGCTGGTATAACCAGGCCGCCTCAAAAAAGCAGCGCTTCGCCATTTTTCAAATGATTACACAGGAGGACAAAGCATGAAATACGATTTTACATCCATCATGGATCGCCACGGAATGGACGCCATGGCTGTGGACGGCCTCGGTGCCGGCGGAGCGGCTCCAAAGCTGCCCAGAGAGGGATTTGACGTGATCCCCATGTGGGTCGCCGACATGAATTTCCCCACCGTGCCCACCATCCCGGAGGCCATCATCCGCCGCGCTCAGCATCCGGCCTATGGTTATTTCTCCCCCCGCCGGGAATATTTTGACGCCATCATCGGGTGGCACCGGGAGCGCAACGGCGTGGAAGGCCTTTGTCCGGAGCACATCAGCTACGCCAACGGCGTTTTGGGCGGCGTGGCTACCGCGCTGAACGTCATCGCTTCCAGAGGCGACAGCGTCCTGCTCCACAGCCCGGCCTACATCGGATTTACCAGCACCCTGCGCAACAACGGTTACAACACGGTCCTCAGCCCGCTGGTTTCGGACGAAAACGGCGTCTGGCGCATGGATTACGAGGATATGGAACGAAAAATCGTCGAAAACAGGATTCACGCGGCGGTATTCTGCTCTCCCCACAATCCCTGCGGAAGGGTATGGGAGCGTTGGGAACTGGAAAAAGCCATGGAGCTGTTCCAAAAGTACGACGTGTATGTGGTTTCCGACGAAATCTGGTCCGATCTGATTCTGGAGGGCTACAGGCATATTCCCACCCAGTCCGTCAGCGAGGATGCCAAAATGCGCACCATCGCGCTCTATGCTCCCAGCAAAACCTTCAATCTGGCCGGTCTGGTCGGCTCCTACCGAATCGTTTACAACAAGCGGCTGCGGGAGCAGATGGATAAGGAAGCAAAGCTGACGCAGTACAATCACATGAACGTGCTGTCCATGCACGCGCTGATCGGTGCCTACCGGCCCGAAGGCGCACAGTGGGTGGATGAGCTGTGTCAGGTTCTCACCGGCAACATCCTCTTTGCCTGCGACTACATTTCGCAGCATTTTGACGGCGTCAAAGTCAACAAGCCGGAAGGCACCTACATGCTTTTCCTCGACTGCACACAGTGGTGTGAAACCCACAGCAAAACCATCGACGATGTGGAAGAAGCCGCCTGGGAGGTGGGTGTCGCCATTCAGGATGGCCGTGCCTTCCATGGCCCCTACCACATTCGCATGAATCTGGCGCTGCCGCTGTCCAGAGTACAGGAAGCCTTCGCCCGGCTGGATCAGTACGTTTTCAACGCATAATTCATCCACCGTGGACATGCCCGCCGCCAGCCCGAAAGAATAACAACGCCTCTGCCCTTTCCCTTGGGCAGAGGCGTTTGCGTGTATCAAAGCGTTTACGTTCGTTGCCTGCGCTCAGGCAGAGATGCCAGAATACTGTCAGAAATTCCACAGGCCAATGCCGATGATTACTGGCATCAGAGCGATAAACAGCTTGTCAACGGCTTTGTTGTCCTGTTTTTGTTCAGCTTCCGGCCAAATCATGCCGCCGATGCCGCAGATGGCGCCCGCGGCGGAAGCACACAGCATTCCAGCAATTTGAAATGCAAAACCGTTTTTAAAGGTGACTTTTCTCGGTTCAGCATCCGAATTGAGCCAAAAGAATCCGCTACTCCATCGCAATCGTTGACACTGCTGAAGGAAAACTCATCGAACGCCACATCCATAGACTGTAACCCATGTCTCTTCCCTGTGTGTTACCTATGTTTCTCTTGACAGATATGCCAAAACGATTCCATGCAGCTATTGGGCTTTGTTTTGCAAACTCACCCTCGCTTACGGCCTAATATGCGATTTCTGTTCGTCTGGCCAGAGGTTCGCCCATTAGGGGACCTTTCAACCCCTAAAATCCAACTTTCTTCAGATTCCGCCTCACGACGGACACCCTTGCCTTTGGCTAACCCTTCCCGCTGCCTGGCGGATTCGGGACTTTCACCCTATAGAACGTGCGCTCACCGGGCGCACAAAATGCACCTCGGCTCTGAATGCGAGCCGAGGCATCTTGTAGAATCTCTATTTTGGGTTCTGTATCTCCTGCGCAAGCCGGATACCCACCTGTACTCCGTGTATGAATCCTGCCCGTTCATGATCCCGACAGAGGGTGCAGACGGGATTGATAAACCAGTCCATTTCCCGCAGGGGCATTCCGTTCAGCAGGCGGTACAACTCACCGAAATCCGCTTTGATCTGGTCATCGTCTATACGGTTCACATCACCGTAAGC
Organism: Clostridiales bacterium; assembly: GCA_022786965.1. Taxonomy (GTDB): domain Bacteria; phylum Bacillota; class Clostridia; order Oscillospirales; family Oscillospiraceae; genus Faecousia. The sequence goes on from JALFXH010000044.1 coordinate 12,190, forward strand.
CTCATAGAGCAGCGACAGGACAGAGCCTCCGTCTCCCAGATTCAACTTGCGGGATGCCGCATAGGTTTCCAGTGCCCGGATATACGCTTCCATGTTCATACATAGATCAGCTCCTCTCGGACAATTTCCTCGGCTCTGGCGTGGATATTGTTCATGCGCTGTACCCATGCCATTGGATCGCGGGCTTTCAGAGCTTCTGTGATTCCCTCGGCAATCTTCAACTGGTCGCTTATCCGTTCCAGCCTGTCCTGCGCCTGTTGATTCAGGTCAGCGAGGTATGTCCACAGCTCACCGGACAGAAGCAAGCTGTTATAGCGGATCGGCTGGTATTCCCTCAAATACTCCCGGTGCATTCGTCCCCACTTGCCAATGGGGCGGGTTTCCTCTTGTAGTGTCAAATTCGGGATAAAGTAATCACCTGAACGGATATATGCAAGACCATCTTTCATTCCCGCACGCTCCTTTCCACGCTACGCTGTTCTCGCAGATATGCTTCAAAAATACTTCTGCGAATCAGCACCTTTTTCCCAATTTTATAAACTGCTCCGGCTTCGTGCGCCATATGAGTAACAGGCTTGAGTCCCAGGCGATAATACTCACACGCCATGTTGTATGTTACAAAGTCGTGGGTCATAAACTCCACATCTTCATCATCAATCTGGTCGGAAAACATCCATACATTTCCGCTCATTCCTCATCGCCTCCATTTCTGTACTTGCTGGTAGCAGGTTCATGGAACCGCTCCAGGTAAGCATCGAAAATATCTCTGTTGATCAAAACGGTGCTGTCAAAGCGGTAAATCGCGCCTGCGTCGCTGGCAAGCTCCAGCAGTTTTTTGTGTGACAGACTGTAAATCAGCTCTGCCTGTTGATACCGCACATACTCTCTGCGCAGTTTCCGCAGCTGTACCGGGACTTCCTTCGTGCTTTTGATGGGTTCGTAGTTGTCTTTCATTGTGGTATCCTCCTAAAATTGATTTGGGTGTGGACAGAAGTTGACCGCAAAACGAAAAAAGAGCACTTCTCAGAATTACTCTAAGAAGTGCTCTTTGGTCTGTTCAAACCTGACACCGTATTGCCTGAAATTCACAACGCTTCGTGTCGATGCGTTATTCTTTGGGAATTTGCTGTCAAATTGCTGTCAAAGGGAGGATGACACTACCGAAAACCACATTATATAGTAAATCATTTTTCAAATCAGCACTATATCTTGCGTTTTCTTTAGTCGAGGGGCTTCATCGTGGGGAACAAAATAACCTCACGAATGGTATCCGCGCCGGTGAGCAGCATGACGCAGCGGTCGATACCCATGCCCATGCCGCCCGTGGGGGGCATACCGTACTCCAGAGCGGTTAGGAAATCCTCGTCCAGCATCTCGGTTTCATCGTCGCCCCGCTCCCGCTGCTCCACCTGCTTCTGGAAGCGCTGACGCTGATCGATAGGGTCGTTCAGCTCGGAGTAGGCGTTGGCCAGTTCGCTGTGGCAGATGAACAGCTCGAACCGCTCGGTGAGCCGGGGGTCCACAGGAGAACGCTTGGTCAGAGGGGAAACCTCCACCGGGTACATGGTGATGAAGGTGGGCTGAATCAGGTGCTCCTCCACCTTCTGGTCGAAGCAGGCGTACAGAGCGTTGCCCCAGG
>JALFXH010000060.1 GCA_022786965.1 Clostridiales bacterium
TCCAGCAGCCCGCTTTCCTCGCGGTCATCCTCATATGTCGGTCTGACCGCGGTTGCTTCCTCAATCGGGGCAGGCGTTTCCTTATCTGCAACCATATCCACATTGGTCTCCTCGGTCATGGTGCTGAGCCATGCGCCCAGCTTCTCCCGCAGGCCGGCCGGGACGGGCAGACCGCAGAGCAGCATATTTTTCAGAACACTGGTAGCCTCATACAGAATAAACAGCAGCGCGAACAGCTCCGTAATGCCCATTTTTACGATGCCGCAGGCGTCCAAAACATTGCGGGCGTCGGCGGGGATCCAGCCCAGCACGTCAACGTGCATCATCATGTCAATAGCCGTAAACAGCAGCACGCAGGCCAGCATCCCGGCCTTGCGGATAGCCCCGTCAATGCCAACTGCGGAGTTCCAGCAGTGGTACTTCGCCGCCCGCAGGGAGCCGAACACCATGTCGGCGCAGACGGCGATTAGAAGCAGCTGAATGAACACATTGCCCATCAGGGCCGCGAAAAAGCGAATCAGAAAAGCGTTTACCATTTGCATATGTATGTCCTCCCTTATTCCTCGTAGATGATTTCCAGACCGTAAGCCACGGCAGCGTCGTGCTCGATCTTGCATCCCCGCGCATTTTCCCAGCCCTTGCAGAAGTAGGCGGCATGGCACAGACTCATGTTTTCCAGAGACTTAGCCAGGAAACACAGCGGAATCTGGACAACGCCTCGTTCCTCCATATTTTCCTTGCTGTACCATTCATCCGTGAACAGAGTATTGACAATCTCATAACCCTGCTCTTTCAGGGCGGCAATTGCCTTTTCTCTGGTTGCAACGATTTCATCGTTTGTCTTTCCCGCCATAGGCTGGGACAACATTGCTTTTTTCATTCGTATTTCCTCCTATTTTGTTTACCCGTTCCACCGGGAATATTTGCCCACGTCCACGTGGATGCCCCAACTATACAGGCCGATACCGCCGGTTTTGCCCATGACGGCCTCTGCGGCGGCCTTCATCTCCGCGGGGGTTGCGGTATTGCAGTGCAGGTCTGCCGCCATGCCCTTCAGGTGGTAGCTGTTTTTTGCCGACCCGGGCAGTTCGTCGTTGTGTTCCTGGCAACGGACGCCGGAGTTGATTGTGATGGGCTTGCCCAGTTTCGCCCGGATGGCGTCCACGGTTCGCACCAGTTTTTCGTCCGGCTCCACCGGGAAGCCGCCGCACTTGCCGCAGGGGCAGCGGAACTCCGCCCGAGTGAAATAGCGGATATCCTTCCACCATCCCGGGGCGGCGGTGTCAATTTGGACACTTTCCTGTTTCGGCTTCTCCCCGGTGGCAATGACCTCCAGAATCCGCTTTTCCGTTGCGGCCCCGAAGATGCCGTCAACCTCCGTCTGCTCCATGTACGCCCGCTGGAAGTCAATGGTTGCCCGCTGGGACTTCTCGCCCCATAGGCCGTCCAGTTGGCCGTCATAGTAGTCCAGATAGGCCAGCAGGGCCTGCTTTTGTTTCAGGGTCATAGGATCACTCCACGTTCAGGGCTGCCCGAATGGCTTCCAGATCGTCCGTGGTCAGGGCGGGATAGTCGGCGGCAATGTCGGCAAAATCTTCGCCGTTTTTGATGCGGATACGGAATGCCCGCACCATGATTTTCAGTTTCAGATTGCTCAGTGTTTTCATAGCTTTATTCTCCTCCAATCAGGTCTGCCATCAGCAGAATCATGTCATCGGTTGTGGTTTCCAGTGTCTCCACCCGGCTTTCCAGAGTGGGCGACGGAACGGGTTTCAGCGCTTCCTCCTGGGCGGACATTTCCTCTGCGGTGCATTCAGTTGGAACACCGTCCACCAGCTTATAACGGTATGCACCGCCATCGGTGATGATTGGCATCGGGAAGTAGTTGCCCTGACACAGGTTATAGCGGTCGCCATAGCCCTCGTCAATCAGCACCCAGTTCTCCGGGTCTTTGATGTTACCGACGGTATACCCGCCGTCAATTCGGGTGATGTAACCGTGTGAATCAGGGAGTACGTATACTTTGGATTTAGGCATTTCAAATTCCATTGTTCATTCCTCCTTTACAGGTCTGCGGTTGCATAGCCTTCTACCAGGTGTGTAACTGATTTACAGTTATCAGAATAAATGTACTGAACACCTGTCGCATTGGTAACTACACGTGTAACGTTTCGTCCCACCCATTCCGGCATATCAATAAGGGATGTAACATTTACAGTTGGAACTGTCCTAAATTCCACTTCAAAAGGAAAACCACAAACATAGTTTTTCTCAAGACCAAAATTACCAACGCTGAATAACTTTTGGTAATAGCGTTTACACTCCTCCAGCTCTGCACCGTAGCCCTTGGGGTGATACTCCGGCAGGGTTTCGGAGGTGTATTCGCCTTCGTAGAGTGCGGCCCAGACAAGTTCTCGCGTAGTTCCGTCCGTTCCTAAGCATACATTCGCAATGCCGTCATCTACAAAACAAAAAGCTACCTGTTTTTCACCAAATTCATTAGAAAAACTACCGCTAAAGCATGAAATAGTTCCATCAAGGTGCTTCACCGCTATGGTGTATGTACTACTCATATCAACGTGCTCTATTCTCTGGAATATTCTAGCGGTAGTTGATATGTATCCGTCACAAACGGTTAATGATGAACCAGTTAGCCACGTTCTCCACCTATCTATTGTAAATCCACCATTTTCACCAAATGTATAGGTTGTCTGTCCCCTCTGATTCACCGGATTCCGAAAATCGCTGTTGTCCAGCAGATTCCGGGGGGCAGCTTTTCGGACGGAAGCATCCGTGTAAGCGTTGGCCTCAGCCTTTGCGGTGTCCGTGTAAGCGTTTGCAGCGGTTTTCGCAGCATCCACATACCCCTTATTCGCCGCCTGGGTGTCCTCTGTTGGCTGGTTCAGGCCGGAAACGCTCTGGCCGTTCATGTTGATTGCGCCGGTCATGTCGCCGCCGGAGGACGGCAGCGCGCCCACATCGGAAGCACTCAGGGTCACATTGCCGGCTTCATCGGGAGATACCCCAGACACGGATGACACGGAACCGGAGCCGTCCTTGCCCATCCGGGCCACGGAGTAAGACACAATCGGGTCGCCGGTATTGAATTGCAGCTCCGTTTTCGTCCAAAGGTACTTGCCCTGAGACACCACTGGGATTGAGCTGCCCCACGCCCCGGAAGGGATGATGGTTCCGGAATCGCTAACCTGATAGGTGACAGATTTGGTCACCAGTGTGGCAGGGCTGCCAGTATCACCCTTTTCGCCCTTGATCTGGAACCACTTGTACTGCTTCCAGTCCGTAGGGGCAGTGGAAGCGTTTCCGGAATAAATACCAATCCAGTCATCAGGGAGATCACCCATGGAGTGCGAGGATTCCGTAGGCTCCTGAGAGGCGTATTTAATCCAAATGTAGGCGTTGTCGCCCTTGTCACCTTTTTCACCGTTTGTGACTGTAAACTTGCTTGTAGTGCCGTTGTTGTAGCTGATTGTGTAGGTGTCAACCAGACCACTGGTGGATGTTTTGGAAATGCCGGTGATACTTCTGCCGTTGGTGACAACAAAGTCAAAGGTTGTGGTGTCAGCAAGCGTGATGCGGTATGTATCAACAAGGCCGCTGGTGGACAGTTTTGCAATGGACTGGATACCACCGTGGCCGTCAGCAGCCGCTGTCAGCCAGTTCAGAAGAATCTGCCCGGTCAGTTTCTTGGCAGACCCGGACTGCTGAAGAACAAACAGGTCTGTTGCGTAGATTTTTTCAGCTGCATTCAACTGATCTATGGATTTATCAGCCATTGGCTACCTCCTGCTTCTCTAAAGTTTTATTTCTAAGTGGACATTTGTCCCATGCTTCGCAATCCAAAAATATCCCAAAGCCCACGCAGTGGAACGCATAATGGAATTTCGCAGTATCGCACTCAGTGCAACATCTCGGGATAACCGGGCCGATCAGATTGTGAAACTCAGATTCGAATGGAAGGTCTTTAACAATCTTTGTTCCCATCTGCTACCTCCTTCTCCGCAGAGGCGATATAGTCTGCGATCTTTTTCGCCGCCGTCTCAATGGACATGGCACAGCCTACGAACTTGTCCTGATTGTCAATGCCGGTGACCGAGATTGTGTCCATTGTGGACACAACAGCGGACAGAAGGTTGATTGCCTGTTTCAGATTTTCCATAGTCTACTCCTTTCTAAGAACGACCCGGATAGAACCAGAGTCCGGGATAATCGCAACCAGCTGTGTGTAGTGAGCAAGATACTGGTTTCCATACCACAGTTGCTTTGTTTCCTCTTTATTGGAGAAAACGGCCGCGGCTTCCGCAACGGAAAGCCCGGAAATCTGGATGTCAACCTGCGGAACAGGCTGGTTTGGATTGAAATAATCGCAGGATATCTTCCTGCCGGTTGCGGTTGTTAAATATTCCATTATGTATTACCTCATATAGTCAGAACATTGTAAACGTGACCGTTGATTGTCACAGTGTTTACGGATACCTTTCTTGTTCCGCCGCCGTACGGTATGTATAACGACGATTTTGCAACAACCGAGTTTGCATAGATATTAGACGCTGTGTTCCACCCATTAAACACGCCGTTTGAAAAATCAGCATACCCAAGGCTGGTGTTTATGCCGGAACTGGTATATGCGGTGCCGACTGTGTGCGAAGCGAGCCGATTCCCTGATATGCTGCCGCTGGAAATACCGCCGCCACTCATATAGCCCGCACTGCCGCCATACTGGATATTTCCGGCATATACATTCCCGGAAAACGTGCCGCTGGACGCATATAGATTGCCCTGCATATCCACCTTGAAATTCT
>JALFXH010000093.1 GCA_022786965.1 Clostridiales bacterium
GCTGGGCGCATGGCTCAGCACCATGACCGAGGAGACCAATGTGGATATGGTTGCAGATAAGGAAACGCCTGCCCCGATTGAGGAAGCAACCGCGGTCAGACCGACATATGAGGATGACCGCGAGGAAAGCGGGCTGCTGGAATAAACAATTGCCCCTCCAGAACAGGAGGGGCAATGTAATTATAGATCGAATACGCGAGATTCCTCGTTGAATTATAACTTCTATCATGCTGGACCTAGTTCTTCTGTCCCGATGTCCGTCAACAGGCCTTTCAATTCATCAAAGGGCATGGAGTAACGCTGCGACAAGTATCGCAGCGAAGCACCCAGCTCGCCGTCCGGCCCGCCGTATTGGGAAATGATGATTGCCGCAAGCCGGGGATTGGTATTGGCAATTTTTACGGGATATTGCAGTTTCTTATCATAGATAAACATGATCAAGCCTCCTTATTCCCACAGTATTCCCAGGGCCATGGATCATCCAGCCAGCTGTAGCCCTCGGATTGGGCCGGCATACCGTGGGTGAGAGGACCATGCTCCTGAATATACAGCTGCCTGCATTTGTCGTACATCTTCTGGTATTCCCGATACAGGTTCAGGGCTTCCTGATCATCTCGATGTGTGTCCAGATACAGCGCCAGCTCCTGCACGGCAAATCCCAGAGCCTGAAGCTCAGCCTGGGTAGTTGCCGGCAGCTCATATTGATTGACCATGCCCATGAAGGGAAGATCCAGTCCTGGGAAGAGCGTACCCCGGACCAGTCCCTTTTTCGCTTCATATTTCGCGGGGTTTTCCATTTGGAAGGGAACATAGGGATTGGCCAGCGGCGCCATGGCAGGTAAACGTCCATCACGATAGGATGGCTCCTGATTTTGTCTGTCCAAATTCGATACCTCCTGCAAGATAGAGTCGGATTTTCGTCCGGGCTATCCTATGTTTTCTCCCTGCGGAATGTTCAGAAAACGCCGGAACCGGCATAGAAATTTCTGGAGGTGGTACGCTTGAAGCGATGGAATTATTATTTGTTTTGCGTGATGACCATGTCTGCAATGCTGATGTGCGCTTACTGGGGCAGCAGGGCGGTGACTGTGATTTCCGAGACCCTGCCCTTTGAACGGGTGCACTGCGTTGTGATTGATCCCGGTCACGGGGGAGAGGATGGCGGCGCGAGCTCCTGTACCGGGCGTATGGAGAGTGAATATAATCTGGCAATCTCCCGCAGATTGGACGACTTGCTGCATTTGCTGGGCTATCAGACCCGCATGACCCGAAAATCAGATGTTTCGATTTACACCACCGGCGATACCATTGCCAGGAAAAAAATATCTGATTTGAAGGAACGGGTCAGAATTGTCAATGAAACCAGCAACGCGCTGCTTGTCAGCATCCATCAGAATCAGTTCAGCGATTCCCGATACAGCGGCGCCCAGGTATTCTACGCGAATACCCCGGGAAGCCAGGAATTGGGGCGGCAGCTGCAAACCCAGCTGGTCTCCGCCCTGAATCCGGGAAGCAATCGGAAAAGCAAGCCAATCAGCGGGGTCTATCTGATGGAAAACATCAACTGCACCGGCGTGCTGATCGAATGTGGCTTTCTGTCCAATCCCCGGGAAGAAGCCAGACTCCGGGACAGCGATTACCAGAAACGCCTGTGCTGCGTCATTGCGGCGGTGATCAGTCAGCACATTTCGAACACTTGACCGTATCGTGTTTTGCTGGTATAATCCCTGGTAGAAAAAGAAACCGGAGGACAATATATGGCAAAGACAAAATCTGTCTTTTTCTGCACCAACTGCGGAAATGAGACCCCCAAGTGGATGGGCCGCTGTCCCAGCTGCGGCGCTTACAATACCATGGAGGAACACGTGGAAAAGCCGTCTGCCCCCGGGAAGGGGAAGGCCGCGCCTGTGGGAATGAGCCGCAGACCTCAGCGCATCCGGGAGGTGGACGGCGACGGAGAAATCCGGTTTTCCACCGGCATGGGAGAGCTGGACCGGGTTCTCGGCGGCGGCGCGGTGGCAGGCTCATTGGTTCTGGTGGGCGGCGCTCCCGGCATCGGAAAGTCCACGCTGCTGCTTCAGATCTGCAACAGCCTGTGCAGGGGGCGAAGGGTGCTGTATGTCTCCGGAGAGGAAAGCGAGCGACAGCTGAAGCTCCGTGCGGAGCGGCTTGGGGTGTCTCCCGAAGACCTGTTCATCCTGTCCGAAACACGTCTAACTGATATCGTGGATACTGTGGACGAGATGAAGCCGGATATTCTGATCGTTGATTCCATTCAAACCCTGTATAACGAGAACAATGATTCCTCTCCGGGCAGTGTCTCTCAGGTCAAGGACTGCACCATGACCATGATGCAGCTGTCCAAGGCCCAGGGTATTACCGTGTTCGTGGTTGGCCATATCAACAAAGACGGCAACATTGCCGGCCCCAAGGTGCTGGAACATATGGTGGACTGCGTTTTGTACTTTGAAGGCGATCCGAATACCTCCTATCGGCTTCTGCGGGCGGCGAAGAACCGATTTGGCTCGACAAATGAGATTGGCGTGTTTGAGATGCTGGATACGGGCCTTGAGGAAGTGCCGAATCCGTCCCAGATGCTGCTGGAGGGACGGCCTGAGGGTGCCAGCGGCACCTGCGTTGCCTGTGTTATGGAAGGCACCCGTCCCGTGCTGGCAGAGGTTCAGGCTTTGATTGCCAAAACCACCTTCAATGTTCCCCGCCGGGCCGCGGATGGCTTTGACTTTAATCGGGCAGTGCTGTTAATGGCAGTCGCCGAAAAGCGGGCCGGGATGAAGCTCAGCGCTTTTGACGCTTATATCAACGTCATTGGCGGGTTACATCTGGATGAACCGGGAGCCGACCTGCCGGTGGCGCTGGCAATTGCTTCGTCTTATCGGGACGTGCCCATTTCGGACGATCTGGTTGCCATCGGAGAGGTGGGCTTAACTGGAGAAATTCGCGCCGTTTCTCATCTTTCCCAGCGTTTGGGGGAGGTATCCCGTCTGGGCTTTCAGAAATGTATGATTCCCAGAAGCGGCTCGGAAAAGGTGGAAATCCCAAAGGGATTAACGGTGTATCGGGTACGGAATCTGCGGGAAGCGATTGAAACTGCATTGTAAGGAACATCGGCTGTCCGGAAGAACCGGACAGCCGATGTTTTATCGTTTGGAAAGACGGATTGCCTTATCCAGGATGGCATTCGCAGCCTCATCTTTGGAAAGCAGCGGCAGTTCCGTTGTCTCTGTTTGCGTGATCAGGGTAATCACATTGGTATCCACGCCAAAACCGGCGCCGGGAACCTTCAGATTGTTGGCGCAGATCATATCTACCCGCTTTTTCAGAAGCTTCGCCCGGCTGTTTTCCAGCATATCCCGGGTTTCCATGGAAAAACCGCAAATAATCTGCCCCTCTGCACGGTGCTCTCCCAGGTATCCCAGAATGTCCTGCGTCCGCTTCAGGGGAATCTGCATATCTCCGTCGTGCTTTTTAATCTTGTCATCCGCGTACTGAGCAGGCGTATAATCCGCCACGGCGGCCGCCATGAAGATAAAGTCAGACTGGGGAGCATGGGCAATAACCGCTTCAAACATATCCTGCGCGGATACGATGGGAACCAAACGGACAAAGGGAGGGGGAGCAATGGAAACCGGGCCGGAAACCAACGTCACCTCCGCCCCCCGGAGCATCGCCATCCGCGCGAGGGCATAGCCCATCTTTCCGGTGGAATGGTTGGTCAGATACCGGACAGGGTCCAGTGCTTCCTGGGTTGGCCCGGCGCTGATCAGCACGCGTTTTCCCTGTAGGTCATGGGGCAGCGCCAGATAGCGGAGAATGTATTGCAGCAGCGTCTCCGGCTCCGGCAGCTTACCGGGCCCCACCGCGCCGCAGGCGAGCCGCCCGCTGGCGGGGGCAATCACCTCCCAGCCATAACGACGTAGCGTATTCAGATTATCCTGGGTCACTGGGTTCTCGTACATATTGGTGTTCATCGCCGGTGCTATCAGCTTGGGGCAGCGGCAGGCAAGCACGGTTGTAGTCAGCATATCATCCGCAAGGCCATGGGCAAGCTTGCCGCAGATATTGGCGGTAGCCGGGGCGATGATCACCAGATCCGTGCGCTGGGCAAGGGAAATATGCTCCACCTGATGCACGAAGTTCCGGTCAAAGGTATCCACCAAGGCCTTGCGCCCGGTGAGCTGCTCAAAGGTCAGCGGTGTGATAAACTCGGTGGCGTTCCGCGTCATAACCACCTCAACAGCGGCGTGCTGCTTGACCAGCGCGGACGCCAGTGCCGCGGCCTTATAGGCCGCGATTCCGCCGGTAACGCCAAGTAAGACGGTTTTTCCCTTCAGCATATGATATCCTCCTGCATGAACTCATTTCCGTTCATTATAGCCGGATTTTGCCCCGGTGTAAAGGCCGGATTTCTACTTGTTTTTTTCTGAATACTCTGTTATAATACGGTGTCGGGCGCAAGCCCGAAAATTTGCGCTGTATCCTTGCACAAGGAACGGCAGCAGGAGGTAATTGAATATGAATCGGAAAAAAATGGACACCCGCTACATGGCGACGCTGGCAATGTTCTGCGGAATCTTGCTGGTGATGGGCGCGACCGGTATTGGATTTATTCCTCTGCCTGTGATCAAAGCCACAACCATGCACATCCCGGTGATACTGGGCGCAATCCTTCTGGGCCCCGCTGCGGGAGCGGTATTGGGCGGCGTGTTCGGCCTTTGCTCTATCTGGGCAAACACTACGTCTCCCGGACTGCTGGCTTTCGCCTTCTCTCCCTTTATGACGACCGAAGGCTTACCCGGTGTTCTGAAAAGCCTTTGGATTGCTCTGGGATGCCGCATTCTGCTGGGTGTGATCGCCGGTTGGCTCTGGAAGGGCATGAAGCGGCTTTTGAAGCAGGACTATCTAGCTCTGCCGGTAACAGCGGCCATATCGACGATTTGCCACACGATTCTGGTTATGGGCAGCATCTACCTGTTGCTGGCCCAGCAGTACGCGCAGGCGAAGAACGTTGCGATTACTGCGGTATTCGGACTGGTGATGGGCACGGTAACTGCCTCCGGCATTCCTGAGGCAATTATCGCGGCGGTGCTGGTTACCGTAATCGGCAAGGCGCTGCTGCATCTGATGGCGCGGACACAGAAACGATAAGGAGGAACGCGTATGCTTCTGGCAATTGACATTGGAAATACCAATCTGGTGATCGGCTGTATCCATGACGACAAAATCCTGTTTAAGGCCCGTATCGCTACCGACCGTACCAGAACCTCAGATCAGTACGGTGTGGAAATCAAGAGTATGCTGGAGGCATATGGTGTCAAACGCTCGGACATTGAGGACTGTATTATTTCCTCTGTAGTTCCCCCGGTGTTCAACTCTGTGCGGACAGGCGTCATCAAGATTATTGGCAAACAGCCCATGGTGGTGGGCCCCGGCCTGAAAACCGGCCTGAATATCCATGTGGATGTTCCTTCCCAGGTGGGCAGCGACCGAATTGTGATTGCGGTAGCGGCTCTCGCGGAATATAAGGCGCCGCTGCTTCTGATGGATCTGGGTACCGCTACCACCATTGAGTCGGTAGAGCCGGACAATGTTTACATGGGCGGCGTGATCATTCCCGGCGTTCGGGTCTCTCTGGACGCGCTGACCAGCCGGGCGGCGCAGCTGCCAGGCATCAGTCTCGATCAGCCGAAGCAGGTCATCGGTAAAAACACGGTGGACTGTATGCGCAGCGGCATGATGTACGGAACAGCCGCCATGATCGACGGGCTGGTGGAGCGGATGGAAGAAGAGCTTGGCCACCGCTGCACGCTGATCGCCACCGGCGGTCTTGCCCAGTTTATTACGCCGTTGTGCAAGCGGGAGATCATTCTGGACAAGGATCTTCTGCTGAAGGGCCTGAACATTATCTACAGAAAGAACAAAAAATGATATTCCCTGTCAACCACTCCGCTTTTCTAGCGGAGTGGTTTTTTCTGTGCTATTGCGTTTCCAGGCGGCATAGTCTATGGCAGGAGTGATGCAAATGATCTGTGCGTGGAAGCAGCTATTGTCCGTGCTGCCTCATGAAATCGGAGCGCAAGTGGACAGCGTCGGACGGGATACCATGCTGGAGCTTCGGCTGAGGCTCAACGCCCAGCCGGAAATCGTATCCGCCGCCGGGAGCGTCTGGCTGAAACAGACAGTGCGGCAGGAAGACCTGAACTATGTGGTAAATGCCGCCAGCCGGTATTCCCCGTGGTGCGCCAGTACCATAACCCAGGGGTATCTGACCGCCCCCGGCGGGCATCGAATCGGCATCTGTGGTGACGCTGTATACCATTGCGACACCTCCGGCGGCTTTCAAAGAATCACATCCCTGTGTATTCGCGTGGCAAGGGATTATCCGGGAATAGCGGACAGAATTCCGGATACCTGGGGTTCTACTCTGATTGTCGGCGCTCCCGGGTGGGGCAAAACGACGCTGCTCAGAGATTTGACGCGAAGAATCGCCAATGACCGCGTGGTCTGCGTGGTGGATGAGCGTGAGGAACTCTTTCCGGAGGGACTCCAAAGGGGGAAGCGGATGGATGTGCTTCATGGTTATTCAAAGCCCAAGGGGATCGACATGGTGCTGCGGACAATGGGCCCGGATTATATCGCGGTGGACGAAATCACCGGCGAAGCGGATTGTAACGGCCTGATTCAGGCGGTAAACTGTGGTGTAGGGCTAATCGCCACAGCGCATGGAGCCGGTTTGCAGGATTTAGAGCAGAGGGTGGTGTACCAGCCGCTTGTGGATAAGAAGATATTCCATACGATCGTCCTGCTCAAAAAGGACAAGTCCTACCGTGTAGAAAGGGTGGTATCATGAGCGCCAAGTGGATGGGAGCGTTGTTCATACTAATCAGCTGCGGTGGTTTTGGTTTCAGCATTGCGTATCATTACCGGCAGCGGGAGCGTTTGCTGCAGCAGCTGTTGAACGCGCTGGAAATGATGTCCTCGGAACTGGAATACCGTCTGACGCCACTGCCTGAGCTTTCCCGAAAAGCCGCGAAGGTTTGCGGCGGTGTATTACGGGATGTATTTCTAAACCTGGCCAGAGAACTGGAGTGGCAGTCGGGGCCGGACGCGGTCAGCTGTATGCGCGCGGCAATGGATAAATGCCATGATCTTCCAGCCTGCCTTCGGCGGCCCCTACGCCAACTTGGCCAGACCTTGGGCTGTTTTGACCTTCCGGGACAATTGCAGGGGCTCAAATCCGTTCAGGAAACCTGCCATCGGGAGCAGGCCCGGCTGGAACAGAACCGGGATGCCCGGCTGAGAAGCTATCAGACCTTGGGCCTGTGCGCGGGAGCGGCCTTGGTGATTCTTTTTGCGTAGATGGATATTGATCTGATTTTCAAAATTGCGGCGGTAGGAATTATTGTTTCCATTCTAAACCAGGTGCTTTCCCGATCGGGTCGGGAGGAGCAGGCTACTATGACAAGCCTTGCCGGTCTGGTTGTGGTGCTCATGATTCTTGCCCAAAAAATAGCGGAGTTATTTGACCTGGTAAAAAAACTGTTTGAATTTTAATGGATGATTTCTGGAAAACCACGGCGCTGGTCCTTCTGACAGTAATCCTCGGCCTGTCCCTGGATAAAACGGAGCGGGATATATCCGCTGTTATGGGGATCGTCGCGCTTTGCGTTGCCGCCTGTGCGGCGGTGACGATTCTAAGTCCGGTTCTGGATTATCTGGTGGAGCTTCAGCGTCTGTTTCAGCTGCCGGACAGCTTGGTCGGCATTCTGATGAAGGCTGTGGGGATCGCCCTGGTTGCGGAGCTGTCGGCCACGATCTGCGCGGATGCCGGCAACGCGTCCCTGGGCAAAATGCTGCAAATTTTGGGCGGCGCAGCGGTGCTGACCCTTTCCGTACCCATGTTTCGTACACTTATGACAATCATCAGGGAGATGATAGGAGGATTATGATCCGACTGATTTCCACGGTATTTCTGATTTTTAGCCTTTGCCTTCCCGTGTCCGCGGCGGAATACACCGCGCCCGAAGTACCAAATTCCGGCAGCAGCCTGATGCCGGCGGAAACCCATGACTTCGGCGCGGGGTTTTCGGAGCTTGTGAAAAAGGCCTGCTCGCTGATTCGCCCGGATTTGGAAGAGGCCGCCAGAATGAGCCTTGGCGTCATCGCTTCGGCGCTGCTCATCAGCGTGCTTCGTACATTCTCCGGTTTTTCCAAAGACGCGGTGAATCTGTGTGGTGTTGTCATCGTATCCGTTCAGCTTTTGTCTTCCGCCAACGCCATGATCCGGCTGGGATGTGACACCATCAACGAACTGAGCGGCTACGGAAAACTGCTCCTGCCTGTCATGGCGGCAGCTCTGGCAGCCCAAGGCGGTATGACGTCGGCCACCACGCTCTATCTGGGTACAACAGTGTTTGATACTGTGCTCAGCGGTCTGATCACCGCTTTTTTTACACCGATGACCTTTGCGCTTTTGGCCCTTGGCATTGCCGGCTGCGCACTGGGAGATGACGCGCTGAAAAAAATGTATGATTTGGCTAAGAGTCTGGTAGCCTGGTGCCTGAAAACAATTCTGATTGTGTATACCTCTTACATGGGCATAACCGGGGTTATCAGCGGAACCACAGACGCGGCGGCCCTGAAAGCGGCAAAACTGACGATTTCAACCGTTGTCCCGGTGGTTGGAGGAATTCTGTCGGACGCGTCTGAAGCTGTGCTGGTCAGCGTAGGGACCATGAAAAACGCAG
>JALFXH010000125.1 GCA_022786965.1 Clostridiales bacterium
AGTACTACGGCCGGTTCAACCAGGGCGTGGTCACCATCAACCTGGTGGACGTGGCGCTGTCCTCCGGCCGGGATATGGGTAAGTTCTGGGAGATCTTTGAGGAGCGGCTGGAGCTGTGCCATACGGCGCTGCAGTGCCGCCACGAGCGTCTGAAGGGCACTCTGTCCGACGCCGCGCCCATCCTGTGGCAGTACGGCGCTCTGGCCCGCCTGGAGAAGGGCGAGCCCATCGATAAGCTGCTCTACGGCGGCTACTCCACCATTTCTCTGGGCTACGCGGGCCTGTACGAGTGCGTCAAGTACATGACCGGCAAGTCCCACACCGATGAGGAGGCAAAGCCCTTCGCCCTGTCCGTCATGCAGAAGATGAATGATAAGTGCCTGGAGTGGAAGACCGCGGAAAACATCGACTACTCCCTCTACGGCACCCCGCTGGAATCCACCACCTACAAGTTTGCCAAATGCCTGCAAAAGCGGTTCGGTGTGATTCCCGGCATTACGGATAAGAGCTACATCACCAACTCCTACCACGTCCACGTTTCCGAGGAGATCGACGCCTTCACCAAGCTGTCCTTCGAGGCGGAATTCCAGCAGCTGTCTCCCGGCGGCGCCATCAGCTATGTGGAGGTGCCCAACATGCAGCAGAACATCGACGCGGTGCTGGAGCTGATGCGGTATATCTACGACAACATCATGTATGCCGAGCTGAACACCAAGTCTGACTACTGTCAGGAGTGCGGCTATGACGGGGAAATTTCCGTTCAGGAGGATACCGACGGCAAGCTGATCTGGGTCTGCCCCCAGTGCGGCAACACGGACCAGACCAAGATGAACGTCGCCAGACGAACCTGCGGCTATATCGGCACCCAGTATTGGAACCAGGGCCGTACCCAGGAGATCAAGGATCGGGTTCTGCATCTGTAAGCCTTCCCCCAAAAACCATGGAACGAACCCCGTTCCATGGTTTTTTTCTAGGAGAATGTGTCTTCCTTGCAGGTTAGATTCGGTTTGGGCTTGCGTTTTTGAAAAGAAAAGGATATAATAGGCTCACAATTTGATGGGGTGGATCGTATGGCAAACAACAATCAGGACTGGGAAGCGCTGGGCCGAAACATTCAGGAAATCATTGATCAGGCCATCAATTCTCAGGACTATCGAACCTTAAACCAGAACATCACCCGGACGGTGAACCATGCAATTGACGTGGGCGGGGAAGCGGTGCGCCGGGCGGTGGACAATGCGGCCCGGGCTGCGGATAACGCTTCCCGGACGGTACAGGTCAGGCAGAAACCGAAGATTATCGAGGAGCCTCAGACCCTGCCGGCGCTCTACGGAAGCACTGATGGCAAAACCGCCGTGGGAATCGTGAAAATCGTGGGCGGCAGTCTGCTGTCCTGTTTCGGCTTTCTTGGCTTTCTGTCAACTGCGATTCTTGCGGCTGTCACCGGCGCGTCCGGGGTCCCGGCGGTGTTTGGCCTTGTGGGATTCGGCGGCGGCGTGGGCCTGATTGTGGGCGGTGTCCAGGGCCTGGAACGGGTGAGCCGGTTTAAGAAATACTGCAAGACTCTGGGACGAAATACCCACTGTTCTCTGGAAAAGCTGGCCCGGAGTGTGGGAAAAAACGTGAAATTTGTCCGCAAAGAGCTGGTGAAGATGATCGATGACGGCCTGTTTCTGGAAGGCCATCTGGACAAAGAGGAAGCAAACCTGATCACCAGCCACGATACCTACCGGCACTACGAGCAAAGCCGTCTCGCGCTGGAAGCCCGAAAGCAGGAGGAACAGCGGCTGGAGGCGGCAAAACAGGCGGCAAAGCCTGCGGCAGATCCCAGAGTGCGGGAGGTTCTGGAGCGGGGCAATGCCTTCATCGCGGAAATTCGCCGCTGCAACGACGCCATCCCCGGGCAGGAGATTTCCGGCAAGATTTCCCGGATGGAGCTGATTGTCCGGCGGATTTTTGAGCGGGCCCAGGCCCACCCGGAGATCGTGCCCGACCTGAAAAAGCTGATGGATTACTATCTTCCCATGACGGTGAAGCTGCTGAACGCCTACGCGGAGATGGACGCCCAGCCTGTTCAGGGGGAAACCATCCGCTCATCCAAGAAGGAAATCGAGGACACGCTGGACACCCTGAATCTGGCCTTTGAGAAGCTGCTGGACTCTGTTTTTGAGGATACTGCCATGGATGTATCCAGTGACATTTCCGTGCTGAACACCCTTCTGGCGCAGGAGGGCTTGACGGACGATGAATTAACAAAACTGAACAGGGGAGAATGAGTATGAACACAGAATGGAATGAACGCAAGGACAGCACCATCCCCAGCCTGACGCTGGAACCGGATTTGAGCGATGCTCCGGAACTGGTTGTTGCGGAGGAAACTACCCTGCAGCAGACCAAGCCTGAGACGATTCTGACCCCGGAGGAGCAGAAAATCGTGGACGACTTCGCCGCGAAAATCGACGTGGAGAATATTGCGCAGATTTTGCAGTACGGCGCGGGCACCCAGAAGAAAATGGCGGATTTTTCCGATACCGCTCTGGCGAATGTCCGCACCCAGGACTTAGGCGAGGTGGGGGAGCTGATCACCGGCGTGGTGGGGGAGCTGAAGGGCTTTGACGCCGAGGAGGAGAAGGGCCTGTTCGGCTTCTTCCGCAAGCAGGCTAACAAGCTGGAGACGATGAAAAATCGTTATGCCAAGGCGGAAGCCAATGTGGAAAAGATCAGCGACGCCCTGCAGCAGCATCAGGTGCGCCTGATGAAGGACTCCGCGGTTCTCGACAAGATGTACGAGCAGAATCTGGCCTATTTCAAGGAGCTGACCATGTACATTCTGGCGGGTAAGCAGAAGCTGGAGCAGGTTCGCTCCACGAAGCTGCGTCAGCTGGAGGAGACCGCCCAGCGGACCGGTCTTGCCGAGGATGCCCAGGCTGCCCGGGACCTGTCGGAAAAGTGCCTGCGGTTTGAGAAGAAGATTCACGATCTGGAGCTGACCCGGGCCATCTCCATCCAGACCGCGCCCCAGATCCGCATGATTCAGAACAACGACACCGTGATGGTGGAGAAGATTCAGACCACCCTGGTCAACACCATCCCCCTGTGGAAGAACCAGATGGTGCTGGCGCTGGGCATTGCCCACTCCACCGAGGCGGCTCAGGCTCAGCGGCAGGTGACGGACATCACCAACGCCCTGCTGAAACAGAACGCCGAGAAGCTGCACATGGCCTCTGTGGAGACCGCCAAGGAAGCGGAACGGGGCATTGTGGATATTGAGACTCTGAAAAAGACCAACGCCGAGCTGATTCAGACGCTGGATGACGTGATGAAGATTCAGGCCGAAGGCCGGGCCAAGCGTCAGGCGGCGGAAATTGAGATGGCGAAAATGGAAAATGATCTGAAGACCAAGCTGCTCCAGATCCGGAGCGGCAATTGATGGGGCAAGGCAAGCGGCTGTGGGCCGCGGTTCTGCTTCTGTGCGTACTGGCGGCGGGAATTCTCCCGGTCAAGGCGGATACCCAGGAATACCGTCAGCAGATGCTGAGCGCTTACAGTTCAGACTCTGACGGTTCCTCCGGGACAATCGAGCGCTGCCTGAGGAATCTGGAATCGGAGTCCCCGACCCAGGGGGCCATGTGGCGGCAGATCATGTCCGACTGGGACCGGCTGAACCATTCCGGCTTCGCTTCCAGCCGGAGCCTGCGGGATGATCTTGCCCAGGACGATTCCCTGTGCATCGTGGTATTCGGCTACGGCCTGAATCAAAACGGTTCCATGAAGCCGGAGCTGTATGACCGGCTGAATGTGGCCCTTCGGGCTGCCCGGCAGTACCCCAACGCCTACATCGCGGTGACCGGAGGCGAGACCTCCGGCGTCAAGGGCATCTCTGAGGCGGCGGTCATGGCAATCTGGCTCATGAATAACGACGTCAGCGAGGACAGAATCATTCTGGAAAAGAAATCTCTCAGCACCACGGAAAATGCCCAGAATACCTGTGCGCTGCTGAACCAGAAGTATCCCCGGATCAAGCAGCTGGCGGTAGTGACCAGCGACTACCACATCGCTCTGGCGGCCACTGTCCTGCAGACTGCCTGTACTTACAGCGAGGCCATGCAGGGCGGACGGGAGATGACCGTTGTGGCGGGCGCCTCCTGCGCGACCTCCACGCCGGTAAGCGGCAATCTTTCCACCCAGGCCTGGGGCATCAGCATCCTCACCGGAACGAAATGGAGCGGTGTCAGTTCCGGGTCCGCCGTCCAAAAGGAGACAACGGCGGAAACGGAATTTTGGGAGGAAGACCAGCCGATGGACGTGGAAACGGACGAATGGTTCGAATAAGGAAGCGGACGGCCATGGCCGTCCGCTTTTTCGTAAATCAAAGCTCTTCCAGATATACAACGCCTTCCACAGCACGAAGCTTGTCCAGCAGCTGCTGATGGTTTCGCTTGGTTTTGGATTTCAGGGTGACGATGAAGGAACGAATACCGTCCTCAGCCGCTTCCGTGTGGTCCAGCTGCAAATTATCAATTTCCAGCCCCAGCTCCCGGATGCCCCGGATGAAGCTGCCCAGAGTCACAGCGGTACTCAGCTCCACGTAGATCTCTATGATTTTAGAGTTTCTGTGCATCCGGTCGTCCCACCGGTGCATGATGGTGAGAACCACATAGATGGCACAGCCGCCCAGAACGGCGGCCTCGTAAAAACCGATTCCGATGGCAAGTCCCACCGCTGCGGCAGCCCACAGCCCGGCTGCTGTTGTCAGGCCCCGGATCTGATTGCGTTTTGTCACAACGATGGTGCCCGCGCCCAGAAAGCCGATGCCGCTGACCACCTGCGCGCCCATCCGCACAGGGTCGCCGGTGTCGAACACCTGATAGATATATTGGTTTGTCAGCATGATCAGGCAGGACCCGACGCAGACCAGCATATACGTCCGCAGGCCCGCCGGGCGGTTTTTCATGCCCCGCTCCATGCCGATGACACCGCCCAGCAAAAAGGCGGCCAGAATGCGGATGATGATGGAGATATAGGTTACTTCTCTGACTGCCACCCCGATCACCTGCTTTCCCGGATAGTGTTATTGCAATTTTACCATTGCGTCACGCCCATGTCAAGAAATACGGATTGACAATAGCCGGGAGTTATCGGGAAAAAGCGGCGGATTGCCGTCGTTTTTGCTAAAATATGCGAACGAGATTTGGAAGAATTGATAATTTGTGGTTCCCGGTGCGCAAGTTGTTGACGAAATCCGCAAAACGTACTATACTTACAGAGAAGAGAAACGTTTCCAATTCTGCCGGTCGGAGCTGGGAACGGAACGCGCCGCCGCTTTGCCGGGGGCGTGATACTGGAAATGTGAGGAGCTTTTTTATGAACCGTTACGCGGGTGTCCTGCTGTCTGTCACCAGCCTGCCGTCCAGGTATGGCATCGGCTGCTTTGATCAGGCGGCCTATGATTTTGTGGACTGGCTGGAAAAAGCCGGTCAGCGCTACTGGCAGATTCTGCCTCTTGGCGCCACCTCTCACGGCGCGTCCGACGATTCCCCCTATCAGGCCTATTCCGCTTTTGCCGGCAATCCCTACATGATCAGCCTTGACGCGCTGATTGCGGAGGGCGTGCTGACCGAGGCAGAGTGTGACGCTTTGGATTTCGGAACCAATCCAGCCAAGGTGGATTTTGACAAGCTCAGCGAAAACCGGCTGAAGCTGCTGCACAAGGCCTATGAGCGCAGCGATATCTCTAAAAATGCGGATTTCCGCAGATTCTGTGCCAGCAATGCCTGGTGGCTGGATGATTTTGCCCTGTTCATGTCCCTTAAGGGCTATTTTGGCGACGCCTCCTTCCGGGAGTGGCCCGAGGATATCCGGATGCACTGGGGCTTTGCCATGGACTACTACAACCGAGAGCTGTACTTCGATGTGGAGTTCCAGAAGTACCTGCAATTTAAGTTTGATGAACAGTGGACAAAGCTGAAGGCCTATGCCAACAGGAAACACATCCAGATTGTGGGCGACATTCCGATTTATGTCTCTCCCGACGGCGCGGACGTGTGGGCGCATCCCGAGCTGTTCCAGCTGGATGAGCACAACGCCCCTACGGCTATCGCGGGCTGCCCGCCGGATGCCTTTGCCGCCGACGGTCAGGTCTGGGGGAACCCTTTGTACCGCTGGGATTACCACAGGGCCACCAATTTCCAGTGGTGGTGCAGCCGGATGTGGTATAGCTTCAAGCTCTATGATGTGGTTCGTGTGGACCACTTCCGTGGGTTCGATGAATATTTCTCCATTCCCGCCTGGGCGGACAGCGCCCGGTTTGGCCATTGGGAGAAAGGCCCCGGCATGGACCTGTTCAATGCCATCCGCTGGCAGCTGGGCAATGTGAACATCATCGCAGAGGACCTGGGCCTGATGACGGACGGTGTCCGCAAGCTGGTGCGGGACAGCGGCTGCCCCAACATGAAGGTGCTGCAGTTTGCTATCGATCCCAGTGACATCGGCGCATCCAACGACTACTGGCCCCACAATTACAACGCCAACTGCGTGGTCTATACCGGCACCCACGACAATGAGACGGTGGCAGGCTGGTTTGCCGGTCTTGCCGAGGAAGGGAAAAAGCAGGTGCGGGACTATCTGGGGGACTACTACACCCCGGATAACCAGATGTACAAGGTTCTGATTCATCTGGTCATGCGTGCCGTGTCCAAGGACTGCATCATCCCCATTCAGGACCATCTGGGACTGAGCAACGAGGCCCGGATGAACCAGCCGGGAACGGTGGGCTTCAACTGGCGCTGGCGGTTAAAGCCCGGTCAGCTGACGGATGCGCTGGCGAAGGATCTGCTGGCCCTGGCCAAGTGCACCGGACGTGCCAACTGGGATGCCATCAAGAAGGAATAAGGAAACGGGCGTCTGCCACTTACGGCAGGCGCCCGTTTTTCCCGGGAACACGAATATTTTGAATCCATCCGATGATTTGTCCGGACAAAATGACGGTCAGCAGTGAGTATCCGATCCGTTTCAGGGGGATATAGCTCAGAGAAAGACCCAGCACCAGCAGGTCGCTGGTCAGGTAAATCCATTGGATGGGAAGCTTTGTCAAATGGGACAGGCTCATGGCCAGAGCATCGTCGCCGCTGGTGGCACCGCCTACCCGGACGCACAGCCCGGCTCCCACACCGATGAACTGCGCGCCGACAATGGATGCCAGCAGGGGCAGCTGGGCGATCTGAGGCCACAGGGGCGGAAACTGCTCGCAGATTCCATAGCCCACGGAGTAACCACAGGCAGCAACAAGAGAATACCCGATAAACTCCCGGCCCAGGGTTTTCCAGCCCAGCGCGTAGCATCCGGCGTTCAGCACAAAGCTGGAAATGGCGGGGGATAACCCCGTCCAGTGGTGCAGCAGAAGGATCAAGCCAAACACACCGCCTTCGGTGACGCCGGACAGGGCGTGGATATTGTACATTCCGAATGCCTGAAAAGCGGAAGCGAGAAAGGCGATGACACAGAAAGATATCTTTAATTTGGGAAAAAACCGTTGCATGATTGCTTCTCCTTGCCGGATTATGAGAGAAGACCATATCATGAAATAGGAAAAATGTCAAGTACGGCGAGAAAAAGGTTGACAATTGGAAAAAAGTGTGTATAATATTATCGAAAATTGCATACAAGCCTTATCAAGAGCGGTGGAGGGAACGGCCCGATGAAACCCGGCAACCTGTCCGAAAGGAAAAGGTGCCAAATCCGGCGGCAAACGAAAGATGAGGGTTCGATACAGCGCACATCGAATCTTCGGTGTGCATTTTTTTTATCTCTTCTGCGCGAGAAAGGAACATAGATATGGAAAAAAGACTGTTTACCTCTGAGTGCGTCACCAACGGCCACCCCGACAAGGTTGCTGACTCCATCTCCGATGCCATCCTGGATGCCTGCTTGGCTCAAGACCCCAATTCCCGGGTGGCCTGTGAGACCATGGTCACCACCGATTTCTGCATCATCAGCGGTGAAATTACCACAAAAGCGGTGGTAGATTACAAGGAAGTCGCACGAGAAGCCATTCGTAAAATCGGCTACATCTATCCCGGCGACGGCTTCGATGCCGACACCGTGGAGATTCAGTGCCGCATCCACACCCAGTCCGCGGACATTGCCCTGGGCACCAATGACGAGGTGGGCGGCGCCGGTGATCAGGGTATGATGTTCGGCGGCGCCTGCACTCAGACCCCGGAGCTTATGCCCCTGCCCGTGGCGCTGAGCCGTGCCCTGTGCAACCGCCTGACCCAGTGTGTCCACTCCAATGACCTGCTGCGCCCTGACGGCAAGACCCAGGTTTCCGTGGAATTTGACGAAAAGGGCAAGGTGGTGGGCATCGACACGGTGGTTGTCTCCATCATGCACAGCGCGGATTTTTCCATGGAGGAGCTGCGCCGCTATATCCGGGAGGGCGTGATTGCCCCGGTCCTGAAGGATTACGGCTTTGATATTGCCGATGTTGCCCATATCCACATTAACCCCACCGGCAACTTTGTCATCGGTGGCCCCAACGGCGATACCGGCCTCACCGGACGGAAGATTATTGTGGACACCTACGGCGGCTACTTCTCCCACGGCGGCGGCGCTTTCTCCGGCAAGGACCCCACTAAGGTGGACCGCTCCGCCGCTTACATGGCTCGGTACATGGCGAAGAATCTGGTGGCTGCCGGCCTTGCCACCCAGGTGCAGGTGCAGCTGGCCTACGCCATCGGTGTGGCCCAGCCTGTGTCCCTGCGGGTGGACAGCTACGGCACCGGTGTGATCTCCGATGAGAAAATGACGGAGCTGCTGCGCAAAACTTGTGATATGACCCCCGCCGGCATTATCCGCAAGCTGGAGCTGCGCCGTCCCATCTATGCCTCCACTGCCGCCATCGGCCACTTTGGCGTGGAGGGCCGTCCCTGGGAGCGCACCGATCTGGCTCCTGAACTGAAAAAGCTGGCGGGCCTGTGATTAAAAACAAAAGCGGACGGTGAAAATTCGCCGTCCGCTTCATATTTTCTTTGCAAATCGGAAAGAATGTGCTATGATAGTGCAAATTGAAAAGTGGAGGGATTGTTGTGCTGGATTATATCCGCATTGCCTGCGCGGTGCCTGCCGTGAGGGTGGGTGACACAAAGAAAAACGCAGCGGATATCTGCGAATTTTTGAAGAAAGCAGACGTACAAAAGGTTGATCTGCTGGTGTTCCCGGAGATGGCGCTGACAGGCTATACCTGTCAGGACCTGTTTTTTCAGGATGCGCTGCACCGGGGTGTAAAGGAGGGGCTGCGGGAAGTGCTGGATGCCTCCGCTGCCTGTCCCGAGGTGACGGCGGTGGTGGGTCTGCCTCTTCGCGTCGGACCGCGGATGTACAACTGCGCCGCTGTGATTTCCGGGGGCGAGGTCCGGGGAATCGTACCTAAGAGCAGTATTCCCAACTACAATGAATTCTACGAAAAACGGTGGTTCGCCTCCGGCGATGATCTGAATCAGGACAGCTTTGATATCGGCAGCCTGCTGGGCGGTTATCCGAAGCTTGTCCCCATTGGCCAGAATCTGCTGTTCCGGATCGGCGAGGGGACGCTGGTGGGCGTGGAAATCTGCGAGGACCTGTGGACGCCCCTGCCGCCCTCTCATCTGCTGGCGCTGAGCGGCGCGGAGGTTATCGTAAACCTGTCCGCCTCCAATGAGACCATCGGCAAGCGGGTGTACCGCCGGGAGCTGGTGACCCACCAGTCCGCTTCCCTGAACTGTATTTACGCCTATTGTTCCGCCGGTTCCA
This sequence comes from Clostridiales bacterium, assembly GCA_022786965.1. Lineage (GTDB taxonomy): Bacteria > Bacillota > Clostridia > Oscillospirales > Oscillospiraceae > Faecousia. Next base: position 9,790 of record JALFXH010000125.1, read on the forward strand.
CGGAATCCACACAGGATCTGATCTTCTCCGGTCAGAGTCTGATTGCGGAAAACGGCAAGCTGTTGGCGGAAACAAAAGAAGCCATTGCCACGGATTACCTGTTGGTGCAGGACTGCGATTTGGGCAAAGTCCGCGCCGACCGCCGCAGAAACAGAAGCTATGCCGATACCGCCGCCCGGTATGCCGCGGATGCCCGGATGATTCCCGTCCGGGATGGCCTGCTGCGTTCCGATGGTAAGCTGTATCCTCTGGAGAAGCTGCCCTTTGTGCCATCTCAGCGGCAGAACCGAATCCAGCGCTGCATGGAAATCTTCCAGATGCAGGTCGCGGGCCTGAAGCAGCGTCTGGCGGTGATTGGAAATCCCAACGCGGTCATCGGCATCTCCGGCGGCCTGGACTCCACCCTGGCTCTGCTGGTGGCGGTGGAGGCCATGCGCCAGCTGGGACGGCCCACTACGGACGTGTATGGTGTAACCATGCCCTGCTTCGGCACCTCCGACCGCACCTACAACAATTCCTGGGAGCTCATGCGCACCCTGGGCATTTCCTGTAAGGAAATCAACATCAAAGAGGCGGTTTCCCTGCATTTTTCCGATATCGGTCATGATTCCAGCATTCATGACGGCACCTATGAAAATTCTCAGGCTCGGGAACGGACCCAGATTCTCATGGACTACGCCAGCGTTGTGAAGGGAATCGTAGTGGGCACCGGCGACCTGAGTGAGCTGGCCCTGGGCTGGTGCACCTACAACGGCGACCACATGAGCATGTACGGCGTCAACGCGTCCATCCCCAAGACCCTGATCCGCTGGATGATCGATGCCATCTCCGAGATGCGGTCGTTCTCGGCATCCCGTCCCGTGCTGCAGGACATTCTGGATACCCCCATCAGCCCGGAGCTGCTGCCCCCGGATGCGGAGGGGAAGATTGCCCAGCACACCGAGGATCTGGTTGGCCCCTATGCCCTTCACGATTTCTTCCTTTATTACACCCTCCGATTCGGTTTTGCGCCCCGCAAAATTTACACGCTGGCCTGCCGAGCGTTTGACGGCGACTTTGACAGCGAAACCGTTAAAAAGTGGCTGAAAACCTTCTACCGTCGGTTCTTTACCCAGCAGTTCAAGCGCAGCTGCCTGCCGGACGGCGTGAAGGTGGGCTCTGTCAGTCTCAGCCCCCGGGGCGACTGGCGGATGCCCAGCGATGCCAGCGCCCGGCTGTGGCTGGACGAGGTTGATTCCCTGTAATACCGCGAATGCCGCCCGGATAAGGGCGGCATTCCTATTATAATAAGAGGGGCTGAAGCTGCTTACCTTCCAGCGCCAGTTCCAGTGTCTGGGGAATCTTACTGAAATCCGCAACGATGGAGGTGGGCTTTCCGAAGGCGTCGTCCTGCCCGAAGGGCACAAAGTAATAATGCTTTCTGGAAAGCAGCTTTCCGATATTTTCCGCCGCCCCCGCCAGCGCGTCGTTGGTGGAAATGGCGATGATCACCGGTCTTCCATTGCGAAGATGGCTCTTTGCTGCCATGGTCACAGGCCCATCCGCGATGGAGTGGGCCAGTTTGGCCAGGGTATTGCCGGTACAGGGGGCAATGACCAGCGCATCCAGCAGCTTCTTTGGCCCAATCGGTTCCACCTCTGGCAGCGTGTGCAGAACCGGCCCGCCGCAGATCGACTCAGCTCTGGCAATATGGGCTTCTGCGATGCCGAACCGACTGTCCGTGCTGTAAGCGCTTTGTGAAAAAATCGGAATCAGCTCATAGCTCTTCCCGAGCCGTTCCATCACGGGAAATACTCTGTCATATGTACAGAAGGACCCGCAGAGGGCAAAGCCGACCGTCATATTGTTCCCTCCCTGAGATGACGCATAATGGTGCTGGCAATCAGTTTCCCGGAGGACTCCGGG
>JALFXH010000153.1 GCA_022786965.1 Clostridiales bacterium
TCTGGGAGCCAAACAGCCGGGACGGGTGAAAAAAGGCGTTTTGCTGGGAACCGCCATGTCCGTGGGTTCAGTGGCACTGGTCAGCCTTGCGCTGTATCTGGGTGCAGACTTTATTGGCAGCTGGTTTGTGCCTGCTGCTGACCGAGGGGCAGTCATTCCGTTGATCATTCGCTATACCCGCATGATGGCTCCCTTCTTTGTGTTCTACGCGGTAACGGAGGCTTTTACCGGTGCCTGCTGCGGTATGGGCGATACGCTAAAGCCTATGCTGACGACCCTGATTACCGTATGTCTGCTTCGGGTTGCGTGCATTTTCTTCGTGCTGCCAAGCTATCAGACCATGGAGTGCATTGTTGGTATCTATATTGCTTCCTGGATTGCCGCCGGGCTTTCTTTCACGGCAATGTACATTTGGAAACAGCGCAAGCTGCTAAGAGTAGAGGAGTGAGCCTATGCAGGTGCCGGACAGAGAACGCGCAGAGCAGATTGCCGCTCTGTTTAAGGGCTTTGATGACCCAACCCGGATACATATTCTCTCCCTGCTCATTGGCGGGGAGCGGTGCGTCGGAGAGATCGCGGACGCGATGGCGCTATCCCAGAGCGCGGTGTCTCACCAGCTGCGGATTCTGAAAGCAATGCGGCTGGTCAGATTCCGCCGGGAGGGGAAGAATCTCCTGTATTCGTTAGCGGATGATCATGTTCTGTGCATTCTGAAAACAGGCATGGACTATATCAGCAAATAGCAAAATCCATAGAAGTTCATATTTTGACTATGAAGTCAGCGGAATGAGTTCCGGGGAAGCTCTGAGTAAATCGGCGAGAGTTGACAGCGAGAGATTTTGATTCAGCAAAAGGTTTGAAAAATCGAGGAATACTGTATGTATTTCCGATTTTACAAACCGCGTTGGTGGCGCAAAAGATCCGCTGTTCAGCCGATGATGATTTATTCAGAGTTTCCCCACCGATGGATTGAAAGGGAACCCGGTGAAAGTCCGGGACGATCCCGTCACTGTGAAAGCGAGCAAGCCGCATATTGTCACTGAGGCATGACACTCGGGAAGGCGCGGTAAGCGTTGAGCTTAAGTCAGGAGACCTGCTTATTCTTTGTATTTTTGAGATTCTTACGGACGATAGGAAAGCTCTATGTGTCAGCCCACCGCCTGTAACCATCGCTACAGGCGGTGTCTGTTTTTCGGCAGACGCAATACAGGCTGCAAAAATGGTCAGAATCGAACAATATATTCAAAGGAAGATGAAGCGAATGAAAAATTGTAAAAAACTGATTGCTCTGCTTCTGTCCGCTGCGCTCGCCGCCGGTGTCATGGCCGGATGCGGAAGCTCCGACTCTGGCAGCACCCCAACGACCCGTCCCGCTGCTGAAAACCGGGAGGGCGAAGTCAACCAGCAGGCGTTTGATGCGGAGCACGCCGCCGCCACCGACCGTACCCTGACCTTCGGTATTCAGGAATACTCCATCGGCGTTGACCCTGCGCAGGAGATCAATACCGCATGGAACTGCTCCCGCTATGGCATCGGCGAGTGTCTGTTCCGTTTTGATAACTCTATGAATGTGGTAAACTGGCTGTGCGACAGCTATACCGTCAATGACGCGCATACCGAATGGGTATTCCATATCCGGGATGGCGTTCAGTTCTCTGACGGATGTCCCTGTAATGCCGCTGCTGTCAAAGCCAGCATCGAGCGGCTGTTCCGGGACAGTGTGGGCGGTTCCTCCAAGCCCAAGACCTTCCTGGCAGAGGAATCCGTGCTGACCGTGGATGATGCCGCCAATACCCTGACCATCGTTACCCCGGAGCCTGTGGTAGATCTGACCAAGAACCTGTGCCACCCGGTTATGATCATCGTGGACGCGGCCCACACCACGGACTATGTGGCAGCCCCCATCTGTACCGGCCCCTATGCCGCAAAGAAGTTCACTGAGCACGTGGGTATGACTGTTGTCCGCAACGAACACTACTGGCGCGGCGAGGTTCCCTACGCTTCCATTGAGCTGCTTTACATGGGTGACGCGTCTGCCAAGGCCATGGCACTGCAGGCAGGGCAGGTGGACTTGGTGGAAAATATCACCAACATTGCCGATTTGGATAACCTCCGCAATGATCCCAACTTTACCGTAACCATCGCCCCCGGTATCCGTACCGGTATCTGCCACCTGAATGTCTCCGAGGGCAGGCTCCTGAGCAACGCGACCCTGCGCCACGCCATTTTCAAGGCCATTGACCGGGAAACTATGTGTTCTGTCACCGTTGGCGGACTGTATACCGCCGGTTTCTCTGTGCTGCCCTCCAATCTGGACTACGGCTATAGCAATCTCACGAACCCCGACCCCTACGACCCCCAGGAAGCCATGCGCATTCTGGACGAAGCCGGCATCGTGGACACCAATGGTGACGGCATCCGGGAGCTGGACGGCAAAGAAATCATGCTCAAGTACGTCACCTATCCCAACCGGTGTCTCGATACCTTTGCCGAAGCCGTTCAGCAGCAGCTGTCCATGGTGGGAATCGGTGTTGATCTGATTATCTCCGATGGTGCGGGCCAGTGGGATTCCTATCAGTCCGGTGACTTTGATATCAACTCCTCCAACTGGAACACCGCCGCCACCGGCGACCCCTGCGAGTATATGAACGCGTGGTGGGGCGACTGTGAGGCGGACTACTGCGGCTACAACAATCCCGAGTACAATGAACTGTTCGCAAAGCTCCAGAAAACCTACGACAATGCCGAACGGAAAGACATCATTCAGCGGCTCCAGCAGATTCTGATTGATGATGCCGCTGCCTTCCCTCTGGGCTACTATAACTCCTCCATGATTTCCAACAACGCAGCCATTGGCGGCGCGGCAATCAACACGGCTGACTACTACTGGGTCACCACCGACATCTATCCCGCTGCCTGACAAACGGACTTCCACCGGGATGCAGTTCCCGGTGGAACTTTTCCAAGGAAAGGGGAGAGTTATTTGAACGCGAAACAACTTGGAAAGCGGCTGCTTCAAATCGCCATTGTGGCGCTGGGCATCACGTTTCTCACATTTCTGATTACCTATCTGGCCCCCGGCGACCCGGTGCGTACCATGTTTGCCGCCACCGGCGTTATGCCCAGCGAAGAAATGGTGCAGGAGACCCGGGAGGAAATGGGTTTGAACCGCCCGGTGCTGGTTCAGTATTTCGACTGGCTGACGGGATGTCTGCGGGGAGACTTTGGAACCTCCTATTCCTTCCATAAGCCGGTATCCGATTTGCTTCTTGCCCGGCTTTGGCCAACGCTGAAGCTGTCACTGATGAGCATGGTGCTGATGCTGCTCATTGCGGTTCCCATCGGTATGGCTCAGGCCACCCACAAAAATAGCCCGCTGGACTAC
>JALFXH010000181.1 GCA_022786965.1 Clostridiales bacterium
TTCTCATAGAATTCGCCGATGGACTCGTTGAACATGGCAACGCCCTCGAAGGGGAAGGTATTCACGGACACAACGCCCCGCTGCCAGCCGCCCAGCACCAGATCCCGGTCCATGTGGAACTTATCCCGGGCGATCAGCTCCTTGACGGAGCGGATCAGGAACTGCTTGCCCAGCACGAAGATGTCCATGGAAGCGGCGTAGTCGGCGGGGGCGGCATAGTCCACCAGCATATCGGCAACCTCGCCGTTTTTGTCGGTCTTCACAGCCAGGTCGATGACCTTGCTGCCGTTGCAGATGCCGGCCTTGGTGACCACGGTCACGTCCTTGCCGGAGGCGACGTGGGCGTTCAGCACGGCGGTCAGGTCGATGTTGGACAGAATAGCGGAGTCGGTCATGACCACCAGCTCGTCATCGGCGCCGACCTCCAGGAAGTCCATGGCGTTGGCCAGGGATTCCAGCTTGCCCCGGTAGGTGTGGGTGGCGGACTGGGAGTAGGGGGTCAGGAATTCCAGACCGCCTTCCTCCAGCTCCAGGCCCCACTCTTCGCCGTCGCCGATGTGGTTCATCAGGGAGTGGTAGTTGTGGCGGGAGATGATGCCCACATGGCGCACGCCGGCATCGCTCAGGTTGGACAGGGCGAAGTCCACCTGACGGTAGCGGCCGCCGAAGGGCAGGGACGCCATGGTGCGCTTGTTGGTCAGCTCACCCAAGCTTGCGTCATTGGTAAAGATAATACCCATTACGTTCATCGTGGTATCCTCCTAATTTACAGCATTTCACCGGGCTTCAGCACGGCATTGGCTTCGACCACAGCGCCCTTGGAGGTGACGCTGATCTTCTTCTTTTCCTTGGGCTTGAAGGCGCCGCCCACAACCGCGTTGCGGCAGACCTTGGAGTTCTCGCCCAGAATGGCGTGGCGGACGATGGCGCCGGCCTCGACGACAACGCCGGGCATGATGACGGCGTCCTCAATCTGAGCGCCCTCGCCGATGGTGCAGCCAACGGAGATGACGGAGTGCTTAACGCTGCCGTAAACCTCGCAGCCCTCGGCCACGAAGGAGTTGACCACGGTGGCCTTCTCGTCAATATAGGAGGAGGGCAGAGCGGAGTTCCGGGCGTAGATGGTGGAGTTCTTGCCGCCGCGCAGCTGGAACTCGGGCTCCTTGCCCAGCAGCTCCATGTTGGCTTCCCACAGGGAGTCGATGGTTCCCACGTCCTTCCAGTAGCCGTCGAAGGGATAGGCCATCATCTTGTGGCCCGCGGCCAGCAGCATGGGGATGATGTTCTTGCCGAAGTCGTTGGAGGACTTGGGGTCGTCCTCGTCAAAGAGCAGGGCCTCCCGCAGGACGCTCCAGGTGAAGCAGTAGATGCCCATGGAGGCGTTGGTGGACTTGGGCTTGGCGGGCTTCTCCTCAAACTCGTAGATGGTGTTGTCGGGGTTGGTGTTCAGAATGCCGAACCGGGAAGCCTCCTCCAGAGGAACGTTCCGCACGGCGATGGTGCAGGAAGCGCCGCTCTTCTCGTGGTAGGCCACCATGGCGCTGTAGTCCATCTTGTAGATGTGGTCGCCGGACAGAACCACGACGTAATCGGGATTGAAGCGGTCCACGAAGTCGATGTTCTGGTAAATGGCATTGGCGGTGCCCTTGTACCAGCCGGACTTCTTGTCGTGGCGCTCGTAGGGCGGCAGAACCTGGGCACAGGAGTGGGTCTTGTTCAGGCCCCAGGGCTGGCCGTTGCCGATGTACTCGTTCAGCTCCAGAGGCTGATACTGGGTCAGGATACCAACGGTGTCAATGCCGGAGTTGACGCAGTTGCTGAGGGGGAAGTCGATGATGCGGTACTTGCCGCCGAAGGGGACGGCAGGCTTGGCGGTTTTCTCCGTCAGAACCTTCAGACGGCTGCCCTGGCCGCCGGCCAGCAGCATGGCGATTACGCGTTTTTTCTGAAAATACATGGTCACAGCTCCTTATATGAATTGATGGATGCCGCGTGGTCTGATGCACGGCAGACATATTTTTCCACGTTCATAACATACCATATTTTCGCACTTTATGGAATGGACAATTTACCTAAAATATCGTGCAAACTTTCTGCGTTCTGCACAACTTCTGACCATAGGCATGGCGAATTACTGGGAATATTTGCCATTTTCTGTCGTTTTTCGTACCAAATTAAACTCAGCCACCGGCCCATTTTGAATCCGATGCCCGGAAACTCGGCGGTTTTGTGATATCCCTGCTTTTCGTGAAAACGCCGGGAGGGTCCATTTTCGCCGCAAACCAGGGCGTAGAGTACCTGGTAGCCCTGCCGCCACAGGATTTCCTCCAGTACGGCGTAGAGCCGGGCGGCGATGCCTTTGCCCCGGGCCTCCGGGCGCAGGTAGACGGTTGGCTCGGCGCACCAGCCGTAGGCTGCCCGGGTGAAGGGGGCGCTGGCGTAGGCGTAGCCCAGAAGATGCCCGTCTTCCTCCCAGACCAGCCAGGGAAACTGCCGGGTGTAGCTGACAAAGCGGTGGGTGAACTCTTCCAGCGTGGGCGGCTCATATTCAAAGCTGACGGTGGTATTTTCCACATAAGGGGTGTAAATGGCCAGCATTTCCGGCACATCTGCGGTGGTTGCGATACGAATCATAGGAAACTCTCTTTCGTAGGGCGGGGTCATGACCCCGCCGGGCAGGTTCGTTTTTGGACGGTGGCAGTTGATTCAGAAATGAAAGACTGCGTATGATTTTGGATGTCTGCGAATAATCAGCGGGTCGGCGGGGTCATGACCCCGCTCTACGGATTACGCAAATATATTACGCCTCAAAAAACCGTTCGTCAAGGTTGACATTTGCCCCCGATGCGGGTAAAATAATCGTAACTATGTGCAAAAAGGAGGGACCACCATGGATGCCGGCGGCAGTGGCAATATACCCGGTCGAAGTAGATTAGGCTCTGTGATGGGCCTGACTGCGTAGACCGCGACATATTGCCTCTTATTTATCATAATAATAGGAGGGAAATCATGGCTGAGCGTTTTGAAATTGTGGAAAAAGCGGTCCTCAAAATGCTGGAGGACAAAAAGTACGCCACCCTGCGGGATATTCTCGTGACCATGAATCCCAGCGACGTGGCGGGCCTGTTTGACGGGCTGGAGGAAAAACAGATTCCGCTGATGTACCGGCTGCTTCCTAAGGAGCTGGCGGCGGAGACCTTCGTTGAAATGGAGCCGGAGGCCCAGGAGCTGCTGATTCGCAGCTTCTCGGACAACGAATTAAAGGAAGTCCTGGACGAACTGTATGTGGATGACGCGGCGGACCTTGTGGAGGAAATGCCCGCCAACGTGGTCAGAAGAATCCTGACCCACGCGAACCCGGAAATGCGCCATTCCATCAACCAGATTCTGCGCTACCCCGAAAACTCCGCCGGTTCCATCATGACCACGGAGTACGTCGCCCTGCGTCCGGGCATGACCGTGGGCGAGGCCATCCTGCGCATCCGGCGGCAGGGTGTGGACAAGGAGACGATCTACACCTGCTACGTCCTGGCCAAGGACCGGAAGCTCATTGGTCTGGTCACCGTGAAGGATTTGCTCCTCGCGGGGGACGACGAGGATAAAATTGAAGATTTGATGATCACCAACCTGATCTCCGTTACCACCCAGACCGACCAGGAGGAAGTGGCCCGGATGTTCAGCAAGTACAACTTCCTGGCACTGCCCGTGGTAGATACGGAAAACCGGATGGTTGGCATCGTAACCTTTGACGACGCCATGGACGTCATGGAAGAAGAGGCCACCGAGGATATGGAAATCATGGCGGCTATGACGCCCTCGGAGAAGACCTACCTCAAGAGCACCCCCTTCGACCTTTATAAGCACCGCATTCCCTGGCTGATGCTTTTGATGGTGTCGGCCACCTTTACGGGCATGATCATCACCTCCTTTGAGGAGGCGCTGGCGCTGCTGCCCGCTCTGACGGCCTTTATCCCCATGCTGATGGACACCGGCGGTAACTGCGGCTCCCAGTCCTCCGTCACCGTTATCCGCTCCCTGAGTCTGGACGAGCTGAAATTCGGCGACATTTTCCGGGTCATGTGGAAGGAATTCCGCACCGCCATCCTCTGCGGCGCGACCCTGGCGGTGGTTTGCTTTCTGAAGATTCTGCTGGTTGACCGGCTGCTCATGGGCAACACCAGTGTCAATCTGCTGGTGGACGGTGTGGTGAGCCTGACCCTGTGCGTGACGGTGGTCATCGCGAAATTTGTGGGCTGCTCCCTGCCTCTGCTTGCCAAGCGGCTGGGCTTTGACCCGGCGGTCATGGCCAGTCCCTTCATCACCACCATCGTGGACGCCCTGAGCCTTCTGGTGTATTTTCTGTTCGCCAAGACACTCCTTGGGGTGTAACGACAAATTCCTGTTGATTTTTCCTTTGGGGTCTGCTATAATGACCCCACGACGCAGGGTTAGTTCATCGGTAGAACGGTCGCTTCCCAAGCCACAGAGGCGGGTTCGATTCCCGTACCCTGCTCCAAAAAAGGACAGCGCCCCATTGGGGCACTGTCCTTTTTTTGAAGTCAGGAGGGAATCGAACCTATCGAAATGCAGATGTCCGGTGGACATCTGCCCGCCGACGGCTGGACGGCGGCGGCTCCATAGTGTAATCGATTCCCGTACCCTGCTCCAGAAAAAAGCACCAGCCTTTGGCAAGTGCTTTTTTCAGTGAAATAAATCCCCTGGGGGGATTTGTGAAATTTGCTTTGCAAGTGAAATATGGCTTCGCCATGTAAAATGCGCTGCGGCGCGTGGGGGATTTATTTCATTTCACATTTTGCGCCAGCAAAATATTTCACGACAACCGTGACGCCAAAGAGCACCCATCGGGGTGCCGTTTTTACTTTGTCAGCCAGTTCAGCAGCTTCACCTCGCCGATGAGAATGCCGGTGACGAGAAAAATCCCCAGCATTCCGATGCCGGCAATGGCAAGAACCTCCGACAGTTGATTGGATATCCATGAAACCATACCTTACCCTCCAATTCTGCTTCGAACCAGCGCCAGAATCAGCCCGCCCGCAATCACAGACGCGATTTGACCGGAGACGTTGACGCCAATGGCCTGCATCAGAAGGTGATTCTGCTTATCCGCTTCCTGCCCCAGCTTCTGGACGATGCGGGCGGACATGGGGAAGGCGGAAATCCCCGCCGCGCCGATCATGGGGTTGATCTTTTCCCGGCAGAACAGGTTCATGAGTTTGGCAAGGAAGATGCCCCCGGCGGTGTCCGCGATGAAAGCAATCAGGCCCAGAGCCAGGATCATCAGGGTTTGGGGCCGCAGAAATTCCGCCGCCGTCATCCGGGCGGCAATGGAAAGTCCCAGCAAAAGGGTAATCAGATTCGCCAGCACATTCCGGGCGGTGTCCGACAGGGAATCCAGTACGCCGCATTCCCGGAGCAGATTGCCGAACATGAGAAACCCAATGAGCGCCACTGCATCCGGCGCCACCAGCCCAACGACCATCGTAACCAGAATGGGAAAGAGGATTTTTGTGGTTTTGGAGACGGAGCTTCCCGTGTATTGCATTCGGATGCGCCGTTCGGCTTTGGTGGTACAGAGTTTGATCACCGGCGGCTGGATGATGGGGACCAGCGCCATATAGGAGTAGGCCGCCACCAGAATTGCCGACAAATAGCCGCTTCCCAGCACCGTTGCCACATAGATGGAGGTGGGGCCGTCGGCTGCGCCGATGACGGCTATGGAGGCCGCGTCTTTCAGGGGAAAGCCCAGGAAAGACGCGAGACACAGGGTGAAGAAAATGCCGAATTGTGCCGCCGCGCCGAACAGCATCAGCTTGGGGTCGGAAAGCAATGGCCCAAAATCGATCATGGCCCCGATGCCGATGAACAGCAGCAGGGGGAACAGCTCGTATTCCGCAATGCCGATCTCAAACAGCCGGCGGATCACAGGCGCCGCGCCGGAACCGGGCAGATTCACAAGAATCGAGCCGAAGCCCATGGGCAGCAGCAGCGCCGGCTCCATGTTTTTGGCGATGGCGAGACAGATCAGGATGCCGCCGATGAGCCACATGATGATCTGACCGGCTGTAACAGTCAGAAGATTCTGATACAATGCCTCCATGGTTAACCCTCCTAAACAGTATCTCCCGCTTATTATAAAGGTGAGTCCGCGCGAAATTGGTAAAAGGAAAGTACTTCAAAAAATGAAAAATATGAAAAATATGATTGACAGCCATGGGCGACTGTGATACAGTTAGCGGGAAGAATTTTATGATATATGGAAGGTGAGAACATGGAGCACATCAAGACCATCGAGACCCGTAACCTGTGTGACAGCGCCAAGAACGGCGGCTGCGGCGAATGCCAGACCTCCTGCCAGTCCGCCTGCAAGACCAGCTGCGGCATTGCCAACCAGAAGTGCGAGAGCGCCAAGGAAAGCAAGTAAGTGCACAGAAATGCCGCCGAAAGGCGGCATTTTTTATGATAAAGGAGATAGTTATGATTCATCAATACCAATTGGGCGGCTATAACATTGTGCTGGACGTGTGCTCCGGCGCGGTTCACGTTGTGGACGAGACCGCCTATGACATGATTTCCATGTTTGAAAGCCACAGCCGGGAGGATGTCCTCACAGCGATGGCGAATAAATATCCCGATTTGTCCGCTGAGGAACTTTCTGGGTGCTACGACCAGATCGTGGAACTGAAGGAAGCGGGCAAGCTCTTCGCCCCCGACACCTTCGAGCCCATGGCGGGCAAGCTCAAGCAGAAGACCGCCGGGGTGGTCAAGGCCCTGTGCCTGCACATCGCCCACACCTGCAACTTAAACTGCTCCTACTGCTTTGCCAGTCAGGGTAAATACCACGGGGAACGGGCGATTATGTCCTTCGAGGTGGGCAAGCGGGCGCTGGACTTTCTGATCGAAAACTCCGGCACCCGGAAGAATCTGGAAGTGGACTTCTTCGGCGGCGAGCCGCTGATGAACTTCCAGGTGGTGAAGGATCTGGTTGCCTACGCCCGGAGCATCGAGAAGGAGAAGGGGAAGAATTTCCGCTTCACCCTCACCACCAACGGCGTGCTGGTGGATGACGATGTCATTGCGTGGGCCAACAAAGAATGCAGCAACGTGGTGCTGAGCCTGGACGGCCGGAAGGAAGTCCACGACCGGTTCCGGGTGGACTACGCAGGTCACGGCAGCTGGGAAAAAATCGTCCCCAAGTTTCAGAAGTTCGTGGAGGCCCGGGGCGGGAAGGACTACTATATGCGGGGGACCTTCACCCACCACAACCCCGATTTTCTCAAGGACATTCAGCAGATGCTGGATCTTGGCTTTACCGAGCTGAGCATGGAGCCGGTGGTCTGCGCCGCCGGGGACCCCTCCGCCCTGACGGAGGAAGACCTGCCCATGGTCATGGAGCAGTATGAAAAGCTGGCTCAGCTGATGCTGGAGCGGGACAAAGAGGGCAGGCCCTTCACCTTCTACCACTATATGATCGATCTCACCGGCGGCCCCTGCATCTACAAGCGCCTCTCCGGC
>JALFXH010000062.1 GCA_022786965.1 Clostridiales bacterium
CTGCAATGGCTGGAGGACAAGCTGGACGAATACCTGCGCAAAGCGGCGGACAGCGGGGCGTTTGATGGGGCGCCCGGCCCTCAGGGGCCGCAGGGAGAAGTCGGCCCGCAGGGGCCGCAAGGGCCGGCTGGGGACAACACCGCGGCGCTTGAGGCTGCTTCCGCCGCAAATGCCGCTGCCGTCGCGGCCAATGAAGCCGCGGAAGAGGCACGCGCTGTTATTGATGTCAAGGCCGACAAGGCCGCATTAGAGGCGACAAACCGCTCTCTGGACTACCTATGGAAACTGAATCAGGGTGTCTCCTATCAATTTGAAACCGACAACGCTAAAGCCTATCAGAAAATCGTCCCCACCGGGGCGAAGCTGGCCAGCGTGGAACAGATCGGTGGCCAGACTGCAGTGTGGAATAACATCGCAAACGGAATCTCCGGTATCCTTTCGTCTGGCATCAAAGTTACATCGCAGGGAAGCAAACTGAGAATAAAGACACCAATAACAAAATTAACTGATAACTATGTGGAAAACAGTATTGATTTCAATACGAGCCATAATTATATAGCGTCATTTCTTTGCAGCGATGAAACTATCAATGATTATATTACAATTCACATCGGAACAAAATACTATAAAAACGTTATAAATCGCTTTGTGTTATTTAAGGCAAATACGCTTTCTGAGTTCAGACTGTGCTTAAACACAATCCTTCTCACGGACGAATCGTATGAATTTGAAGTAGATGCAATTATTGTGGATCTTGACAAGATGCTTGGATCAGAAAAAGCGTCAACGCTTACTATAGAATCACCAGAAATCGAGTGGATCATGCGATATTCTGCTGCCCACCCGGCGTACAGCGCTGGGGAACTGGTGAGTAGTCCGGTGGATAGCGTCAAATGCGATGATACTGTCATTGGCTCTATCCCGGATGCTGTCCGCACTCTCCCAGGCTACGGCTGGTCTGCTGGGGACGTACATAACGCCATTGAGAAGACGGACAATGGCTGGCAGTATGTGCAGCGGGTAGCCGAGCGGGAGTATCAGGAGGGTGATACCATTACCGACGGCGTAACCACCCGCTATGCGCTGGATAACGCTGTCATTACGGACATTACCGACCTGATGGCAGATTTCCCGGAGCATTTTGAGGTGGAACCCGGCGGCACGCTGACATTTGAAAATGCGGTACAGATTCCTGTACCATCCAGCGTGGAATACCTGATTGCTCTGGCGGAGGTGAATGTGTAATGACGGAAGCACAGAAGAAAATGGCCGATGCTTTTGGGCTGACGGAAAAAGACTTCCAACCGAAGGAAGTTTCGGAGGCTGAGCGTGTAGCAATTCTGGAGGACGCGTTCGCGGAATTGTGTGAGGTGATTTTCAATGGTTAAATTCTGGCTGAACCGAATCAAGTCTGGTAAGGCAACGATTGATGATGTGCCGGAGCGTTGGCGCGAGGAAGTCAGAGCCTTGCTCGGCTAAAGTATACTTTGTCTGATTATGGAGGAATACATGACTGCAAAACAAAAGCAGGCCCTATTGGCCTACCTTGGCTACTATGACGGCTCGCTGGATGGCCTATGGGGCGAGAAGTCCCAGCGGGCGACCATCGACTTCCAGCGGGCCTACATGGAGCAGACAGCCGTAGACGGCATCTTCGGGGCGGAAACCGAAAAGCGGATTCTGGAAGTGGTGGGCAGCGGGGAGAAACCAGTTGACAAAATCGTGGAAAATGGCGTAATAGTTGACACGGCACCCAGCGCTTTTTGGAAGGATATCCGCTATTTCACCCGGGCGGAGTTCCGCTGCCCCTGCGGCAAGTGCGGCGGTTTCCCGGTGGAGCCGGAGGAAGAGATGGTGCGAACCGTGGACGCTATCCGGTCGAAGCTGGGCAAGCCCATCACAATCAGCTCTGGCGTCCGCTGTCAGGCCCACAACGACGAGCTGCCCGGTAGTGCGAAAAACAGCTATCACCTGAAGGGCATGGCTGCTGACCTGCACTGCAATACAGCAACCCCAGCAGAGATGAAGGCCGCCGCCGAGGCCGTCATGGGCAAAACCGGCGGCATCGGCCTGTACAATTGGGGTATCCACGTGGACGTTGGCAAATATTCCCGGTGGAACGGGTAGGAGGAGATACCAATGGAAAGCATTATCACCGCCATCATCACCGGCGGCGTCACGCTGCTGGGCGTGCTGATCGCCAACGGCAAGTCCCAGGCCGTCACGGAGACGAAGCTGGACGAGTTGACCCGTGAGGTGCGGGAGCACAACAACTTCGCCAGGAGAATGCCCGTGGTGGAGGAGCAGATCAAAGTTATCAACCACCGGATCGAGGATCTGGAAGAAATCAATAAACACGGTTAGGAGGTGTGATTATGGCTGGCAAGAAGTGCGGCGGCGGCAAGAAGAAGTAAGGCTGCAAGATATCAGAAATATGGGAGGATACATAGTATGGAAATTCTGAACACATTCGTCAACCCTGTTATCGTCTGTTTCTGCCTGGTAGTGGGATACGCCATCAAGCACCTGCTGCCCAAGGTCAGCAACCGGATCATCCCCACCGTCGTTGTGATCGTCGGCATCGTCGTGGCGCTCTGGATCAACCAGTGGGCGGTGATTACCCCGGACATTATCCTGTCCGGCGCGCTCAGCGGCCTGGCATCCACCGGCCTGCACCAGCTGTTCAAGCAGTGGATTGACAGCGGCGGAAAAGTCGAACAGTAGTAATTAAGAAACTCCCTCTCCGGACACAATCGGGGAGGGAGCTTTTCTGTATTGATTGTTTTCCACTGTTGTAGTATCATGGAAATCGGGAAGGTGATTTTATGAGCGATATCGAAACACTGAAAAAATGGGTAGAGGAAAGCAGCAATATTGTCGCGTTCACAGGCGCCGGAGTAAGTACGGAATCCGGAATCAAAGATTTTCGTAGCAAGGATGGACTGTACAGTGAAACATGGAGGCCTAACGGACAGGATTCTACGGAATCCGGCATCCCGGACTTCCGAAGCGTGGACGGGCTGTACAGTCAGAAGTTTGACTATCCCCCGGAGACCATCATCAGCCACAGTTTTTTTCTGCGGAATCCCGACTATTTCTACCGCTTTTACCGGGAAAAAATGCTGCCGCTGGGGTTTGAGCCCAACATCACCCACAAGGTTCTGGCCCGGTGGGAAAAAGAGGGAAAGCTCTCCGCCGTGGTGACCCAGAACATCGACGGCCTGCACCAGAAGGCGGGCAGCCAGCAGGTCTATGAGCTCCACGGCAGCGTTTTGCGCAACTACTGTATGCGCTGCGGGAAATTCTACAGCGCGGAGTTTGTCAAGAATTCCACCGGCATTCCCCGGTGCAGCTGCGGCGGCATGGTAAAGCCCGACGTGGTGCTCTATGAAGAAGGTCTGGACCAGAAGACCATCGAGGGAAGCCTCCGGGCCATCCGGAACGCGGATATGCTCATCGTGGCGGGCACCAGCCTGACGGTATACCCGGCGGCGGGCCTGATCAACGACTACCGCGGCAATCGCCTGGTGCTCATCAACCGGGATGAAACGCCCTATGACAATTACGCCGATCTGGTGATTCACCGCAAGCTGGGTGAGGTGTTTTCCCAACTGTAGCGTTTTCCGTAGGGGGCGGCGTCCGCGGCGCCCCCCGTCGGGGTGTGCAT
>JALFXH010000006.1 GCA_022786965.1 Clostridiales bacterium
CCGGTCCGCGCTGATCTGCTCCAGCGCGGTCTCTCCGGCCTCCAGATAATCCCGGCGGCCCAGGGCCAGCTGGGCCCGCACATGGTCCTCCAGCGTGGCTTCCAGGCTCAGGTAGCTCTCCAACTGGGGCGGCACATAGAATTTATAGTTTTGCTGAGTATCCAGATAGGCCTGATAGAGAGAGGCATATTTGGCGCTCTCCAGACCTTCAATGGCCTTTGGCAGCTCCGTTTCGAATGCAGCCTGGGTCACCGGCATGTAGCCTGTCCGGGTCACGAACTCCACATTGTGCTCCGGCTCGGTGAGCCATTTGAGGAAGGTCACCGCGGCCCGCTCCCGCTCCGGGGTGGAGCGGACGGTACAGAAGCCCGCGCCCCGCTGCATCACCAGCTTTTCTCCGTTTTCAAACACCGGGCAGGGCCGGGAGATGATGGTGATGTCCTCAGAGGTGTTGTCCGGATAGGTCACCACATCGCTGTAATAGAGGATGCTGGCAGAGGAGGCCACGCTGACGATGCTGTCGCCGGTGCGGATCGACTCGGTGGCGTACCCGCCTTTGAGCCAGACGCCGCCCCGCAGGGCGGCCCGGGCCAGGGGTTCCCACGCCGTCTGGAAGGCGGGGCCGAAGGCCAGCTCATCCCCATGGAAGAAGTCCTCGCCCAGGGACTGGGCTCCTACCTGGAAGTAGTTGAAGTAGTAGTCGTGAACGAACATGGACTTGGCATCCCCCGGAATATCCGGCGTCTGGTCGTCGGTCCAGTCCGCGTAGATCTCCGCAGCCCTGTAAAGCCCCTCCCATGTATCCAGATCCTCAATCGTTACACCGGTAGCCTGGGAGAAGCGGTCGAAGATGGTCTGGTTGATGAACATGATCTCTGTGGATTTGGCCACCGGCAGCACCACCAGACAGCCATTGACCGTCCCCTCCTCCAGAAAGGCTGGGAGGAAGGCGGACAGCTCCTCCTGGCTGAAATAGTCCCGGTAGTCCACCAAAATGCTGTCGTCGGGCAGGGCCATCACCGTCTTGGGATAGGAGATGAAGAGGTCGGGCAGCTCCGAGGCGCCCGGCTCTCCGTTGGCGGCGGCCAGCACCAGTTCGTGGATGGTGTTGGTGTTGGACACGGAGGTGACCTGCACGTTGATCCGCTGCTCCTTTCCCACCGTCTGGTTGAACGCATCGATGAGGTCGTTGAGTGGGGAATCTGTCTGACCGCCATAGACGTGCCAGACCGTAATGGTGGTCGGCGTCTCTTCTTTTTTGGCCGTGTCGGAACAGCCCGCGCAGCAGCAGGCCAGCAAGATACCTGCCAGCAAAAACGACGCAATTCTTCGTACCTTCACACCGCATCACCTCGTTTTCATTATATCTGCTGAGGGTAAAAAAAGCCAGTTGAAACAGGATACTTTATTGAATTCATTTCGTGGAGTATCCATTTCAATTCAGTATAACGTGGATTCCATAAACCTGCCCTATCCGCAGCGGGTAGTTTTCATCGTTCAGGTTTTTCTTTTGATATCGTTGCCTTATCCGGGTGGATCAGCGTGATGGGCAGCCCCTTTTTTCTGGCATAGTTGACGGTCATTCCCGTTCCGCTGCGGATAGAACGGTCGTTGTCATAGACTGCCAGTAAGTAGCCTGCACGGTCCACCATATACTCGTTGCGTCTCCGGTAATTGACCGCCGGGGGCGCTTCTTTATTACCCACGATAACCGTTTCCGCACTGTGTCGGATCAGAAAAGACATACGGCTGCGGCTGCGATCTTCCCAGTCTGTGTCGTGGCCCTCAAAGGGCAGAGCGATCTTCAGTTGGATCTCGCTATATTCCGGCTGTTCTTTGAGCCGCAGCAATATCTCCCCGGCCCACATATCCACGCCCAGAGCGCCGCCTACCCAAAACTGGCGAAAGCCCAGCTCATAGAGCTGGATCAACTGATCCCGGATGCGTTTCTTGATCCGCTTGCAGCCGTTGTTGTTTTCATCATATTTGAAGCGAAAGCGTGTCGGTCTATGGCCGGTGACGGCACAGGCAAGTCCCCTTGTCATATTGACACCTCACATAACATCCAACAAAATAGTGTTTTAATTATATATTGACGCTCTATAAGCGTTAATAATGCTTTAGGGTTAATTTTAGTATGCGCTGCCTTCGGATAAACTAATTCCGTAAGGTGGTGATAACTCTGGAATGGGATTTTGACTTTTCCGAGCGCATGGAAAACCTGTCTTATGCTATCGGATACTATCGCAAGAAAAAGGGATATTCCCAGGAACAGTTGGCAGCGATCCTTGATATTAGCCGCCAGCATCTCGCGTCCGTTGAAGCGCCCGGCATGAGTCATGGCCTGTCTCTGGATCTGCTGTTTAGGATAGCCACCGTCCTTGAAGTGGAGCCGTATCTGCTGCTGAAATTTCAACTTGAGAAGTAAGATTTTTCATTAAGATGATGATAAGTCTTTTCTCTGACCTAAATCTCTGATAGAGTGAGTCCTTCTGGGTGGTTCACAATGAACCGCTCCTGGGTCCAGCGAATGGGCGCAGTTCTCCCTTGGCGGAAGATTTTGAAATTGCCATTGATTCAGAGAGTGGTTTGTACTACATTTTGGTACAAACCACTCTCTCTTTTATTTCACGGTATAGAGATTGGAGGTGCTGCTCCCATTCGGCCTGTGCCGGGAAGCCTTTTTCAGATAGCCGTGCTGCTCCAGATCGTGCAGCGCCCGCTTGACCGTGGAGCGGGACAGCTTCATGTCCGAGGCAATGGTCTTAATGCCCGGCCAGCACTTTCCCTCGGCATCGGAGCGATCCCGCAGGTACATATAGACCGCCTTCGCTCTGGAGGGAAGCTCAGTGTCGGCGTAAATCGTTCCGAAGTAACTCATCGTTCCTCCTCTCCGAATGTCTTCATTTGCTTTCCTCTTTTTACAGCCCTCTCCTGAGCCGGAGCATGGGCGATGCCGCCCCGGCTGGATACCGCATAGCCGCGGCTTTCATCCATCTCCTCCGGCTCACTGAGCTGCGGGAGATTCCGCTCCAGATCCACCCGGTTGGCATAGGCCACCGCTCGGTTGGCTCTCTCCGGCACCACATACGGCTCCCCGAAGGTAATGCCCCAGTTTAAGAAGAGCTGGAGCCGGGTCCGCATGGGATGTGTGCCGGTTTTCATGACAATGAAGCTGCCCTTGGGAATGGATTTCAGCTCGTCGGGCGTCAGCAGGGCACGCTCCATCATCTGTAGGCTCTGGCTGGGATCGTTCTTGCCACGGCTCACCGAGCCGGAGAGGACGGTGCGGCTGCCCAGGGCTTTGGACAGCACTTCGGCGGTCTGGCTGTTGGGTGCAAAGCCGCCGAAGATGGTGTCCTGGCAGTTGTCCTGAATGATCTCGCAGCCCTCTTTCCCGTAGTTTTTTTCGAGCTGCGCTAAGGACTGGATGATCGGCACGAGCGTTAACCGGCGAGAGCGTCCAGCGGAGAAAAGGGGCAGTATATCAAACGGGGGCATGGTGCCGAATTCGTCACAGAAAAGCACCACCCGGTTTTTCAGCTTGCCGCCGTTCTCATCGGCCACAGCGAACAGCTCCCGGCTCAGGTTCTGGATCATGAGACCGGCCATGAAGTTCTTGGTTGTGTCTTCTTCCGGCAGGATCAGGAAGATGGCAGACTTCTCCAAAGCAAACTTCTCAGCGTCAATGGCGCTGTCGAAGCACAGGATCTGCTCCGAAAGGCATTCAAGCGGGACAGCACGGTGGACATGACGGAGGCCATTGCCTGCTCGGCGCTGTTGAGGGCGGCACCGGCAAACCACCTCGCCTTGTGATCCGGCGGCAGTTTTGCCATCAGGAGCTGGAAGTGGCTCTTGCCCTTGACACGGCTGGGCTCCAGCAGATCCTGCACCAGCTTGAACACGGATACGATATGGCGGCGCTCCTGGGGGTGGTCTTTATCGGGCGGCAGGAACTCGGCCAGCATCAGGATGACCGAGGTGAGAAGCCCTTCCGCCGCATCGTAGAAGAAAGCGTTCTGGCCGCGGTTGCTGTCATCGCCGTCCGGATTGACGATGGTCTTGGACAGGATTTTGGCGTATTTCTCGGCCTTGGCCCGGGCCGCGAGATTGTTCGGGTCACTCCGGGCAATGTCCATATACCGGTTGACCAGCGTCAGCAGATTGTTACCGTCTGAGCGGGTGGGATTTCGCAGGTCGATCACGGCCACATTCTGATACCTCCTGATATTTAGTGCCCTTTTTGAATTTGTCTGAAAGCAAAAAGGGCCCAATCTGATGGCCCGTCGTGACCAACAAATTGACGCCTCAAATTTTGTGTATTCTATTGATAGAAAAATAGCGCCCTTTTTGAAAATTGATGCTTCAAAAAGGGCGCTACATGGTTTCTGGTTTTGCCAACCTCCGAGAAGAGGGGGTTCGAATCCCACCAGTTAGGGGGAAACAGCGGTTGGCATCT
>JALFXH010000013.1 GCA_022786965.1 Clostridiales bacterium
GCACAGATAGGGCACGAACACCGCGTAGGGCAGGCTGCCGTAGCCGTCGGGCTGGCCGTCAAAGCCCCAGTGGGTGGCGAGAGTTTCCGGGAGCCGGTTCCAGAGAATCAGGCCCACCAGAACGGGAATCAGAATTACGAGAGAAGAAAGAATCAGCTCCAATTTATGCTTGCGAATCATAAGGCACCTCCTGCATGGTTTCCGCGGCCCAGCGGGCGCGGATGGTTTTCAAAATCACAATGGCGAGGACGGTAAAGGCCGTCAAAAGAATGTAGATAATGGTATATGCCGTGGCCTGGGACAAGCCCTTGCCGATAAACAAACTGATGCTCGCTACAGAGTCCATGCAAACGTGCATGGCAAGAGCGAAGATGGTGGGTGCCGCTTTCCCCCTGTGGACCCCATAGCACACCAGCATACTCATGGCAACGTGGCAGGTCATAGCCAACAGCCGCTCAAAGCCCGCCAGCAGGAACATGGCCCAGGGCGTATTCATCAGCGCATCCCTGGATGCCAGCAATGCGGTCACATCGCCGCCCGCGGCGGTGGTCTGGGCAAGGGTTGCTTCAAAGCCGCCGGTCTGCAGCATCACGACAAATACCAGATTGCTGATATAGGCAAGACCTGTGATGATCATGGCCTCGATGCCGCCATGGCCCAGGCCGGCAGCCAGTGCCCGGCGGTAGGTCAGGTTCTTTTTCAGCATTCGGGCCACAGCATACCGCCCCACCACTTCAAACAGCCCCGCGGTAAGGGCCAGAGAAAAACCATAGACCAGAATGTGCGTCTGGGAAAAGGCGACAAAACCCGGCCTCTGGGACAGGGCGGTGAGAATCGGGAACCGAATCAGAATCTGGGGGACAAAGAATCCCAGCGCGCCCAGCAGCCAGGCGCTCCAGATGCCCTGCTTTTTGTGGCGAAGGGCATAGCCCACCAGAAACGCCAGCGGCAAAATGAAGCTGATAAATAAGGTAACGATGATAGATACAATTGACAAATTACTCATGCGTGTCCTCTCCTTTCAAATCCGAAATCCACAGCAGGATTTCCTCCAGAACCGAAGCGTTCAGTTCGTAAAAAATGTACTTGCCGTCCCGGGTGTCCTCAATGAGGTCGGCTTCCCTCAATACCGACAGGTGCCGGGACACGGCTGCGGCGGTGATATCGAACTGCTCGGCAATTTCACCGGCAGAGCGCTTCCCGTTTTTCAGCAGATTCAGGATCTCCCGCCGGGTGGGGTCTGCCAATGCCTTCAGCGTCTGCTGCAAGCTCATTGCGTTTCCTCCTTTCATATTTAACATTTAACTTAACTGTTAAATGAAGTATATCACAGAGGGTTCCGTTTGTCAACTATTTATTTAACCAATTCGTTAAATGTTTAGCCTATTGATAACAGGTTTCGAAAATGCTATAATATGATCAAATTTTCCCAATGGAGGACGCCATGAATCTAACCCAATTCTGGAAAGAGAATCCCAAAGCCGCCATTGCCTTTTCCGGCGGCGTGGACTCGGCGTATTTACTCTATTCCGCCGTTCAGTCCGGCGCGAATGTGAAGGCCTATTACGCGAAAACCGCTTTCCAGCCCGCCTTTGAGCTGGAGGACGCGAAAAAGCTGGCAGCCCAGCTGGGTGCGGAAATGGAGATTCTCACTCTGGACGTTCTCAGCGTGCCGAAGGTGGCGGAAAACCCGGCAAATCGCTGCTATTACTGCAAAACCGCAATTTTTTCCGCCATGACTGCCGCCGCGAAACGGGACGGATTTCCCCTGATTCTGGACGGCACCAACGCTTCCGACGACGCTTCTGACCGGCCCGGAATGAAAGCCCTGAGGGAGCTTTGCGTCCGCTCTCCCCTGCGGGAGTGCGGCCTGACAAAAACAGAAATCCGCCGTCTTTCCAAGGAAGCGGGGCTGTTCACTCACGACAAGCCCGCCTATGCGTGTCTTGCCACCCGGATTCCCACCGGGGACATCATCACCCGGTCGAAGCTGGCCCGGACGGAGGACGCGGAAACCTATCTGCACAGTCTCGGCCTGCGGGACTTCCGGGTGCGTACGCTGGGCGACATTGCACGGATTCAGGTCACGGAATCCGATTTGCAGACCGTGCTGAAAAATCGGGACGCCATTGTGTCCCACCTGAAGAAGCTGTATTCCGGCGTGATGCTGGATTTGGAGGTACGCCCATGAATTCCGACATTCGCAAGCTTTTGGAGGACGTGCAGTCCGGCAGCGTCAGCGTGGACGATGCCCTGCTCAAAATCAAAATGTCCCCCTTCGAGGACATTGGCTACGCCAAGGTGGATCTGCATCGCCGGGTGCGTCAGGGCGCGGCGGAGGTGATCTACGGCGCGGGCAAAACCCCGGAGCAGATCGCCGGGATCATCGACACCATGTGCCGCCACGGTCAAAGCCGCATTCTCATCACCCGAATGTCGGAAGAAGCTGCCGCATTTGTGTCGAAAACCACACTTCTGGACTATCGCCGGGACGCGAAGGTAGGCATTGTAGGCGGCTTTCCGGAGCCGGACGGCATCGGCAAGGTGGTCATCGCCACCGGCGGTACCAGCGATATTCCCGTTGCCGAGGAAGCGGCGCTGACGGCGGAAATTCTGGGAAGTGAAGTGGTGCGGCTGTACGACGTGGGCGTATCCGGTGTGCACCGGCTGCTGGCCCACATGGACCTCATTATGGAAGGCAGCGTGGTCATCGCCATTGCCGGCATGGAAGGTGCTCTCGCCAGCGTGGTGGGGGGCCTTGCAGACTGCCCGGTGATCGCAGTACCCACCAGCGTGGGCTACGGCGCTTCCTTCGGCGGCATTTCCGCCCTGCTCAGTATGCTCAACTCCTGCGCCAGCGGCGTCAGCGTGGTGAACATCGACAA
>JALFXH010000135.1 GCA_022786965.1 Clostridiales bacterium
GGGGAATCAGGGTCACGCCGATCAGGGCCACGCCGCCGCCAGCGACAAGCTGCTTTACGCCATGGCTCTTAGCGCCGGGGTTGTCCTGGCCGTAGCCCTCCAGAAGATTGACGCCGCCCCAGACGCACAGGCCGCCGCCCAGTCCAATCACGATAGTCTGCAAAGTGTTCACTGCGCTGTTGAAAAATTCGATAAATGTCCTCACTTTCTGCCGCGTTTTGCGGCTCACAAAATTGTTTGATTTGGATTTTGGGTATGAAAATAGCCGCTGCTTATTCAGCGGCGGCGTTCTCGTCCGACAGGTCAATTTCGTACAGGTCGAAAATCTCGTCCTGCGTCACCACTTGCTGCCGTTTCCGGCGCGTAGCGGTCAAAAACCTGTCCACATCAAAGGTGTTTTTCTTGTCGGCGTCAGCAAGATACTTGTAGCGGGGGTGCTTGGTAATATCGAATTTCTCCGATAAAAACGGGCGCACTCCTCGTAGCTGCAAGATGCACTTGCCGCCGTCCATCACAGCGATTTCGTCTTGGCTCATCAGCTCCTTTCCTAACTTCTGGTAGTTCAGTCCGTGGGATGTCTGGCTTCCCCGGTTCTCGCTGGTGTTGAAACTGTCAATGGTTTCTTTCCCCAGCGCGTCGGAGATTTCCTTGGCATTTTTGCCGCGCCCACTCAGGAAAAGCACAGAATCGCAGTTGTCCGATATGATTTCGGCAGCATCCTTGTAGATGGCCTTTAACTGCGACTGGCTCTGCAAAATGATAGAAGCCGAGATTTCCCGGCTTCGGATGGTGGCGATCAATTTATCGAAATTTGGTATCTGACCGATGTTAGCAAACTCGTCTAAGATCAGCCGCACATGGACAGGCAGCCGTCCGCCGTACTTATCATCGGCCCGGTCACAAAGTAAGTTGATAAGCTGGCTTTGGAGCATAGCCAGAATGAAATTGAAAGTGGTGTCCGTGTCGCTCATAATGAGAAACAGCACCGTCTTTTCGTCCCCGATGGTGTCCAGCTCCATTTCGTCGTCCTCCATCAGTTCGCGCACTTCCCGGATGTCAAAGGGGGCCAAACGTGCGCCACAGCTTATCAGGATAGAGGAACGGGTTTTGCCAGCGGAAAGCAGAAATTTCTTATACTGCCGCACGGCAAAGTGGTCTGGGTCTTTCTGCTCCAATCGTTCAAACATCAGGTCTACGGGGCTTTGAAACTCCGGGTCGTCCTCCCGGGCTTCACTGGCGTTTATCATTTCCAGCAGCGTTGTGAAGTTCATTTCCTCTGCCGGGGCCTCATACCAGATGTAGCCGATCAGGGCCGTGTAAAACAGCCGTTCCGACTTGACCCAAAAATCCTCCGCTGATTTTTCGCCCTCTCCCTTGGTGTTGGCAATCAGGGTATTTACCAGCTTTAGCACGTCCTTTTCCGAGTGGATGTAAACGAACGGATTGTATTTCATGGACTTGGAAAAGTTGATGGTGTTCAGAATTTTTATGCGGTAGCCCGCCTGCTGAAACATCTTTCCCGTTTCCAGAACAAGGGTGCCTTTCGGGTCAGTCACCACAAATGAGGTCGGGTAGTCCGTGGTCGGAAAGCATTGCATCAGGTTGGGCTTCACGAAAAATCGTGTTTTGCCGGAACCGCTGCCGCCAATCACCAGCACGTTTTTGTTCCGGGCGGTCTTGGGGTCTTTGGGCCTCCCGGTCATAGTCAGCCGTTCCGTTTGGGTCAGCAGGATATTGTTTTCAAACTTGGGGTCGATATAGGGGGCAATATCCTTGGCCGTCCCCCAACGGGCGCTGCCGTACTCCACACCCTTGCGGTACTTCTTGGCGTTCTTGCCTTTGCAGTACACCACCAGCCGCACGATCAAAGCACCGGCGACGCCGACGCAGAAATCAAACAGGTGCAGGCTGGGGAGGGGATTTGCAAAGGCCGCTGTGAAGCCGTCCGCAAAATGCAGGAGCTTTCCTGACAGGTCAGCACCGGCAGCCAGCCGGTACGCCTGCCCGCACTTTCCGAACAGGTACACAAAAATCAGATACGGGAGATTGAGGATTACCAGCTTTTTCACATCAGGCTTCATCGTTCCAGCCCCCTTTCCCTGACTTTCTCCTTGGCCCGCTGCTTGGTCTGCTCCGCTGTCTTTTGCTTCATGGCGGACAGCACCTTGCGGATGGAGGGCCGCTGCTCCTTGGAGAGCGTCTTTACCGTAAATTCCCGGAACGCCTGTTCCAGATTGTCCGCGTCCTTGGATTTGAAGATCACGACGTAGTGGGGCGGTTGGGTGGTCTTATCCTTTCGCAAAGCAAAATCCACGCCGTATTTCTTGGCACAGGGCTTGAACGCACCAATGTTGGCCTCGGTAATCTCAATGTTGGAGAGGGCCGCCCCATGCTTTTTAAGCTGCTTTAGGCTCTGCTGGCCGTGATGCAGCGTGGTCTTGCCTTTGGCCCGGTGCTGCAAATACTTTTTCAGCGCCGCTTGCAGCACTTGGGCCGTGAGCTTGCCCGTTTTCATGGACAGGGCAATGGTTTTCTGATCGACTTCTTCCTGCAATAAGCATCCCTCCTTGTCAAAAAGTCAAAATGGCGTCTAAGGTGGAACCACCAGACGCCGCAGGTAACAACGGTTCAAAGCGCCTCCTTTTCCTCACAGGCTTTCATCCGGCGAACAGGAATAGTCCGGCAGGCCGGATTTCGGCTTGCCCCAATCCGGCTGCGCCATATCGTGCGCCACAAGGGATGTGTAGTAGTTGCTGATGGTGCTGGGGGCATTGAACAGCATAGCCCGTAAATACTGCTTGATGTTGCGGACTTTCGTAGTGTTCTCCCGCAGGCAGTCAAAGACAAAGCGGATATGTTCACTGTTCAGCTTCATAAACTTGGACTTCACCAGCTCGGCGGGGTAATCATCCCCGGCAATACGGATGGTCTTGCGGGAAGTGCAGACGGTTTCCAGCATC
>JALFXH010000174.1 GCA_022786965.1 Clostridiales bacterium
CGGGGTATGCACGGTGGTATGAATCAGGCTGCGATGATGAAGCAGGCTCAGAAAATGCAGCAGGAGATGATGCGTATGCAGTCGGAGCAGGAAGCGAAAACCTTCACCGCCAAAGCCGGCGGCGGTATGGTGTCCGCTACCGTCAATGGCAAGCACGAACTGGTTGGTCTGGAGATCAACCCCGAGGCAGTGGACCCAGATGATGTGGAAATGCTGCAGGATATGGTGATTGCCGCTGTGAACGAGGCCATGCGCGCCGCCGACAATGAAGCCGCCAACAATATGTCCCGGCTCACCGGCGGACTGAATCTGGGCGGCCTGTTCTAAGGAGGCAGTATGCTGATTTTTCCTGCGGCGCTGCAAAATTTATCGGATCAGTTCGCGAGACTTCCCGGCGTTGGCAGCAAAACAGCCCAGCGGCTGGCCTTTCATGTGCTGAGCCTGCCTATGGAGGATGCGGAAGAATTTGCCGCCGCGATTCTGGAAGCGAAAAAGCAGGTGCACACATGCCCCTGCTGCCAGAACTTAACCGATCGGGAGCTGTGCCCCATCTGTGATGATGATACCCGGGATAAGTCCGTGATCTGTGTCGTTGCCGATCCCAAGGATGTGATCGCCATGGAGCGCTCCCGGGAGTTCCGGGGGGTCTATCACGTTCTGCATGGTGTGATTTCCCCTTTGAATCATGTAACCCAGGACGACATCCGTATTAAGGAGCTTCTGAAACGTGTATCCGAAGGGGACGTGCGGGAGGTCATCATGGCGACCAATCCGGATACCGAGGGAGAAGCCACCGCCATGTACATCTCCCGACTGCTGCGGCCCATGGAAGTCAAGGTCACCCGGCTTGCCTATGGTGTCCCGGTGGGCAGCCAGCTGGAATATGCCGATGAAGTGACCCTATCCCGGGCGCTGGAAGGCCGGCAGGAGATGTAGTAAGGCGTTCCAAAGACCGGACTCAATAACGGAAAAGCCCCCGCCGCGCAGCTGATGTTCAGTATCAGCTTTTCACGGCGGGGGCATCAATTTTATTTTCTTCTTCGCGCAGTCCGACAGGCTTCGTTGTCGGATAGATCAAATTTGAGGAATTGCTCCGGGCTGTCCTGCACGCCGGAATCCCGATAGGGGACGCTGGCTGCCGGGGCATCACATGGCCTGCAAACGCGCTTTCGGGTTCGCTCTGTCAGGGGATGTGCCGCCTCAAAATAGAACAGCGCGTCCTCTGGCATTGACAAAATCCGCTCGGGTTCCAAATCCCGCAGAGATTCCGATATCTCTGGCCTGGCGCAGATTCGAACGGAGTTTTCGGAATTCAGATCATAAATGGTGAAGATCAGACGACCGGTTTTATAATACAGCAGGTGTTTCTTTCCGGCTGTACAGTGCAGGCAAACCTGTATGGCATCCGTGCAGCAGCCAACGTATTCCGAAACGCATACGAGCCGCTCCGGCTCCGGATCGGACAGATCCAGCTTGCGAAGAGCGGTATCGCAGACACGCACTCCCAGCGCCAAAATGGAGCAAGGCCTGCCGTGAAACCGGACGCTGTCCGTCCAGAATGATTGAATGCGTTTTCTCTCCGCGGCTTTTCGGAACATATGGATTCTTTCCTTCCCTGATGACAAATTCATCCTCTAAATTCTGTGTTTTCCATTATTCTATCAGAATGCAGCTCCATATGCAAGTGTCATGTGGATGAATCATACTCAATATCACAGGAATAAGTACAGTGCCAGAGTCAGAAGCGCTGTATTTCGGTCTTCTTCGCAGTCTCCGGCCATCAACAGCAGGAGGACAATCACCAGCAGATCCTCCGTGTCCAGATTCCCGGGCAGAAGCTGTCGTAAAAAGCCTCCGGCGGAGATCGGCGCCGATGGATTCCTTCTTCGCGGAGTGGAGCCGTCACTGAAACAGTTTGCGTGTTCCTGCGGGGGCTGTGGCTGCTGAGGCGGCTGGGGTGCCGGACGCTGGGAATCCTGCATCCGGTTTCTTCGGTAGGAGCCGTCCGGCTGAGGAATATAACGATTATACATATCCTACCTCCCACCAAAGATATTCAGTCCGCCGGACTTCAGCAGTGCCGACGCGAACCCCGCCATTTTCGCGGCCCGCATGGCCCGTTCCAGCTTTCCAATTCGGGATTGGCTCAGAAAAGGCGACAGCGCGTGAAGCAGCTGTTGCTGCTCCTGATCAACGCGACCTGCCTGCAGCATTCCGGAAACCTTTTGCAGCATGGCTGGGTCGGGCAGAGCAGGAGGCTGGGGGGCCATTGGCGGTGGTGCCGGCTGCTCCGGCGGCGCCTGTCCCAGGGCTTGCGCCATTGCGGAGATCTGCTGCATCAGCTGTGGATTGGACAGAATTGTGCCCAGTTTCTCTTCCAGTTCGCTCATTTCTGTCCCTCCAGTTCCTTAAGCAGTGTCTGGGCTTCTGGGGTGGAAAGAAGGTTCGACAGGATTTCTCTGGCGTGGGAATAATCCCCGGCGGCTGCGCTAGTAATGGCCCGCTGAAGCCCAGATCCACCCTGACTTTTCAGCAAAGTAATCAGCTTTTGCCCCGCAGGTGTTTGAGCAAGACGGATTAGTTCGCCCATATCCGGAATTTGCGGCATATCAGTATCCCTCCCGACAGGTAGCGTCTCATGCAATAGCATATGCGCCGGCAGGGTGAAATGTGACACCCGCGTTTTAGCTTGACAGATACTGCATTTGTGATATAATCTGATAAAAGTCGCTGGTTTTTTTCCGCATTTTCGGCAAAAAAAGGTCTGTCTCCGGGAAGTATGCCGCGGCGGCATCTCACACAGACTAAACAGGGAGGAACGCTATGGCAATTCTGGTGTTGTCCGATTCTCATTCCACACTCCGATTCATGCGGCAGTGCGTACAGGCTGTGAAACCCAATGCGCTGATCCATCTGGGGGACTATTTTGACGATGGGACCACTCTGGCGGAAGAATTTTCCGACATTCCGTTTTACCAGGTGCCAGGTAACTGTGACCGTTACCGCTGCCCACCGGGTAAGCCGGAAATTCTTGTTGACAATGTCTGCGGTGTGCGGTTGTACATGACCCACGGTCACAGACATCAGGTCAAATTGACCATTGGCGCCCTGCTGAAGGACGCCAGAGCCGCAAGGGTGGACGCGGTTTTGTACGGCCATACCCACGCCGCCGACTGCCACAGGGAAGATGACGGACTGTGGGTCCTGAATCCGGGCAGCAGCGGCTACTACGGTGGTTCCGCCGGAGTCATTGAAACCAGGGATGGAAAAATTACGGACTGTCGAATTGTGAGAGAATCGGACATCGTCAGCGCATAGTCAGCAAAAACGCCATGGCGCTGATCAGGCCGGCAAAGGATACGATCACAACGGCAATATCCACGTTTTTTTGCGTAAGGAGCTGCCTGCCGGTTTTACGCGCCGGTGCATGATAGATATGCAGTCGGGCGTTCTGTTCAATGTTTTTCATGTGTAACCCTCCTGAAAGGTTGAATGTTTGAGGAGAGTATAGCAATATAAGAGTACAATAAAACGGACTAAATCCCGTTTGAGCGTGGAATGTCATGGATTGTTTACTTGCTTTGAAGCCAAATTTATGGTACAATGCGCAATATAAAGAATGGAGGAAGCATATGGAAAACGCCGAAGCTTCTGTGAATGAAGGAAGCCTTAAGACGGGCTTTGCGAAAGTGAAGACGGTGGTCGGTAAGATCAACCGTGTGATTAACCTGATTGGACTCTGGCTTTACCGGCTAAGGAAATTCGTGCTGGCCGCTCCGGTGGTCTATTACGCGCTGAAACTGGCTGCATACAATCGGGAGCATCTCCCGGAACAGGTGGGAATCAATTTACAGGCAACCGGGGAGTTCGCCCAGTATATCAGCCGGAATATGGCGGTAATGGGGCCGCTGGCTCTGACAATCGGATGTCTGGTGCTTATGTTCTGCTCCAGAAAGGCGATGTATTCCTGGGCCATCAGTATTTTTACGCTGGCGCTGCCGCTGCTGCTTCTGCTGAGCAATGCGTACCCGACCTGATACTATGAGGACAGCTATTTTTGCTGTCCTTTTTTGTGCATTCTGTCGAAATATTTTTGGAGAATGTTCAAGATTTCTTCACCAATAACCAAAAAGATCTGGTATACTATACTTACAACGAGGGAAGCAATGGGGAAAGCCGATGCCGTGGAAATATCCGCGGATAACCCGACGGCGTACCCGTGACACGTTGCTTCCCTGATAGAGAGGACAAAGGAACACGGCGGCTCAAATTTTTTGAGCCGCCGTATGATTTTGTTTTATTCCGATTCAATATCCTGAACCTTGACATGTTTCCCGAAATAGGCCAAAACATAGCTGATGAACGAAATCGACAGGAACAGAGCGTCAATCACGGCGATCAGCGTTACCGCTGCGGGATGCATATTCGGCATCAAAACCAACGCGATCAGACTGATAAACAGAACGGTTGTGCAGATTTTGCCCGCCATCAGCGCGCCCGGCAGCATTTTTCCCTTGCGCAGAAACACAACACCCAGCACCAGCTGAAACAGCTCCTTCAGGACAAACAAGCCCAGAACCGGGTACAGCACAGGGTACTTCATGCTCAGGCAAATGGTCAACGTCAGCTGGGTGAGCTTATCGGCCAGAGGATCCAGCACCTTACCAAGCGTGGTGATCATATTGAACTTCCGGGCGATTTTTCCGTCGATCATATCCGTCAGGCAGGAAACCGCAAGAATGGCGCCCGCAAGAAGGAACTGGTAGCTTTCGGTGGCAGCCAAATACACGGATGCATAAACGGGGATCAACACCAGCCGAAACAGGCTTAATAAATTTGGAATTGTAAAAATTTCCTTTTTCCAGTTTTTGATAAACATGGAACCATCCTCCGCTTATGTCATTGGCTTTTTCTCCCTATTATAGACAGTTGGCTTCGGATTATCAAGTATTACCAGTCGTTTCTGGGAAAATTCATTTTTTAGAAACAATTGTTATTTTGTATCGCGGGAAACGGCCCTGTTTGCTGCCATGGGGTATTGCTGGGACAAATGCGTCCAGGTTGCCCTGTCCAGATTCCCTGTCATGGGGAGCCCGGCAAGCATCTGGAAGGAGGATAGGGAATCCGCTGTGATTTCGTCCAGAATGCCTGTCAATGCTGGCTTGCTGACACTGTGATAAACCTCAGACAATACCGCAAGCATCCCCTGCGCCAGAAACAGATTGGGATGGGAGCCGCCGGCCTTGATGACACTGTCCGGATTCCAAACCACTTCGATTGGTACGGCGGCATCCTGCTTCGTCAAACTCAGATCGCATATGGGAAGAAT
>JALFXH010000028.1 GCA_022786965.1 Clostridiales bacterium
GGAGGCGGCCCTGCCGCTGAAGGCAGAAGGCCTGGTGGACGGTTACCGGGTGCTGGCGGAGTTCAACGGCACGGTGCTGGCCGGGACAGAGACGCTGCTGGGGGCCCAGTTCGTCACCTGGGCCCGGGACTATGACCGGAGAGGAGTCAACAACGGCCACTACTACATGGAGGACTACCAGAGCGCCAAGGAGGACTTTGCCCTCCGCGCCGGTCTGGTGGCCGGGGAGCGGGTCTTTGACCGGGAGCAGCTGGAGGAACTGCGCCAGGCGGTGCAGGGCTTTCTCTATGGCGAGGGCCCCGCCTCCTACCAGCAGGAGTTCCAGTGCCGGCGCATCCTGGCGCAGATCAATGCGCAGCTGCCTGCACCAGAGCAAAATCAACTACAGAAAGAGGGACCAAGCCTTGAACAGTCCATGTGAGGGCGGTGCCAAAAAGGGCGCCGCCCTTTTTTATGCCCAGGCGCTGTTCCACTACTGCGCCCACAAGCTGTACGCCCCGGAGCGCCCGGCGGAGCAGCCGCCCAGGCCGGTATGCACCCGCTCCCCCCTCTGCCAGGGCTGCCCCTACCCCGCCAACGGCTTCCTCTGCTGGGGGAAGGATGGGAAGTGCCTGCGCTCGGAGATGCGGAAGTTCAATGCCCTGGACAGCCGTCTGTTAAGCAATACTTCTCCTGAAGAGCTGGAAAAGAAATTTCCTGTACGCTTTTACGAACTGACTGAGTCCGGAACGCAGGAGCTTACGGAGAACCAATATGTCCCCTATCTC
This sequence comes from Clostridiales bacterium, assembly GCA_022786965.1. Taxonomy (GTDB): domain Bacteria; phylum Bacillota; class Clostridia; order Oscillospirales; family Oscillospiraceae; genus Faecousia. The sequence goes on from JALFXH010000028.1 coordinate 768, forward strand.
CATCGCCACAAGTATATGTCCATCTGGGAAATGAACGACCGGCTGAACCATAAGAATCCGCATCACCTCGGCTTCCGCGACCTTATCTGGCAATTCTTCAACGAGGAATCACTTAAACACCTGCACGAAGGTGACATGGGCCTTTATCGCAATACCAGACTCGATATGTATGAATTTCTCTTCGAAGAAAAGAAGTACGAACAGGCATTCAACTTGTTATGTGAAGTAATCGCCTATGATCTGAGCGGTATGGACAACAGCGAGTTCAGTGACATCGATGAAAAATTCCGCTTACAGCTCATGCTCAAATATGATTTTCCTTACAGCCAATCAAATGCAAAGCTACCGCCAGCTATAAAGCAATGGATGGCCAATCTCCAAGGGCGATTGGAATTATCCGATGACGCTTTACGTGAACGATTGTTACAGCAGTTCGAATCCATCAGTTTGTATCGGTGCATCTTCACCAATGCAGAATGTGTCGATATCGTAATGGCTGAACTCATTGATGACGCGGATATTCTGGATACCATTTATCACAAAGCGGAAGCCAGACTGCGTGCCCAGTTAAAAGCAATATAATGGAGAAGATGGAGACGCCGCTGTAACGGCTCCTCCCGTCACGCCTCCGCTTGATTTCTTCCTGCACCCAATCGAAGACCTGCTGGCTGATGATGGCTTCGTGGTTATTTTCCACATAGTACTGCGGCACTTCCCCTTCATTCGCTTTCGTTTCTTTGGTCAGGAAGTTGACGGTGAACCGCTTCTGCAGCAGGGCATCGCCCTTGTATTTCTCATTTGTCAGGATGCTCTCTACCGTCCCCGGATACCAGCGTTTCTTTCTTGCCGGAGTTTCCAGCCCTCTGGAAGTCAGCTCCCTGGCAATGGAGTGGAAGGTATACCCGTCCAGGAACAAGCGGTAAATCAGTTTCACCGTCTTGGCCTGTTCCCGGTTGACGACCAGATTCCCGTCCGGTCCCCGGTCATAGCCAAGGAAATGGCCGAACGGCACACACACCTTCCCGTCAGCGAATCGCTTCCGATGGCCCCAGGTGACGTTTTCCGAGATGCTCCTGCTTTCTTCCTGCGCCAGGGAACTCATGATGGTGATGAGGAGTTCGCCCTTGGCATCGAGCGTCCAGATATTTTCCTTCTCGAAATATATCTCGATGCCCTTGTCCTTGAGCTTGCGTACCGTTGTCAGGCTGTCTACGGTATTTCTGGCGAAGCGGCTGACTGATTTTGTGACGATGAGGTCGATTTTCCCATCCATGGCATCCCTGACCATCCGCTTGAAGCCATCGCGGTGACGCGTGTTGGTAGCCGAGATGCCTTCATCGGTGTAGATGCCGACAAATTCCCAGTCATCCCGTTCCCTGATATAGTTCGTATAATAATCGACCTGTGCTTCATAGCTGCTGATCTGGTCATCATGGTCCGTGGAAACCCTGGCATAGCCCGCTACTCTCCGCTTCTTCCGGCTGTTAATCGGAGCCGCCGTATAACGGCTGATGGTGGCCGGGATGGCCCTTACTGTCTTTGCCACTTTTCTCCGCTCTCCTTTCTCCGTGCCTTGGGACGCCGCTTGGATGGCGTAGGCGTATAAGAAATCTCTTCTGTTCTCCCACTCTTGAAATGGACAGTCAAGCAGTCTGGCTTTCCGGCTTCGATAGATTCCACTTTTCCCCGGAATCTATCCTCATCAAAGTCCTCTAACCCCATGGCCTCTGCAGCCACACGCTTCAGGTCATCTTCCCGGATGCTGACCGATTCACATTTGCCGCCTTTGCTGCATCGCCAATAAACAGGCCT
>JALFXH010000084.1 GCA_022786965.1 Clostridiales bacterium
ATACGACCCCAATGACGGAGCCTGGCTGTGGCTGGAGGATGTGGGCATCCCGGATTTGGAAGACCCAAATCTGTATGTTGCGGGTGTGTTTTCCTGGAAGGGGAGTAATCGCTGTTCCCTCACCGTTGAAGACGATTTTCAGAATCCCACGGTCAGGCGGACCCACTATTTCCAGGTTGATGGGAAAACCCTGTATGATTTCTGGCTGGATGATCTGGCCATTGACGAGGCTACCCGCTCTGCTTTCCAGAAGGCAGTGGTCTATCAGGAACCCGCGGCGCAGCAGAAAGAGCTGACCTTCTATGTGGAGGGCATGGAGGAAAAGGCGATGGCGACCCTTTATGCCGGGGATGGGTATTCCCTCTACATTTTTGATGAGAATTGGGTCTATTATCTCGATGATGGTCAGCCCGTCTGGGAGAGCCGCCTTAACCCGGAGGTAAAACTCAGCGTCATTCACCTAAAGGATATGCCCCTGTCGGTGGCACAGCAATGGGTACAGCGCAGGTTTGAAGGCTTCGACCTGATTGAGGACAATCAGGGAGGCTTGGGCGGAACCAATGCCGAGGGCATTATGGCGGATGTACGGCTGATTTCTTCGGAAGACGATGTGTACGCCGTGTGCTGCGTCTACCCCATGGAAGCAGCCGAGGGCTTTGGTGTCCGGCTGGCGGTGATGGCAGACACATTTGCCTTGACCTCCCCGGCAGCGACACCGGAACTGTCGGAAGAAGAAACTGCCTTCGCCAAGGCACAAGCGGTGATGATGGGCTTACAAGATGCACCCGCCCTGATTCAGACCGAGTGCCGGTATCAGAACACCCCTGAAAAAGACTACATTGAAACATTCTGCTATGACAGCGAAATCGGTTTCCTGCGGGTCACCACCACTGCCGACGGGTTGGATCACGCGCAGCTCTACGTGAACGACCGTTACTATACCAATGCGGGCAGCGAGACAAGCCCGGAACCAATCTGGATAGAAGCGGAAGCCCCTTCCGAGTGGAGCACCCCGTGGCTGGGCAGCTTCAACTTCATCCGCCATTATGTGACCTATGTGGACACCCTGTCGGATGGGGAGAAGACCAGCTATATGTTCCGGGTGAACGCCCCCTTCGAGGATACACCGGATGCCGCGGATCACTATTTTGCCACCTTTGATTTCTACTACGGAGACTTTATTGCCGTCTACCTGCAAATCAACCCGGTCAGGGACGATGCCTACACATTGACCCAGCTCACCATCACCACAGACCCGCAGGTAATCGCCACAAAGCTGGACCTCGAAACGATCCGTGCCACGAAATAACAGCCAGCGGCTCTCCATTCCCGGGGAGCCGCTGCGTTTTTCAGTGGAATTTTCCGTGGATTAAAATCTTTCAGCCGGATAAGAACCTGCAAAACGGACACAAACAGATATAGAATTCTCCTATGCACCAGAGAAACGCTGTGATATACTGATAATGCAAAACTTGAAGGGAGATCATCATTATGGACAAAATTCGTGATATCGCGTCTACCGTTTTTAAGGCGCTGACGCTGGCTATGGGTGTTGCGGTTGTGGTACTGTCCCGTTTGGGCAATCTGGACACACAGACCGCTGTTTCTCTGCTGGGTATCGGTCTTTCCTGCGCGGGTATCGCTCTGCTGTCAAAACAGTGACGGCTGCTTCCAAATCGGACTGACCGCAGATGACCTGTTAGGAAGAAATCAGTATGCGTGTGATGGGAGGGAGCGGGATGGCTCAAGGGCACAAATGGAACGCGGCGGACACAATTACGTCCCTTCGAATAGCTTTCTCTCTGTTCCTGCCGTTTTTTCCGCTGAACTCAGCCGGGTTCTTCGCAGTCTATACTGTTACCGGGCTGACAGATGTATTGGACGGCTGGCTGGCGAGAAAAACAGGCACCGCCAGCCAATTCGGCGCGAGGCTGGACAGCATCGCGGATTTGCTGTTCTACGGCGTTCTGCTGTTCCGGCTTTTCCCGGTACTTTGGCAGAAGCTTCCCACGGCGATCTGGTATGTCGTGGCAGCCATTGTACTGGTGCGGCTGGCGGCTTACGCGGCGGCAGCGGTCAGATACCACCAGTTTGCGGCGCTGCATACCTGGCTCAATAATCTGACTGGCGCCGGCGTGTTTTTGCTGCCCTATGTGCTGACGTTATCGACGGGCATTGTATATAGTTGGATGGTTTGCTTTCTCGCGCTTGCCGCCGCATTGGAGGAGCTGTCCATTCATCTTTGCGGGAAAACGATCTTCAAAAAGTGAAAATTTTACTTGACTCTCCCCTTAAGGGGAGATGATAGAATCCTCCTTGTCAAGAAAAACAAGGAGGATTTTTTAAGGAAGAACCATGTATTCGCGTCCAAAATCTAACAAAATCATTTGGAAGCCGCAAGGTTGTGGACAATCTGACCTTTTCTGTGAAGCAAGGTGAGGTGTTCGCGCTGCTGGGCCACAATGGCGCCGGTAAAAGCACCACCATTGATCTGATTCTGGGGTTGAAGGCGCCGGACAGCGGTTCCGCAGCCATTCTGGGGATGAATGCCGGGAAACACAGAAAACAGGTGTTTGAACGGGTAGGGGTACAGCTCCAGCATACCCAGTATCAGAACAGCATTACCGTGGAAGAGGCGTGTATCGAATACGCTTCCCTGTATGATGCGCCGGCAGACTACCCGCGGCTGCTGGAAGGGTTCGGACTTGCCGCGCTCAGGAAGAATCTTGTGTCCAAGCTCTCCGGCGGTGAACGGCAGAAGCTCTCGGTGGTGTTGGCGCTGATCGGCAATCCGGAGATTGTATTTCTGGATGAACTGACCACCGGTCTGGATGTGGTAGCCAGGCGTGAGGTATGGCGCACCTTAAAGCATCTGAAAGAACAGGGCCTTACCATCTTCCTGACGACACACTACATGGAAGAGGCGGAGGCCCTTTGCGACCGGGTGTGTATCATCCGGTCGGGAAAAAAGGTAGCGGAAGGCAGCATCGATGAGGTGGTCGCCAACTCCGGTCAGAGGAATCTGGAGGAAGCCTATCTGTTTTTTATGGGAGAGGAGGAACTGCTGTGAAGCGTTTTCTGAGAATGTATGGGGTGGAGCAGAAGCTTTTTTTCCGCTCCCCGGATGTGATCCTGTTTAACCTGATTATGCCGCTGGTGACGCTGATTCTGATTACGATGATCGCGGGAAATAAGAACGCGGCGGATTCGGGGCTTACCTATCTGCAAAGCTCCTATGTGGCGCTATCCACCGTGGGCATCTGCTGCAGCGCGTTTATGAGCATCCCCATTTCCATCGTGGAATACCGATCACAGGGGGTCCTACGACGGATGTATTGCAGTCCCTGTTCTCCCGCTAGACTCCTGGCCTGCGATACCCTCGCCAGCGGCGTGATGGCTGCCATTTCCACCCTGATCTTAACCGCAGCCGCTGTTATCGTTTTCGGCTACAGAATGTCCGGAAATGTTCTCGTTTATGTGGCAGCGTGGCTGCTGACCATGATTTCCATGTTCTCCATCGGCTTGATGGTCGCAAGCCTCTGCCGCACCACGAAAGCCATGAATGTAGCAACCAGCGTGCTCTATTTTCCCATGCTGCTGTTCTCCGGCGCCACCATTCCGGCGGAGGTTTTTCCCGCGTGGTTTCAGCCTATCGCGAAGCTGATGCCTCTGGGCGTGGGAATTGACCTCTTGAAATCGGTATCCATGGGATGCTATGATAGCATTGCCGTACCCGTGATGACCTTGACGGCCATTGCCGTCATTTGCGGCACGATTGCCGTCAAAACCTTCCGCTGGGAGTAATGCTATGGAAATGAAGCACGAACACAAACCTTTCCAGGAAAAAACAGGTGATACCCTCTATAAGATCGGTATCTTCGCGGCGATGAACCACGTTACGGTTAAGACCCTGCGCTTCTACGAGGAACAGGGCCTGCTGATACCGGCGCTGATTCATCCGGAAACAGGATATCGGTATTACAACCTCTCCCAGATGGCGGTGCTGCACCAGATCACCGCGCTGAAAAAGGCTGGGTTTACTCTGGAGGAAATCGCCCGGGTCAATTCGGGGGCGGATGAGCAGGAGGTTCTGCTGAAAAAGAAAGCGGAGCTGCTGGAAAAGATTGCCGGTCTTACCAGACAAATCGCCGTGGTAGACGGATATCTGTCCAAGAAGAAAACCGGGCTAACCAATCCTGTCCTGATCAAAACCATTCCGGAAACCACCGTAGCCGCTATGCAGACGAGAATCGAGTCCTACGACAGACTCTTTGACGTGATGCCCAAAATGGGAGCGATCATGGAAAGCGTGGGCTGTGAATGCGCTATCCCGGAGTATTGCTTTACAAACTATCTGGAGCCTGGCTACAAAGAGGAGGATATTCTGGTAGAAATCTGTGAATCGGTTACCGCCCCGAAGGAGGAGCGGGACGGTCTGTATTTCAGAACCCTTCCACAAATTCAGGCTGCCTGTATCTTTCACAGAGGCTCCTATGGCACCTTTTCGGAATCCTATGAAGTTGTGCTGAAGTACATCGAAGAAAACGGGTATGAACTCGCCGGCCCGATTCGGGAAAGCTACATCGACGGAATCTGGAACAAGGATGAGGAGTCGCAGTGGCTTTCCGAAATTCAGGTTCCCATTCAGAAAAAGACGTTATAGCGCTAAATCGTAGCAATTGCTCGAGACACGCCGCCTTAACCCGCGGCGTGTCTTTTGCCTGCAAGGCGTCACCCTGAAAATCCGACACATTCCACTGGAAAAAACGCCTATCGGGAAGAAAGCCAATCGATTAAAATAGCGGCAGAACAATGGATGACAACAGGAGAAGATGCGCACACGTTTGGTTCGAGGAGGAGTGGCAGCTATGAAATGCGCGCTGAGAAAATGGAGGCCGTCAGATGCCCAAGATCTGGCGGCAGCACTGAATAACAAAAGAATTCTGGAGAATTTGCGGGATGGACTGCCGTACCCCTATACGGAGCGGGACGCCGCCGCGTATATCGCGTCCATGCAAAGCGCGGATGAAAACGACACCTTCGCTTACGCGATTACAATCGAGGACCGTGCATCGGCAGCATCGGCGCCTTCCGGCAAGGTAATATTCATCGGCAAACTGCGGAGCTGGGCTACTATCTGTCGGAAGAATACTGGGGCCGCGGCATCATGACCGATGCCATCCGTCAGCTTTGCGATATTCTCTTTCAGACCACCGATCTTCTGAGGATCTATGCAGAACCCTTCGCATATAACACAGCCTCCCGGCGGGCGCTGGAGAAGGCCGGTTTTCAATTCGAGGGCCTGATGAAGAATCACGCCATAAAAAATGGAAAAGTCCTGGATATGACGCTGTATGGCCTGACCCGCACTGTGGAAGCCTATCCCGTCCGCAGACTGTCCCGGGAAGAGATTCCGGCGGCGCTGGAGCTGTGCTGGCGGGTCTTTTTAGAATTCGAGGCGCCGGAATACTCACAGGAGGGAATCGCCGCCTTTCGGGCCAGCCTTGACGATCCGGAGCGTACCCGTGGGCTGCGGTTTTACGGTGCGTTCCATGAGGATGCGCTTGTGGGCATTCTGTGCATGAGAGAGCCGCAGCACATCGGTGGCTTTTTTGTGGATACGGCATACCATCGCCGCGGTATCGGCAAAAAACTGTTTGCGGCCATGCGGCAGGATTACGAGAAGCAGGAATTTACGGTCAACTCCTCACCCTATGCGGTAGAGGTCTATCGTCACCTGGGATTTACGCCCACCAGCGGGGAGCAGAGCATAGATGGATTGCGGTTTACGCCCATGAAGTATCCCGGGAGCTGATTGTACTAAACAAGAAAAGCCTGGCGAAAGCCAGGCTTTTCAGCGGTTAAGGTTATACTTTTTTCCGGAACAGACTGACAGGAAGCTGTGACAGAATCACAGCGGCAAAGACCAGCACGCATCCGATGGTCTCCCACAGTGTCATGGTCTCGCCCAGCAGCCACCAGCCGCCCAGTACGGCAAACACCGATTCCAGACTCATGATCAGAGAGGCGGTGGTGGGCTCCAAAGAGCGCTGACCCACAACCTGCAAAGTATAGGCAACGCCCATGGACAGGATACCGGCAAAGCACAGAGGCTTCCAGCAGGCGAGGACATTGGCCCAGTCAACCGTTTCTGTGAAGATAACGAAGGGAATGGACAGTACCGTCACAACCAGCGCCTGCACGCAGTTCAGCCGCAGACCGTCCAGCTCACCGGCAAAGCGGTCAATGCAGGTAATCTGCACGGCAAAGGCCAGGGCGCAGCCGGTGAGCAGCAGATCACCCTTGTTGATCTGGGACACGCCCATGCAGCTGAGCAGGTACAGTCCGATGACTGCCATTACTACACTGAACACGATGGTAAAGGGAGGCTTCTGGCCCAGGAACATTCCCAGCACCGGCACCCAGACAATGTACATAGCGGTCAGAAAACCGGCCTTTCCGGCATCTGTGTACACCAGCCCCACCTGCTGAAGACTCGTGGCTACAAACAGAGCACAGCCGCAGATCAGGCCCACCTTCCACAGAACGGGATTTTTCCATTTTTCAGCGGATTGGCGGGTACTACAGGTTTTCATTTCCATCAGGAAGGAGCAGGGAATCAGAAATAAAACCGCCAGAATGCAGCGAACGGCCTGAAAGGTAAAGGGGCCGATTTTGTCCATACCAACGCTCTGCGCGATGAAAGCGAAGCCCCAGATGGTTGTTCCCAGCAGCAGACACAGGCTGCCTTTGATTTGTTTTTTCATAATTTCATCACCGCCGCATACTCTAGCATAACTTGGCGAAAAATGCAAGCGGCGTTGCTTTTTTTTGCGGACGTGGTATAATACGGAAAAACAGTATGGAGGGAAGGCTATGGAAACGATGAAACAAATCCCGTTGCGGGAGGAGATCCCTGCGGAGGACAAGTGGGCACTGGAGGATCTGTACCCCACGGACGGAGACTGGAAACAGGAACTGGATACTCTGACGAAGGACAGAGAGTATCTGACATCCTTTGCCGGCAAACTGGGCACCAGTGCGAAGGCACTGTATCAGTACCTGGATGCCTCGGAGAAGCTCAATGTAAAGGCGGAACGGCTTGGGAATTATTGTATGCGCAAAGCAGACGAGGATACCAGAAACGCCGCCGCCCAGGCCATGCAGGGGCAGTTTATGAGCGCGGTGGTGGAGCTAGGCGCCGCCTGCAGCTTCGATACGCCGGAGATCATGTCCGTCACGGAGGAGACCCTGGAGGGCTTCTATTCTGAGTGCCCGGAGCTGGAACGCTACCGCCGTTATCTGACAGATCTGCGGCGGAAAAAACCCCATACCCTGTCCGCTGCCGAAGAAAAGCTGTTGGCAGCCGCTGGCGAAATGGCGCAGACACCGGATACGGTTTACGGAGCGCTGGCGGATGCGGATCTGACCTTCCGGGATGCTGTGGATGGGCAGGGGAGTGTCCATCCGCTGACCCAGGGCACATTCGTTCAGCTGGAGGAAAGCCCTGACCGTGTTCTGCGAAAGAGCGCCTACGAAAATCTTTATGATGGGTTTGCTGCTTTCAAAAACACGGCGGCGGCGATTCTGAACGGTCAGAATAAGCAGCTGAAATTCTACGCCGACGCGAGAAGGTACGGTTCCGCGCTGGAAGCCTCGCTGGACAGCACAAATGTGCCGGTATCCGTTTATGACAACCTGATCGAGGCAGTTCATGAGAAACTTCCCAGTATGCACCGGTACGTTCGGCTGCGCAAAAAGCTGCTGGGTGTGGAGGAGCTGCATTTCTACGATGTGTACACTCCGCTCCTGCTCGGCGTGGATCAGCACATTCCTTACGAACAGGCAAAGCAGACAGTGTACGATGCCCTTGCTCCGCTGGGAGAGGATTACCGGGCCATTCTAAAGGAAGGTTTTGACAATCGGTGGATTGATGTCTACCAGAATCAGGGCAAGCGAAGCGGCGCCTATTCCGCCGGAGCGGCAGTCCATCCTTATGTGCTGCTGAACTATACCGGCACCCTGGACAGCCAGTTTACGCTGGCCCACGAGATGGGCCACGCCCTGCACTCCTATCTTTCCAACAAGCACCAGAATCCTATTGACGCGGACTATGTGATTTTTGTGGCGGAGGTGGCTTCCACCTGCAACGAGGCGCTGCTGATGGAGCACCTTCTGAAAAACACCACGGACAAGAAGGAACGGGCTTACCTCATTAACCATTTCCTGGACCAGTTCAAGGGAACGATCTACCGCCAGACCATGTTTGCTGAGTTCGAGCGGAACATCGGCGCTATGACCGCTGCCGGGCAGACGCTGACTGCCGAGGTTTTGTGTCAGGAATACAAGCGTCTGAATGAAATGTACTACGGCCCTGATATGGTTGTGGATGACCGGATTGCCATGGAATGGGCCCGAATTCCCCATTTCTACTATAACTACTACGTTTTCCAGTACGCCACAGGCTACGCCGCGGCCATAGCCCTGTCCAGAAGAATCCTAAAGGAAGGGGAGCCGGCAGTTCGGGATTATCTGGATTTCCTGTCCGGCGGCTGTTCCAGAAGCCCCATTGATCTGCTGAAGGGCGCCGGCGTGGATATGACCAGTCCGGAGCCTGTTTTGCAGGCGCTGGAACTCTTTGATCAGCTGCTGGACGAGATGGAAGCGCTGGCGGAGGACTGCAATGTCTGAGATTTTTTTGCCGACCCTGCACACATTCGCCATGAACAATATCTTCACCGGCTCCTGCGGCCTGTTCCGTTTCCGCGCGGTGCCGAATGTGGTGATGGCTACCCCCAAAGAGGTGGATTTTGCCCAGAGCAGCATTCATGTAGAATATTGGCACGGACTGTATTGTTACGAGAAAAGCCAGATGGAGGGAGAAGAGACGTTCCCCATGTCAGAAGACGGCAGACAAGCGATGCTCGCCTGGCTGGAAAGCAAAGTATAGATGAAATAAAAGTACTTGGTGAAAAATATTATTTTTTGTGCAGAAAGCAAAAAATACTTGCAATTACAGCTAACTTTTGTGTATAATAATTCCTATACAGAGGGTTGGATGTGATTGTATTGGTTTATGGCGTTCTCCGGGATTTGGCGGCTCAGCCAAGTGCGCAAAAAAAGACTGTAGCATATCTTGCTGAGCGAATGTCCGGATTTATCAAGAAAATGGATACCGTGTTAATTTGCTTTCCGGAGCAGGACAACGGTAGTCTAGGCCAGTTAATGGAACAGGCTGTTTTGCAATGTGAGGCAATCCCCGTGGTCTGGGGAGCGGATCATCGGTGGAAGAGTCTTCTTCGTCTTGCTTTTTCCTCCCGAGCCAGTACCATTATCAGCACACCGCTGATCGCACTGGGGCTGGCAAAGCTGCGGAGCTTTTATTCCATTCCGCTGTTTGTCCGAAACATTGTTACCTCCGGCTACCCTTGTGAGGAATGGATGATTGAGGGTATTCGCAGGGGGTTTGACTGCTCCACCCAGGGCTGCCTGGCAATGGGCATCACCGGCGTGGTTGTGGGTTTTTCCTGCCCGAAGGTTCTGGGCATCCACCTTCGCGGCTCGGAGTACCGGATGGAGATTGTTGATAAAAACGGTAATACGCTGCCCGAGGGGGAAGATGGCGAAATGGTGCTCTCGCCTGTCGGAGCGCCGGAGCTTCGGTATTTCATGGGAGAGAATGCCCGCCTGCATACCGGAGTCTGTGTCTGCGGCAGCACCCATCCGCTCCTGACGGATATCCGCCCGGGAAGGACAGAGGCGGATACGGATCTGTTTGAGCTAGGAAAGGTGTTGCAGAGCTGGAACAGCATTCTGGACTGCCGCCTGCTGAAGGGGCCCTGCGGGCTGGAGATGGAATTGGTCACCCTCCCCGGCGGACGGCTGCCAAAGCTTCCCACCGCTGCGAAGCAGCGTATCCGGGTGTTTGACCCGGATACGGATGCGCCGCTTCCCTATGATCCCACGCAAAAAATCACAAATATTGAGCAGGAAAGTCATTGACTTTTCCGGAGAATGTGATAGAATATCCGGGATATGCAAAGACATTGCGGAAACAAAGCGGATTGGAAGGATCGCAAGCGAGAGGGGACAGGTGAAAGCCCTTGGTCATTCTGCCGTGAGCCACTTCCAGCGTTGCCCGGGAAGACCGGGACGGGTGCTCCCGTTATAGAGCATCTAAAGATGTCTCGATGGAGACGAATTAGGGTGGTACCGCGATTTCCATGTCGCCCCTATGGTATGGGGGCGGCATTTTTCTTTGCGTGAAAAAAGTAATCAGTGAATTTCATTTTCTTTGGAGGTAGTAATCATGAATCCCAAGCCTTACGGCGTAAATGAACTGCGAGAGATGTTCCTGTCGTTCTTCGAGAGCAAGGGCCATCTGCGCCTGCCCAGCTTCTCCCTGATTCCGCAGAATGACGCATCCCTGCTTCTGATCAACTCCGGCATGGCGCCCATGAAGCCCTATTTCACCGGCGAGGTGGAGCCGCCCCGTCATCGGGTCTGCACCTGCCAGAAATGCATCCGTACCGGCGATATTGAAAACATCGGTAAAACCGCCCGCCACGGCACCTACTTCGAAATGCTGGGCAACTTCTCCTTCGGGGACTATTTCAAGCACGAGGCCATCAACTGGAGCTGGGAGTTCCTGACTAAGGTGGTGGGCCTGGACGAGAACCGGCTGTATCCCTCCATCTACGAGAACGACGACGAGGCCTTCGAGATCTGGAACAAGGAAGTGGGCGTACCTGCGGAAAAGATTTTCCGTTTTGGCAAGTCCGACAACTTCTGGGAGCACGGCTCCGGTCCCTGCGGCCCCTGCTCCGAGATCTACTATGACCGGGGTGAGAAGTACGGCTGCGGCAAGCCTGACTGCACCGTGGGCTGCGACTGTGACCGTTATATGGAAGTCTGGAACAACGTCTTCTCCCAGTTCAACAATGACGGTCAGGGCAACTACACGGAACTGGCCCAGAAGAATATCGATACCGGCATGGGCCTGGAGCGTCTGGCGGTGGTATGCCAGGACGTAAATTCCCTGTTCGATGTTGACACCGTCATGAACATCACCAACAAGGTTACCGAGCTGACCGGCGCGACCTATGGCCAGAGCGTCAAGATGGATGTGTCTCTGCGTGTGATTACCGACCACATCCGTGCTTCCACCTTTATGATTGCCGACGGTGTTCTGCCCAGCAACGAGGGCAGAGGCTATGTTCTGCGCCGTCTGCTCCGTCGGGCCGCCCGGCATGGCAAGCTGCTGGGTGTGAATACGCCCTTCCTGTACAAGGTTGTGGAAACCGTTATCCAGGAGAACGAGTGCCACTACACCTATCTGCGGGAGCGGGCCGAGTATATTACCCGCATTGTGAAGATCGAGGAAGAGAATTTCTGCCGTACCATTGACGGCGGTATGAGCATTTTTGCCGCGAAACTGGCGGAGCACAAGGCCAAGGGTGAGACTCAGTTCTCCGGCGCTGATGCCTTCCTGCTGGCGGATACCTACGGCTTCCCCATTGACCTGACCATTGAGATGGTTGCCGATGAGGACATGACGCTGGACATGGACGAATTCTACCGCCTGCGGGAGGAGCAGAAGGTTCGTGCCCGGGAAGCCCGGAAGGCGCTGGGCGATCTGGCCTGGGCTGGTATTGATCTGGGTCTGGACAATACCCCCACTACCTTCGTTGGCTATACCGAGAACAACTGTTCCGCCAAGGTGCTGGCGGTTTGCGTAGGTGAGGAAGTCTCCGGCACCATTGCCGGCGGCGAGGAAGGCATTATTGTGCTGGATAAAACGCCCTTCTATGCGGAAATGGGCGGCCAGGTGGCTGACCAGGGCGTGATCCTGGTGGGCAACAGCCGTTTCCAGGTCACCAATGTTCAGAAGGACAAGGGCGGCAAATACCTGCATCACGGCAAGATGGTCACCGGCTCCATCAAAGTGGACGACGAGGTCTGCGCTGCCATCGATGTGGAGCGCCGCAAGGCGATTATGCGTGCCCACTCCGCCACCCATCTGCTGCAGAAGGCCCTGCAGACCGTGCTGGGCGACCATGTCCATCAGGCCGGTTCCTATGTGGAGCCTGACCGCCTGCGCTTTGACTTTACCCACTACTCCGCTCTGACCGCGGAAGAACTGGCAAGGGTGAATTCCCTTGTCCAGAACGCGGTTCTGGAGGGCTACCATGTAGATATCCGGGAGATGCCCATTGATGAGGCCAAGGCTTCCGGCGCCACCGCTCTGTTCAGCGAAAAGTACGGCGACACCGTCCGTGTGGTCAATATGGGCGGCTACTCCATCGAACTGTGCGGCGGTACGCATCTGGACAATACTGCCAAGGTTGGCCCCTTCGAGCTGGAAAGCGAGTGCAGCGTGGCTTCCGGTGTCCGCAGAATTGAAGCTATCACCGGCAAGGCCTGCCTTGCCAAGATGGAGAAGAATCAGCAGATGCTGTTTGAAGCCGCCGCAAAGCTGAAGACCAAGCCCGCCGACGTGGCTGCCAAGATTCAGAGCTATGTGGAAGAGGTCAAAGAGCTGAAACGTTCCGTTGAACAGTATAAGGCCAAGGAAGCGTCCGGCGAGGTGGAGCGGTTCCTGTTTGGTTCCCGGAACATGGGTGGCTTCAAAGTGCTGACCGCCATGGTTCCCAATGCCGATGCCGCCAAGCTGCGTCAGATGGGCGATATGCTGCGGGACAAGGACCCCAAGGTGGTTGCCGTGCTGGCTACCTGCAATGGAGACAAGCCCACCTTCTTGGCAGTCTGCGGCAAGGAAGCCGTGGCCAGCGGCCTGAAGGCCGGCGAGCTGGTGAAGCAGGTGTGCTGCTGCTGCGGCGGCAGCGGCGGCGGTAAGCCGGATTCCGCCATGGGCGGTGGCAAGGACATCACCAAGGTCGATAACGCGCTGGCTCTGGTGGATGACTACGTCGCTTCCAAGATTCAGTAATTTCAAAGGGCGCAGCCGGGTGCTGCGCCCTTTTTGTGAGGAGTTGTTACCATGCGGCGAATTGTATATCTGGCGCTGGGATTCGCCGCAGCCTGCGGCCTGAGCCTGTATTCGGACAGATGGGAAATCCGACTGATTGGAACCGGACTTATCTTGCTGTTGGGCATTCTGGCAGAGCGGAAGCCCGGTGCAATCCATCGGTGCCTTGTATTACTATTTGGTTGCGTTCTGGGTATTGTCTGGTTTGGCATGTATACCGCACATCATTTGCGGCCAATTTCGGATTTTGACGGAGAAACAATTGAATGCTCCATTCGCGCTTTGGATTACTGCCGTGAAACAGATTATGGTGGCGCCGTGGACGGTAGCATCCATTTGGCAGGAAATAAATACCGTGTTACGGTATATCTGAAGCAGGCGCAGGAAGTGAAACCCGGAGATATCATGACCGGACAATTCCGCCTTCGGGTTACCACGCAGACAGGAGAAGACCCGTCGTCCTATTATCAGGGCAAGGGCGTTTTCCTGCTTGCCTACCAGACGGGTGAATTGAGACTGTCTTCCGAAGCACGCTCGCTACGGGATGTACCTGCCATTATGCGATATCATATCCAGGAAATTCTGGATACCTGCATCCCATCGGACTGCGTGGCTTTTGCCAAAGCGCTCTTGCTGGGAAATACCTCGCAGCTGGCTTACAGTGTGGATACGGCTTTGAAGGTCAGCGGGATTCGCCATGTGGTCGCAGTGTCTGGCCTGCATATTTCTATTTTTTTCGCCATCATCAACACCATAACCTTCCGAAAACGGTTTCTGACAGCGCTGGTTGGAACGCCGCTTCTGGTTTTGTTCGCGGCGGTGGCAGGCTTTACACCCTCTGTGACCCGAGCCTGTATCATGTGCGGATTGATGCTGGGTGCCCAGCTGCTGAATAAAGAATACGATGGCCCCAGCGCGCTGTCCTTTGCGGTGCTTGTCATGCTGGCTGTCAACCCCTACTGCGTCGGTTCGGTGAGCTTCCAGCTGTCAGTAGCCAGCGTAGCGGGTATTTTCCTGTTTGCGCCTGGAATCCGGGAAAAGCTGACTGCCAGGCTGAAAGACAAAAAAGGGAAAAAATATCGTCTGCTCAGGAAACTAGCTGCCGGAGTTTCTGTTACAATTGGAGCCCAGATTTTGACGATTCCGCTGTGCGCGTACTATTTTGGGGTTGTCAGTCTGGTGGGCGTGCTGACCAACCTGCTGGTGCTATGGACGGTCAGTCTGACCTTCTGCTTGTTGGTGGCGGTTTGTGTGCTGGCCCTGATTTGTATCCCTCTGGCGGTAGCGGCAGGCACTATTGCGGGGGTTCTCATCCGTTATGTGCTGATGGTCGCGAAGATCATGGCGGCGTTTCCATTGGCGGCAGTCTATACCATCAGTCCCTATATCACGATTTGGCTGTTTTTTGCATATCTGCTGCTTCTGATCTACCTGGAATGCAGAAAGATGGCGGTGACCTTCACTTGCTGCGCGATATTGTCGCTGTGTCTTGCGCTGATGGCATCCTGGTTGGAACCGTGTTCGTCAGATGTCCGCTTTACGGTATTGGATGTGGGACAGGGCCAGTGTCTGATTATGCAGTCCAGGGGAAGGGTTTATGTTGTGGACTGCGGCGGCGACAGCGACAGCCGTACCGCGGACCTGGCGGCGGAAGCGCTGCTGAGCCAGGGCTACAGCCACATTGACGGACTGATTCTGACCCATACCGACCGGGATCATGCCGGCGGCGCGGAGAATTTTCTCTCAAGAATCCCAGCGGATTTTCTGATTCTCCCTCGGCAGACGGAAAATATGACGATTCCAAAGCAGACGCAGGTCGTAATCGCGCAGCAGGATCTAGAAATCACGGACAGCAATACTATTATTTCCATATTCGCGCCGGTCTTCCATGGAGAGGATAACGAAATGAGCCTGTGCGTCTTGTTTGACACGGAAAAATGTGATATACTGGTCACAGGAGACCGGAACGCTTTCGGAGAGCGGTCACTTTTGCGGCACGTGGATATTCCGAACGTGGATGTTCTGATTGCGGGACACCACGGCTCCAAATATTCGAGCTGCCGGGAATTGCTGGAAGCAACACGTCCTCAGATCGTCTGTATCAGCGTGGGCGCGGATAACCCATACGGACACCCCGCACAGGAGGTGCTGGATCGGTTTTCCGGTTTTGGCTGCACCGTATACCGTACAGACCAGCAGGGAACCATTACCATCAGGAGGTAAACCATGGCAAGAAAACAGCCCGCAGACAACGGAATTGCCGAACTGAAAATGGCGCTGAAGCAGAAGTCGCTGGGGCGGTTGTATTTTTTTCACGGAGAGGAAACCTTCCTGCTGCACCACTACCTGGATCAGATGAAAAAGATCGTTCTGGACCCTCTGACCGAATCCTTTAATTTCCACCGCTTAAACAGTGAGACCTTTGAAATAAGGGCTTTTGCCGATGCGGTGGAGAATCTGCCGATGATGGCAGATTCCACCTTTATCCAGATTGATGATGTGGATATCTTTAAGATGAATGAGTCTGATCGGGAGAAAATGGCGGAAATTCTGCGGGATATTCCCGAATACTGCACCGTGGTTTTTACCTATATCACCGTTGCATGGAAACCGGACAAGCGTCTGAAAAAGCTATGGGAAGCGGTTGACAGCAGCGGTGTGATCGTTGAATTCGCGAAACAGGATCAGAAGGATCTGATCGCCTGGGTAACACGTCATTTTGCTGCCAATAAAAAGCGGATTTCATCCGATCTGTGCGCCTATCTGATCGATATTACCGGCGGTACAATGACGGCGCTGAGCAGTGAAATTGATAAAATCTGCGCCTACTCCGGTGCGGAAGAGATCAAAAGAACCGACATTGACGCAGTGACAGAGCCGGTACTGGACGCGGTGGTGTTCCAGATGACAGATCAGCTCAGCGCCGGACGGTATGATCAGGCCATGCAGAAATTGCAGCAGCTTCTGAAAATGCAGCAGGAGCCGCTGGCGATTCTGGGAGCGGTGGGCGGTCATTACCGCCGTATCAGCGCCGCACGAACACTGCTGGACAATGGAAAGGGCACGTTTGAACTGCAAAAGCTCTGCGGTATTCCGGACTATCCTGCCAGAAAAACCATGGAAGCGGCCCGCCGCTGTACGCCGAGGTTTTGCAGCACGGCAGCTCAGCTTGTGGTAGAAACCGACTATCGTATGAAAACCTCCTTTGATGAGCAAGAGCGGCTGTTGGAGCTGCTGATCCTGCGGCTGGCACAGGAGGCGCAGTATGCTTAAAATAAGGGAAGCCATTGTTGTGGAGGGCCGCTACGACAAAAACACCCTGTCGCAGATCGTAGACGCGCCCATACTGGAAACCTCCGGTTTTGGCATTTTCAAGGATAAAGAGCAGATGTCTCTGCTGCGCCGGGTGGCTGAGCGGCGGGGGCTGATCGTGTTTACCGATTCCGACGGCGCGGGCTTTGTGATCCGAAATCATATTAAAAGCGCGATCCCCGGCAAGTATCTGAAGCACGCCTATATCCCGGATGTATACGGCAAGGAAAAGCGAAAGGCCGCCCCGGGAAAAGAGGGAAAGCTGGGGGTGGA
>JALFXH010000114.1 GCA_022786965.1 Clostridiales bacterium
GATGTCGTATCGGGTCTACTCCTAAGCGGCAGGTCGGAGGTTAGAGTCCTCTCTGGGGTGCCAGCAGCCGGGAACGGAAGGTCCGTTCCCGGCTGTGTTTATTGAATCAGGCTGATACCCTTCAGGAGGGTTTGGGCGTCAATGGCGCCGGTGGACCGGGCCACTGCGCAGCCCCGGGCATCAATAAAATAGGTACATGGAATTGCGCTGACACCGTAGGCCATGGCGGCGCTGAGCTGGGTGTCATAGTAGGCGGGGAATGTGTAGCCCTGATCCGCCAGGTACGCCGAGGCGGTTTCCACGGTTTCTCGGCTGCCGTCAGTCATGTTTACAATGAGGAACTGTACATCGCTGCCCATTTCATCGTAGACCTCCTGAAAATCCGGCAGTTCCATTTTGCAAGGCCCGCACCAGCTGGCCCAGAAGTTTAACACGATGGGCTTTCCGAAGAAATCCGACAGGGACACCGGGTTCCCATCCAGATCATACACGGTGAAATCCGGGGCGGCGACGGCCGGAGCGGTGGTCTCCGCCGCTGTTTCCCCGAGAGCGGCGGTATCCGCCACGGTTTCCTGGGGAGCGGCGGTGGCGAGCTGTGCCCCCTCCTGCCGGGCTCCCAGCGTTTCATACAGCCGGTATGCGCCTGCCAGCAGTACAACAAGGGCGATCGCGGCCAGAATCAGTGTTTTCTTACTGTTCATAGTTGTCCTCCTAGCTCAGCTGCTGCAGCAGCCTTCCCAGCAGTCCGGAAGCCATCAGCGCTCCGACGAGAATCAGAAAGCAGCCGCTGAGCAGATTGATAACCCGGTAGTGCCGTTTTACCCAGTCAAAAGCCCCTTTCAGCCCGTCAATGAGAACGGCGCTGATGAGGAAGGGAATTCCAAGCCCCAGCGAGTAGGTCAGCAGCATGGACATTCCTTCCAGAACGTGGCCCTGCTGAGCGGCCAGAGCCAGCGCGGAGCCGAGAAACGCGCCGACACAGGGGGTCCAGCCCACCGAGAAAATGACGCCGAACAGAGCGGCGGAGAAAAAGGTCATATCCTGGGCGTCCAGTATCCGGCTGCCGCCATGAAACAGATTCCAGCGGAACAGCCCCAGATAGTTCAGGCCGAACACCATGACGATGATGCCGCTGACCAGGTTTACGACACGCTGGTATTTTACCAGCAAACCTCCGATGCTCCCCGCCAGAGCGCCCATAGCCGTAAATACCACCGTAAAGCCCAGGACAAAACCCAGGGCGCAGCGCACCGTTTTGCCGGTGCCGCGCTGGCCGCCCCCGGCAAAGTAGGAGATATAGATGGGCAGCATGGGCAGCAGACAGGGGGACAGGAAGGTAATGATGCCTTCCAGAAAGGAAACCAGGTACTGCATTTCCTATCCCTCCTGATCCGAAAGATAGTTTTCCGCCATGTGCGCCGCCACGGCTCCGTCAGCCACAGCGGTGACGACTTGGCGCACCGGCTTGGTTCTCACGTCACCCACGGCGTAGACACCGGGAATCGCGGTGAGGGTGGATTCATCGGCAATCACATACCCGGTTTCGTCCAGCGCCAGCTGCCCTTCAAGGAGCTTCGTGGCCGGACGCCGCCCGACACTGATGAAAACACCGTCACAGAGAATTTCCTCCTCACAAGCGGTGTTTCTGTTTCGAACACAGACGCCCCGGAGCCTGTCCCCGCGCAGAAGCCGGATGACTTCGCTGTTCCAGCGGAATTCCACATTTTCCGCGTTCAGCAGGGGAGCGTGGTAGACCTTTTCCGCCCGCAGGGTATCTCTTCGGTGGACGAGAATGACTTTTTTCGCCACCCGGCTCAGAAGCAGCGCGTCCATGGCGGCGCTGTTGCCGCCGCCCACCACCACGACGGTTTTGCCCCGGTAGAACATCCCGTCACAGGCGGCGCAGTAGTGCACGCCCCGCCCGGTTAGGGCCTGTTCCTCCGGCAGCCCTAGGGTTCTGGGCACAGCCCCCGTGGCGATGACCACGGTTTTTCCGGAAAATACGCCCTCACTGGTCTGTATGATTTTGGGGTTGGAGGCAAGGTCGGCGGACTGAACCCCGGCCAATTCCATTTCCGCCCCAAACCGCAGCGCCTGGGCCTGCATGTTTTCGGCCAACGCAAAGCCGTCGATTCCGTCTTCAAATCCGGGATAATTGTCGATTTTGTGGCTCAGAGCCATCTGGCCGCCGGCTGACAGCTGCTCCAGCACCACCGCGGACAGCCCGGCCCTGGCGGCGTACAGGGCAGCGGTAAACCCTGCCGGGCCGCCGCCGAGAATGACCATGTCATAAAGGCGGGATGTTTCTGTATGCTTCATTTTTCAGCAGACTCCTCAAGAAACTGGTCGATCATAGCCTTGGACTCCGGGGCAACGATGGAGGCCACGGCCTGTCCGCCTCGGTACAGCACCAGGGTGGGAATCACTTCGATCTGCTCTTGCTGGGCAAGGGCGGGTTCTTCGTCGATATTGACCTTTCCAACGATAAGGGAATCCGCATACTGCTGGGCAATTTTGTCAAAGGCGGGTCCGATGCGGCGGCAGTAGGTGCACCAGGGCGCCCAGAAATCCACCAGTACGGGCTTTTCGGACTGGGCCAGCGCGGCCCGGAAGGCTTCGGCGTTCATATTCTGCATGGAAAATCCTCCTTTGTTTCTTCTTGCCACTAGTATATCCAGAATTCGGGAAAATTCCGTGATGAAATCACACAGAAAACGGAAAACCCGCCGGGAGAACCCGGCGGGATTCAGACTGTCGAAAATTCCCTTCGGGGCTTCCCGACAGGTTTTTGCAGGCTGCCGCGCGCATAATTTGTTCGCCAATGGCGAACAAATTCCACACTTGCAGCCTGAGAAGTATTTTCCGCCAGGTACACGCCCCGGCGGAAAATGGATTGGATTGTGTTTGCCGCTAAAGCGGCAAATTCTGCGAAGCTTTTTTGACACACTGAAACCCGCCGGGAGAACCCGGCGGGCTTGGTCAGTTGCACGGACAATTGTCGTGGTTAACGCTGTCGCAGTGATCGGGAGAGAACTGCTTTGCCGGGAAGGGAATCCGGCTGAACATTTCGCAGGGGTCCTCGGTGCAGCACCCGCCGGCGGCGTCGCAGCATTCCTTGGTGGGGATGGAGTAATCCAGAACGGGAATCACCAGCTGGGCATCCCGTTCCAGCCGCACGATGGAGAATTGCCCCAGCGTGACAAAGAGCCGCCTTTGCCCACCGGAAAGGATCAATTCCTCATCAAAGACGGAGCAGATACCCTCGGGGATCTGCGCGGTCACGGTATCGCTGGCGCATTCGCACACATCCCGGATTTTGGAGCCCAGCACCATGGGGTCCAGCACCTCCACCACAGCGGCGGGCCGGTTGGCGGTGCACAGGGTGCTGCCATCCGGGCGGCTCAGAGGGGAATCGCTGCGGAAGATGTGGGCGCGGCTATCCTCCCCGCACAGCACGGCCCGCTTGCTGAACACAGCCAGTCCGTAGAGGGTCGTGGGGCGGCAGGAGCCCACCACCGCGTCCGCCAGCACCCGGTAGTAGAAGGTGATGTCGATGCAGTAGTGGTTTCGGTCAAAGGCCACGGGCGTTACATCAATGTAAGTGTGTATCAGCTCCGCACTGCGGACCCGGACGTTGGCGGCGCTGTCCAGAAGCTGCTGAGAGCCGCAGGTCAGGTAGACCCGCAGATCTTCGATGCAATCCTTGTCACGGCAGGAGTCGGTGATCTTCCGGGTGTGAATGGACATGGTCTGGCGCGGATCGCTGGACTCGCTGGTCAGCGGGTCCCGGCATTGGTCTGACATGGAAAAACCTCCCAGATTCAAAAATAAGCATACGCTTATAGGACAGTTTATGCGTCCATAGCCAGGAAGTGCATAAAAAGGGGAAGAGCCTTGGACTCTTCCCCGGGTTGATTTACCAATGGAAACGGTATACGGTTTCGCTGCGATAACGCTCGCCGGCCTTGGTAATGGGCTGGGGCCAGTCGGGATGGTGCAGCGCGTCGGGGTAGTACTGGGTCTCCAGCGCAACACCGGTGTTCTTGCCGTAGTATACGCCGCCCTTGCCGTGCTCATCCAGGAAATTGCCGGCGTAGAACTGAATGCCGGGGCAGTCGGTGTAGACCGCCATACTCCGTCCGGAGACGGGGTCACTCAGCTGGGCGCAGGGGTTGCAGAAGACCTCCCAGTTGTGGTCGTAACCGCTCTGAAGCTTCAGGCACTCGTAATCCGCGTCCAGATCCTGCCCAATGGGCTTGGGAACCCGGAAGTCCATGGGGGTGCCCTCCACGCTGCGCATTTCTCCGGTGGGAATGGCCTCGGCATCATCGGGATTGAAGAAACGGCCCGGCAGGGTCAGCAGCTGATCCATGGCGGCTTCAGGGTGGTCGTGACCCCGGAGATTGAAGTAGCTGTGGTTGGTGAGGTTGAACACGGTATCCCGATCGCACACCGCGTCATAGGCGATATGCAGACCATGATCGGCGTCCAGAGAGTAGGTGACCCGGATCACGGCGCTGCCGGGGAAGCCCTGATCGCCGTGGGGGCTGTTCAGCTCCAGGGTGATGGCGGAATCGGTGCAGGAAACCACCTTCCACATTCTGTGAAAATAGTAGTCCGGGCCGGAGTGCAGATTGTTTCCATTTTCGTTGGGGGTCATGGTATACTCTTTGTCGTTCAGACGGAAAGAAGCGCCCTGAATGCGGTTGGCGTTGCGGCCCACGGTAGCGCCCAGACAGCCGCCGCCGGTGGCGTAGCCGTTGCAGTCGTCAAAGCCGAGGACCACGTCCGCCAGGGTGCCGGCGCTGTCAGGAACCAGCAGGGAGACCAGGGTGGCGCCGTAGTCAGAGATACCGGCGGTGACGCCGCCACAAGATATGGTGTACAGGCTCGCTTCCTCGCCGGATGGCAAAATGCCGAAATTTTTCTTCACAAAATCTGCTCCTTTCATTTTTCGCGGAGAAACGCGTAGGGTTATGTAAATGTCCTTTTCGGAATTATACTATAATCCTCCGATAATTTCAAACCTTTCTTTTGAAAAAGCGTGAAAAATGACAACAATCCTTTGGGCGGGTACGGTGTGTTCCCCGCACCCAAAACGATAACTTTTTCCGGATAAAAACTGAGACACAGTATTTTGTGCCTGGTACTTGACAAAACCACAATATCTTGTATAATAAGGCCTGCAAACAAGAAGTGTCCCACCGAATCCCCAAGGAGGAGTACCCTATGAAGATTATCAAGCGTAACGGCGCGGAAGTCGTTTTTGACATTGAAAAGATTATTATGGCCGTGACCAAGGCCAATGAAGCTGCCGAAGAAAACGTGCGGATGACCCCGCTGCAGATCCGGCGAATCTCTGAGAGCGTGCAGATTTCCTGCGAGGAAATGGGTCGCAGCCCCTCCGTGGAGGAGATTCAGGACCTGGTGGAGAAGGCGATTATGGCCCATGGCGCTTTCGAGGTTGCCAAGGAATACATTACCTACCGCTATATCCGTTCTCTGGCCCGGCAGTCCAATACCACCGACGACCGGATTCTCAGCCTGATCGAGTGCAACAACGAGGAGGTCAAGCAGGAGAACGCCAACAAGAATCCCACCATCAACGCGGTGCAGCGGGACTATATGGCCGGTGAGGTCAGCAAGGACATCACCCGCCGGATTCTGCTGCCCCCGGAAATCGTGGCGGCTCACGAAGCCGGTATCATTCACTTCCATGATTCCGACTATTATGCCCAGCATATGCACAACTGCGATCTGGTGAATTTGGATGATATGCTGCAGAACGGCACCGTGATCTCCGGCACCCTCATCGAGAAGCCCCACTCCTTCTCAACCGCCTGCAATATCGCTACCCAGATCATTGCCCAGGTGGCCTCCAACCAGTACGGCGGCCAGTCCATTTCCCTGACCCATCTGGCGCCCTTTGTCCAGATCAGCCGGGAGAAGATCCGCAAGAGCGTGGAAAAGGAAATGGCGGCCTTTGGCGTCAGCCCCAGCCAGGAATCCATCACCCAGGTGGTGGAGGACCGTCTGCGCGAAGAGGTGCGCCGGGGTGTGCAGACCATCCAGTATCAGGTGGTGACCCTGATGACCACCAACGGACAGGCCCCCTTCATCACCGTGTTCATGTACCTCAATGAGGCCAAGAACGAGCAGGAGAAGAAGGATTTGGCCATGATCATCGAGGAGACCCTGCGCCAACGCTACGAGGGCGTGAAGAACGAGAAGGGCGTGTGGATTACCCCCGCCTTCCCCAAGCTCATCTATGTGCTGGAGGAGGACAACGTCCGGGAGGGCACTCCTTACTTCTACCTGACCCGGCTGGCAGCCGAGTGCACCGCCAAGCGCATGGTGCCCGACTATATCAGCGAGAAGAAGATGAGAGAGTACAAGCTCTCCAAGGGCGAGACCCCGGGCCACGGCGATGTCTACACCTGCATGGGCTGCCGCAGCTTCCTGACCCCGGACCGCTCCGGCAACGGCTGGGATAACATTGCCAACGCCGGAAACTACGAGCCGGGGAAGCCCAAGTATTACGGGCGGTTCAATCAGGGTGTTGTCACCATCAATCTGGTGGACGTAGCCCTGTCCTCCGGTCGGGACATGAGCAAGTTCTGGGAGATTTTCGAGGAGCGTTTGGAGCTGTGCCATCGGGCTCTGCAGTGCCGTCACGAGCGTTTGAAGGGCACCCTGTCCGATGCTGCCCCCATTCTGTGGCAGTACGGCGCCCTGGCCAGACTCGACAAGGGCGAACCCATTGACAAGCTGCTCTACGGCGGCTACTCCACGATCTCCCTCGGCTACGCGGGGCTGTACGAGTGCGTGAAGTACATGACCGGCAAGTCCCACACCGACCCCAGCGCCACGCCGTTCGCGCTGGAGGTCATGCAGCACATGAACGACGCCTGCAAGAAGTGGAAGGCGCAGCACAACATCGACTTCAGTCTCTACGGCACGCCGCTGGAGTCCACGACGTATAAATTCGCCAAGTGCCTGCAAAAGCGCTTCGGTATCATTCCCGGCATCACCGACAAGGGCTACATCACCAACAGCTACCACATCCATGTCACCGAGCCGATCGACGCCTTCTCGAAGCTGGAGTTTGAGGCGAAGTTCCAGGCGCTGTCCCCCGGCGGTGCGATCAGCTACGTCGAGGTGCCGAACATGCAGAACAACATCGAGGCGGTGCTGGAGGTCATGAAGTTCATCTACGACCATATCATGTACGCCGAGCTGAACACCAAGAGCGACTACTGTCAGGTGTGCGGCTACGACGGTGAGATCGAGATCGTCGAGGAAGACGGCAAGCTGATCTGGCGCTGCCCGAACTGCGGCAACACCGATCAGGATAAGATGAACGTCGCCCGCCGCACCTGCGGCTACATCGGCACGCAGTTCTGGAACCAGGGCCGCACGCAGGAGATCAAGGAGCGCGTCCTGCATCTGTAAGTCTGTAAGGCAGAAACCGCTGAATCGGGAACGCCGGACTCCGGCGCGGCTCAGAAATGACGTGGCAATGTTCTGGA
>JALFXH010000118.1 GCA_022786965.1 Clostridiales bacterium
GCCTTTGACGAGGGTAATGATGCCGTTGACCACAACGCCGCCGACCGCATCAAAGACCCAAATGAAAATGCCGACGATCAGCACGCAGGCGAGGACGATGAGCGTATTGTTGATCATCTGGCTCTTGGTGGGCCATACGACCTTTTTCAGCTCACTCTTCATTTCGCGGAACCAACGGCTGATTCGCTTCCCGGCACGCACAAAGAAGTTTTCCTTTTTTGCTTCTGCCATGATTTCACCCTTTCTGCAATGTATGAATCATTGCCTTACTTCGTCTCGCTGTGAACGGTCTGCTTCTTGCAGAATCTGCAATACTTCTTCATTTCGAGACGGTCAGGGTCGTTCTTCTTGTTCTTCATGGTGTTGTAGTTTCTCTGCTTGCACTCAGAGCATCTCAAAGTGACTTTCACGCGCATAACGGCACCTCCTTAAATATTGCCTCCCTGTATCACCCCGGCTAGAGATAGAATTTAGACAGCGGGCACTACATTTTCCCGCTTCGGGGCTGAAAAAAGCGCACAAAAAAAGCCCTTTTTCACAGGTAGAATCATTCTAACACAGGGGGTGGTCAAAGTCAATAAGTTTTTTCCATATTTTTATGGAATCTGACAAACGGCCAGTGGCCGCTGACAATACGTTACGGGCGCTGGCCAGTCAACTTACATCCTTTGGGCCCCTCGACTGGAACTGCTCAGCACAACTGTTCTTTAGTTGACAGTGAATAGTTGACAGTTACAGAGCCGCCGCTGCGGCCCTTGCCCAAGGCGCTGGTTCGGGAGATGGACTTCAACGGCCGCCGGGAGCTGGCCATGGAAAAGCTACGGAACTATCCCGCTTGATAACCACCGCCGGATGTGTTATACTGTTCCGGCAATTCTAATGAAACGAGGAAATACCATGATTGATAAGGAAATCAGCGAGATTCGGCGGCATCTGCGCCGGGATCGCAGCAATATGACCGCGATTTATGGTTGTTATGTAAATGACAATAAGGAGATCATCTCCGAATTCCGCCAGTCCACGGGCATCATGCCGGAAAATGAGGGGGATAAGTATTTTGCCCTTCTGCGGCGCACCCTCTCCGGAGCCATTGGCAGAAATCTCATCGACATCACCTTCAAAACCAGTCAGGTGGCGTCTTCTCCCGAGCATAAGCTCCTGATGGATCTGCGCGCCAGCCAGCTCAAGGACGATGAACTTCGCCTGAGCTTCTATCAGAAGATCATCGATTCCGTAGTGATGGAGGGCAATTATCTGATTCTGCTGGGCTACGACACCTATGACGTGCCCTTCAAGTCTAAGGACGACGCCTTTCAGAAGGACAACTCTGAGGAGACCTATTCCTACCTTCTGTGCGCCATCTGTCCCGTCAAGCAGACCAAGGGCGGCCTGCACTACGTCCCGGAGGAAAAGACCTTCCACGACGGCGGCAGCAATCAGATGATCTCCGCCCCGGCCCTGGGCTTCCTGTTCCCGGCCTTTGACAATCGCTCTACCAATATTTATAACGCCCTGTACTACACCCACGATGTAAAGACCGGTCAGGACGCCCTGATTGAAACCCTTTTCAACACCCCCGTGCCCCAGCCCGCGGAGGAGCAGAAGAAGACCTTCGAGGCTCTGCTCACTACCTCTCTGGGCGACGAGTGCAGTCTGGACGTGGTGCAGACCGTCCACGACCAGCTCCGGGAGCGGATTGCTCTGCACAAGGAGGCCAAGGTTCCCGAACCGCTGATGGTTGCCAAGGCGGACGTGAAGGAGGTGCTGGCGGCCTGCGGTGTCAGCGAGGAACACCTGAGCAAATTCAGCGTAGACTATGACGAGGCCTTCGGCTTTGAAGCCGACCTGCACCCCCGAAACATTATCGACGACAAGCACTTTGAGCTGAAGACCCCGGACGTGGTGATCAAGGTGGACCCCAACCGGAACGATCTCATCGAGACCCGGGTCATCGGCGGCGTCAAGTACATCATGATCTGCGCCGACGAAGCGGTGGAGGTCAACGGCGTGAATATTACCATTGAGGACAAAGAATCCGCAACCGTATAACAGGAAATCCCTGCACCAGAACCGGTGCAGGGACATTTTCTTACTCCTTGGACTTTTCAACAATCTGACAGATGATCTCGGCGCACTGCTCAATCCCTAAGGTGCTGGTGTCCAGGCAGATGTCGTAGTTCTGGGCCTGGCCCCAGGTTCTGCCGGTGTAGTGCTGGTAGTTCACCCGGCGGCGCTTGTCCTTCTCGTGCAGACGGGTCTCCGGGCTCTTGTCGGACTCGCCGTAGCGGTGGACGATGCGGTCCGCCCGGAAAGCGGTGTCGGCGCAGATGAAGGCGTGGAGGGCGTCAGCCCGGTCCTTCAGGATGTAGTCCGCGTTCCGGCCCACGATGACGCAGGGGCCTTTCTCCGCCAGCTGCAAAATCACGCTGCACTGAATATTCCACAGAAAATCCGCGGTGGACAGTCCGTTCATGACCCCGGGCACCCCCTGGGGAGCGAAGGCGTAGGAGAACAGGCTGCTGCCGGGGGAGTGCTCCCCGTTTTCCTCCACGAACTTGGGAGCAAAGCCGGACTCCACGGCGATTTGGTCAACCAGCTCCTTGTCGTAGAACGGGATACCCAGCTTTTCCGCCACCATATGTCCCACAGTGCGTCCGCCGGAACCGAATTCCCGGCTGATGGTGATGATTTTCTTTTCCATAAGGTTACCTCCTGACGAAAAACAATGTCTTCTCTTGTAAGTATTATAGTAAATTTGACGGCAGATGTCAATGACAGCCTGCCGGTTTTGTGAAATATGCTTATCGGCTTTATCAGCTGAATTGTTCTTTCGCGGAGTAATGCCTTCCCCTTTGGGGAAGGTGGCCGAGCGTCAGCGAGGTCGGAAGAGGTTCCCTGCGAATTCGCCGAAACGCTGAAGAAGGGTTTATCTGTTACCGCCCTCTTCCGCCCCCT
>JALFXH010000034.1 GCA_022786965.1 Clostridiales bacterium
CATTTTGGTGTAGAGGAACAAATTCTTATAATTGTGCGCCTCATCTACAAACAACCGGTCAACACCCAGTTGTTCAAAGGTAATCACATCATCCTTTCTGTGATCGGCTTGCAGCTTTTCAAGCCGTGCTTCCAACCCGCGCTTGGTACGCTCCAGCTGCTTGACGGTAAACCGTTCGCCGCCGCTGGATTCCACCTCGGAAATGCCCTCGGTGATTTCTGCAATCTGCTCCTGAAGAAGTCGTTCCTGACGCTCCTTACTGATGGGAATACGCTCAAACTGGGAGTGGCCAATGATAATTGCATCATAGTCGCCGGTGGCAATCCTGGCACAGAATTTTTTGCGCCGGTGGGTCTCAAAGTCTTTTTTGGTTGTCACAAGGATGTTGGCGGAGGGATATAGCCGCAGGAACTCGGAGGCCCACTGTTCCGTCAGGTGGTTCGGCACCACAAAGATGGATTTCTGGCACAGGCCCAGCCGCTTGCTCTCCATGGCGGCGGCCACCATCTCAAAGGTCTTGCCCGCGCCTACCTCATGGGCCAGCAGCGTGTTCCCGCCGTACAGCACATGGGCAATGGCGCTTTTCTGATGCTCCCGCAAGGTGATTTCAGGGTTCATACCGGAAAACACGATATGGCTTCCGTTGTACTCGCGGGGCCGGGTGCTGTTCATTTCTTCGTTATACTGGCGCACCAGGGCCTGCCGCCGTTCCGGGTCTCTCCAAATCCAGTCCTTGAAGGCTTCCCGGATGGCTTGCTGCTTCTGTGCGGCCAGGGTGGTCTCCTTGGCGTTCAATACCCGGCGCTCCTTGCCGTCTGCGTCCTCCACAGTGTCATAAATGCGAACATCCCGGAGATTCAGAGAATCCTCCAGGATGCGGTAAGCGTTGGCGCGGTCTGTGCCATAGGTGGTATAGGCCGCGATGTTGTTGTAGGGTATCTGCGTCTTGCCGGTGATCTGCCACTCGGCGGTGTAAGCGGAATAGTTCACATCAATGGAGCCGCGTAGATACCGGGGCGTGTCAAAGGTTTCGTACATGAACTGACGGATATATTCCTTATCAATCCAGGTAGCACCCAGGCGAACTTCGATCTCCGATGCGTCCAGGTCCTTGGGCTGTGCTGCTTTTAGGGCTTCCACATTGACGGCAAAAGCCGGATCGCGTTCCGCTGCCCGCTGTGCGGCCCGGAGCTTCTGTCGGACATTGCCGGACAGATATTCGTCTGCGGTCTGCCAGCCGGAAAGCGGATCGCTGCCATAGGCCGGGTCTTTGAAGATTACGCCGGTCAGCTCGGCCGCAATTTCCTCGGTGGGTTTACCGGTCAGCTGGGACATATACTCCATATCCACCCTGGCTTTTTCCGCAATGGAAACGGCTAGGGCTTCGCTGGCGGTGTCCACCGTGGTCACAGCCTTGTGGGGCTTGATGGTACGTTTGGTGAACATATCCGCCTTGCGCTCCAGCTTCCCGTCCTCGTCCAGCACTTCCAGCGCACACAGGAGATAGTAAGAAGAATCGTCCGAAAAGGCCAGCCGGTTTCCTCGGTCATTGATAAGCCCGTATTTGGCGGAAAACGCATCATAGAGCCGGTTCAATTCCCCCTGCTTTTCCTGAATAGCGGAATCCGGCGTATATTCGTCCATCTGAAGGTCAATGAGCTGATGCACACAGTCGCGGAGAGCAACCATTCCTTTGACGCGGGCCTCGGCGGTGGCGTTCAGGTCCGGTTTTACCATGCGGCTGTTTTCCCTGAAGTACACCTCGCCATCCACCACAGCATAGGAGTAGTTTTTCACATTGGGGTCTGCCGGGATGGAGGTGTCGATTTCTTCACCCTCGCCCAGCTCCGGCAGCTCAGCTTCCTGATAGGTACCGCGAATGTATTTCACAGCGTCATGGAGCTGATCGGCCAGCTCCAGCCCCTCAATCGGTGCAACCGTGAAGTCCTGCCTGCCATATTGGGTGCTTTCGGAGGTCTGCCTGCCCAAAATCATCTCCGGGTGGTCCACAAAGTAACTGTTGATCGCAAAGCCATCCTCGTTTTGTCCCAAATGCACCCAGTCCGGTTCAATGTCGATGGGACGGTCACGCTTTTGCAGAAAGATAATATCGGAGACAACATCAGTTCCCGCGTTGGCCCGGAACGCATTATTGGGCAGCCGGATGGCTCCCAGCAGCTCGGCACGCTGTGCAATATAGCGGCGTACCTCCGAGGACTGCTTATCCATGGTGTAACGGGAGGTCACGAAAGCGATCACGCCGCCCGGCCGCACCTGATCCAGCGCCTTGGCAAAGAAGTAGTCATGAATGGAAAACCTCAGCTTGTCATAGGCCCGGTCAGATACCTTGTACTGTCCAAACGGCACGTTGCCGATGGCAAGATCGTAAAAATCCCGCCGGTCGGTGGTTTCAAAACCGGCTACCGTAATATCCGCTTTGGGGTAGAGCTGCTTTGCGATGCGTCCGCTGACGGAATCCAGCTCTACACCGTACAGCCGGGAGCCGGTCATTTCCTCCGGCAGCATACCGAAGAAGTTGCCGACACCGCAGGCTGGCTCCAGAATATTGCCAGCGGTAAAGCCCATGTTGCCGACAGCTTCATAAATGGCGCGGATGACCGTGGGGCTGGTGTAGTGGGCATTCAGGGTAGATGCTCTGGCAGAGGCGTATTCCTCCGGGGTCAGAAGCGTAAGAAGCTCTTGGTACTCATTGGCCCACCCCAGCTTGCTTTCATCAAAGGCATCGGCAAGGCCGCCCCAGCCCACATACCGGGACAAGACCTCCTGCTCGGCAGGAGTGGCGCTGCGTCCTTGTGCTTCAATTTCCTGCAGGGTGCGGATAGCGTCCACATTCATACGGAACTTCGCTTTTGAGCCGCCTTCACCCAGATGATCGTCTGTGATGCGGAAGTTCTCTACGGGAACCTGGCTTGGTGGGTCATGCTCAGGTTCCTCCACATGAAGCCGCTCAATGACCACATCATAGGGCAGGCCGTTCTTGTCTCCCGGATAAACCGCAACAGTTTCAGAGGAAAATTCCGGCCTTTCATCTTTTGCCGGTTCTGGTGCAAACAATCCGGCGTTGCGTTCGTCCTGACGCAGCCGTTCCTCAAAGATTTCCCGATTGATGGTTTCATGGCTCCAGGAATAGGGGCCTGTGTCAATGCGGACATCCATATCCCCGATATAACCGATGGTGCCGGAGATCCCCCGGTCTGCGAAAGGCAGCTTGACGGTATCACCCACCTTATAGGTCGGAACACCCTCTAAATGGGCGGGTTCCGGGAACTTTGTTTCAGGAGAAAGGCCGTCAAGTTCCTGTTGATACAGGGCGCGGAGCAGCCGCGCAGTCTCATCCCAGGAGATGACCAGCTTGGTATCGTATTTGTCCTGTATTTCCACCTCCATACCGGTGGTAGAAGTGGAAAAGTCAGCCGCGTCGCCGGTGACAAGTTCCATTGTCTCGGTCCGGCCCGCAAAGGTTTCGGAAAGTCG
>JALFXH010000134.1 GCA_022786965.1 Clostridiales bacterium
CGTCAATGGCGACCTTGATGGCGTGGGAGCTTTCCGGCGCGGGCAGAATGCCCTCCACCCGGGCGAAATACTCGGCAGCTTCAAAGACATCGGTCTGCTTGACGGACACGGCCTCCATCAGTCCGTCATCGTACAGCTGGGACAGGGTTGAGCTCATGCCGTGATACCGCAGGCCGCCGGCGTGGTTGGGCGCGGGAATGAAGCCGCTGCCCAGGGTGTACATCTTGGCCAGAGGGCACACCATGCCGGTGTCGCAGAAATCGTAGGCGTACTTGCCCCGGGTGAAGCTGGGGCAGGAGGCAGGCTCCACCGCCACGATGCGGTAGTCGGCTTCGCCCCGGAGCTTTTCACCCATGAAGGGGGCAATCAGGCCGCCCAGGTTGGAGCCGCCGCCGGCGCAGCCGATGATGATGTCGGGCTTGATCTGGTACTTGTCCAGCGCCGCCTTGGTCTCCAGACCGATGACGCTCTGATGCAGCAGAACCTGATTGAGAACGCTGCCCAGCACATAACGGTAGCCGGGATTGGAGACGGCCACCTCCACCGCCTCCGAAATGGCGCAGCCCAGACTTCCGGTGGTGCCGGGGAATTCGGCAAGAATTTTCCGGCCCACGTTGGTCTCCATGGAGGGAGAGGGTGTCACCGACGCGCCGTAGGTGCGCATGACCTCCCGGCGGAAGGGCTTCTGCTCGTAGGACACCTTCACCATGTACACCTTGCAGTCCAGCCCGAAGTAGGAGCAGGCCATGCTCAGGGCGGTGCCCCACTGGCCGGCGCCGGTTTCGGTGGTGACGCCCTTCAGACCCTGCTGCTTGGCGTAGTAGGCCTGGGCGATGGCGGAATTCAGCTTGTGGGAGCCGGAGGTGTTGTTGCCCTCGAATTTATAGTAGATTTTCGCCGGGGTGCCCAGCTTCTTTTCCAGACAGTAGGCCCGAACCAACGGAGAGGGACGGTACATTTTGTAGAATTCCCGGATCTCCTGGGGAATTTCGAAGAAGGGAGTGGTGTCGTCCAGTTCCTGCTTGACAAGCTCCTCGCAGAAGACGCCGGACAGCTCGGCGGCAGTCATGGGCTGATGGGTTCCGGGATTCAGCAGGGGCGCGGGCTTGTTTTTCATGTCCGCCCGGAGGTTATACCATGCGGTGGGCATCTCATTTTCGTTCAGGTAGATTTTGTAGGGGATGTTCTGGGTTGTCATGGTGGGTTCTCCTTTCTTCTGCAATTTTTCCGCTCCAACAACCGGACGATTCGCGGCCTGTTATATCGCTGGGCGGCAATACAGGCCAGCTCCAAAATGGATGCCAGAATCGATGTGATAACGAACACCGGCAGCGCGCCAACCCAGACTGAGGCGAAAATGGGCAGAAAGTTCAGCACGAAGATCACTTCATGCACCACTTCCGACTGGCACATGACCTGTGCAATTTCTTCCAATGATTTTCTCTCAAAATCAAAGGCTTCCGGTGAATATGTCGGGAGCTTTCCTTTCCACTTCTTCACCCTAAGTACCCGATACAGCTTTTCCTCCCATTTTCGGGGCCTGAACCAGCAGCGCGTGTAATCCGCTTTGTTGTTCATCCACGCGTTAATGCCTGCGCCAACCGCCAGGCGCATGGAAAAGTGATAGGAGATCGTCCCGAAGGTAACTGCCAGCGTAAAACAAGTCCCCGCGCCGGATTGCAGATAAAGCACAGCCCATGCCGCCGTTGACAGGATCAGCAAGCCGGTTGTAATCGCCACCGCTTTTTTCATACGCATCCCTCCAAAGGACACAGCGCCGCCGTCACACGATGCAGCGCTGCGTCTTTGTCTTCTTACTCTCTACGATACCACCATTCCACGAAAGAATCAATATCCTGTAATCGTTCCGCCACCGCCCATTGGGGAAGCTGTGTTCGCTGTTTCCGCTCCTGGTCCCGGAGCAGCCAATCGTTATATTCAAATTTCATAAACAAGTCCATATCATCCCTCTTTCCGCAGAACGAACAGCCGTCCCGTGTGTTTCTCTCCACTGTCCCCACGGTATTGCGCAAGCACATAATTCTCTGTAAGGGGTGTTTCTTTTTCTGGGGCAGGCAGGTAATTGTCAGGGTTCAGCGTCTCCTGAATCCCGGTCAGAGCATTCTGAACGGTTTGCTCCGCCATTGCAGCCTTGGTTTGGTTGTCCTGCGTTACATCTGCTTTCAGACGGTTCCAGAGATTCGATAATTTGCTTTTCATGTCATTTCTCCCGTTATTTTCAGAATATTCCGCTTTCTGGGCTCCCTTCGCCAGCGCGTCCCGCACGACGGCGCGGATGGCTTTGCTGGACATGGTGACCCCGGACACGGTGTCCACTTCGCTGGTATTCTTGCTCAGCATTTCCGGGAGCATGGCTTCCGCCGGGGCGCCCTTTCCGTTTTCGTGGCGGAGCAGCTGAATGTCCTTCAGGGTGTGGTTCTCTACGGTGACAGCAACCGTCACCTTTACCAGCAGGGTTTCCGCAGTGCCCTCATAAGTACCATCCGCCACATGATCCGGCGCAATCACCGCAGCCGCGTCCAGTTGTTCGTACATCCGGCTGACCTGCTTTTTTATCACAAGGCCAAGGCCGCAGACCGCAATGCCGAGGATACACCCGATCACCAGCAGAATTTTTCCGACTTTTTTCATAAAACCTCCTGCCTTTCCCAGCCCCGACTATGGAAAATGCCCAGCACCGCCGTGAAGCCGGAGCAGGCGAACACGCTGAACCGCTCCGGGATGCCGAAGTACGCGTGGGGAAGAACGGCTGTACCCACAGCGCCGGTGATCATCAGGCACAGCGAGAAAAGCGCCCATTTCCCCAGCGCGGGGTTTACCTTTTGTCCCAGACCGCCATAGGCAATCAGGGTCAGGGATACGATAGACAGCAGCACCACCGCCGCCGTGACAATCAGGTGCATCACATCCTGAAACTGCCCGGAAATACCCGCCTGGGTCAGGGGGAACATGGTGTAGCCCACGGTGGAAATCCAGTTCATCAAGGTGAACAGATAAATGCCCGCCCGCAGAACCCGGTTGAAATGGTCTTTGATGGTCACACAGCACATGGTCACGCAGACGATGCCGCAGGGCATATACAGAGCGCCCAGCTGGCTCCACAGCACCCGTGACGGGGCGGTATCCGCTGACAGGTCGCTGACCGCCTGAGACATCCAGTCGTAACCCGGATACGCAAGGGGTGAAAAGACCACGGCGGCGGTGTAGGACAACAGGCTCACCAGTCCCAGCCAGCCCAGCTTTCGCACCAACTTCTCATTCATGTTCGGCACCTCCCAGATTTTGCCGGCACCACGCTAGCGGCGCGGACAGGTTTTCCACACTGACTCGGCTGCCACCGTGCTCCATCAGTTCCAGCAGATCGTCCTCCTCGGGCGTCCGATCGATTTTCTCTGCCAGCGCTTTCCCCGCCGTACTGGTAATCATGAGCATCATCAGCTTATGAACGCCCCGCAGCTTGTGGGGCAGATAGCCGCCCTGTAGTGTAAACAACTCTACCTCGGCGGGGATGTTGTTTTTCTCCCGAACCTCCCGCTGCTGCTTTCCGGCAGGCTCCATTCCCACGGCGCAGACCATGGGAATTTCAAACCGTCTGACCGCATCCGCATAACCCTGAATGCCGCCTGCCATAATCCAACCCAGATAGATAATCTCCGTTCCGCATTTCAGGGTTTTCTTCGCTTCCTCCAGAGAATAGGCGGGTAAGTCCGTCTCGTGTCCCAGCAGTTTGGCGTACCGCTCGGTACTGCCGGTGTTTGATGTGTAAACAATTGCCTGAATCATAATCTTGTCCTTTCCGCTTTATCGCATAATCATTCTTGTCAGTTCAATAGTCAGGACTTTCAGCACCGCGCCGCCGGACAGGATGTAGAACCAAACCTCCCGCATCCGCTGGGATTTCGCAATAGGTGTTGCTACGGCGGCAATGAGGATCAGTACCGCGCCGATACAGCCAACCACCGTGGGCGCACTGACCAGCCGGAAAAGGCCGGGGGCACAGCTTCCGTCAATAGCACACTGGATGGTTTTGTCCAAACCGTCCCGGGTCGCTGCGAAGCAGCAGATTGCCAGCCCAAATAACAGTAGGAAGGCACTTCTCCGTCCCCAGTAGACAATGTCGTTGCGGTTCCCGGCGGAATAGCCGATATAGCCCAGCATACCAATAATCAAAAGCGTTGTAATCGTGGTCACCGTGTTTCCAAAGTACAGTTTCATAATGTATTCTCCCTTCAAAATAAAAAGACGCAGCGACTGAATGGTTCTTCATTCAGCACTGCGTCTTATGCGTCTGGCTTATAATTCTATTTTGTGGTCTGCCACGGACACCCGGAAATGCCGGGCGTTAATCATGGTTTCCTTTCTGCACTTGGGGCAGAATAAGGGAAACGCCCGCAACTCCGTCTGTCTGACCAGCTGAAGCCGGGTTTTCGCGCCGCAGCAGGGGCAGAATACCCACTGCCTTTCTTCAATCATCTCCGCCGCCTCCTTCCGTGAATTCCACATGGAAGGTCTGGTAGAACAGCCGCACATGCCGTTCCAGCACATCCATGATTTCCGGCTCCTTTTCCGGGTGACGGTCACATTCCCCCAGCAGAACCAGAATGGGACAGTCGTACATCATGGCCAGAAGTCCGGGATCCGCGTCACGCAAAACCCCCGCGGCAATCATCCGCTGAAACAGTCCCTTGTGGTAATTCTGTATCTGCTCCACATAGCGATGGGAGTACAGCGCCGACAGCTCCGGGGAGCGGAACTGCTCAATGGTCATCATCCGCCGGAACTGGCTGACAAACTCATCGTGGAGGGAGTAGGAAATCAGAGAACGTACCTTCTCCACCAGGCCATCCGCCGTGATGGCGCTGAACACCTGCAAATCCTGCCCGGCATCCCCCAGATGGACGGAGATAGCATCCGTGAATGCCCCATACCGTTTCGCGGTTTCCTCAAAAATCGCCTCAAAAATATCCTGTTTGCTCTTGTAGTGCTTGTACAGCGACGGGGCTTTGATGCCCACGGCATCCGCTATCTGTTCCACGCTCACCGCGTCGTACCCTTTCCTGGAAAACAGCCGAAGGGCTTCCAGCAGAATTCGTTCTTTGGTACGCACGAAATCGACCTCCCGCATTCAGCTAACCTTCATTAGCTGCAGTATACGCTAATATTCATTAGCTGTCAAGTATTTTTTCTTCCGCAGCAATTCTCTTTTTTTCAATTGGAACGGGCACGTCGTCTTCACCCGACACCGCCTTTGCCGGTGCCGGTAGAGTCCACCAACAGAAGGTACGGCGCGTGGAACCAGCGAAACGTTCCCGGCGGAGATACTTGGCCTTGCCCGGGTTGTTGGAGCGGCTGCCGGCAGCGCTGCCGGAGACAGCAAACGGCGGGGCTCTCCGCCCCGCCGTACAGAATTACAGCACCGATTCGTAGATGTTCTCGATGGCATCGCCAAAATTTTTCTTGTCGAAAGCAGAGGCGATTTCCTCGCTGCGCTTGGAGGCGTCCTCCCGCCACTTAGGGTCGTGCATCACATGGTCGATGGCGTCCAGGAATTCCTCCGCGCTGGTAAACTCGTAGCCGTTCTGGCCCTCCTCCAGCACCTCGTCCAGGCACTCGTCCTGCCGGCACAGCAGAGGCAGACCATTGGCCGCTGCCTCGATGTAGGTCAGGCCCTGTGTTTCACTTGTGGACGCGCTGACGAAGACATCCCCCAGCTGGTAGTAGTTCTGCACCTCGGAAGGCTCCACCATACCGGTGAAAATCACATAGTCTTCCACACCCAGCTTTTTCGCCTGTTTCTCCAAGTCCTCTCTCGCGGGGCCGTCACCCACAATCAGGAATTTCAGCTTGTCGTTCTCCTGCCGTGCCTCGGCAAAGAGCGTAATCAACTCGCCCAGGTTTTTTTCGCCGCCCAGGCGGCCCAGATTCAATAGCACCTGATCATCGTCGGCAATACCCAACGCCCGGCGGCGCTTCATCCGCTCCTCGTGGGACAGACGCTGATGGTGCTGCTCCAGGGAAATCCCGCTGGGCACCACATTGATGGGCACCCGCAGGCCATAGCCCTGCAGAGCGTCCTCCACCTTCTGGGTGGGGGCCACTAGGGTTTTGACGTGGCGCAGCCGCTGCCGGGACAGCACCTTGGCAAGAAAATCGCCCAGACGCTTGCTGGGGATAAAGTAAGAGGTCAGGTACTGCTCATACAGCGTATGATAGGTGTGCACCAAGGGCGCGCCAGTAATTCTCGAAATTCTCGCCGCGAACTGGAAGCTGAAAAACTCGCACTGGCTGTGGACAATGTCCGGCTTCCAGTCGATGATCTCCTGAATCAGCTTGTTGCGGTAGGAGGTGGGCATCCGAAGGTCCGGATACACCGCCCCCAGGGGTACGGAACGGATATAATACACCGCTCCCTCCTTGTGGGAGTGGAGGGAATCGGAAATTGTCAAAATACGAACGTCATGCCCCTTGGCGGTGAGTTCGTCAAACAAATTCTGCACACTGGTGACAACGCCGTTGGTGTTGGTGGTGTACAGATCCGTGGTAATGAGTATTTTCAGCTTCTCCTGCTGTGCCATGGTAATCCTCCCAAATCATTCTCTACGGCCCTATTATAGCAGATTTTTCCGAAAAATCCACTATCTCTTTCTTAAGAATTGTTTTCATTTTCGAGGTGCCCGCCGCCTTGCATTTGGTGTCGAATCGTGGTAAAATAAACTCCATTCCACTTGGGAGGAACAGCATGAAAACAAAACACCAGCGGCTGATACCGCTGATTCTCCTGCTCACAATTCTCGGCTGTATCGTGGGTGGGCTATACTGGTACGACAATAACGTTGACCGCAGCGGATGGACAGAAAAGGACGGCACCCGGTATTATCAGGATTTTCACGGAAAGCCCGTCTCCGGCTGGCTGGAGCTTCCGGAGGGCCGGTACTGCTTCCGGGAGGACGGCACGCCGTTGCTGGGCTGGCAGACCATCGACGGCGTTACATACTATTTTGGCAGCTCCGGCGTCATGACCACCGGCTGGGCGGAGATTGACGGCGACACCTGCTACTTCGGCGGCAATGGCGCCATGGTCACCGGCTGGCTCTGGCTGGAGGATGGGCGGTATTATCTTCGGGACGGCGCGCTGCTCAAGGGCTGGCAGGAGATTGACGGTGGGCGATGCTACTTCGATGAAAACGGTATTGCTGCCATGGGCCTTACCAAAATCGACGAGGATTACTATTTCTTTGCCGATGGCTTCCTAACCACGGGACTGACGGAAATCGACGGGAAGTTCTACTTTTTCGGCGAAGACGGCGCCATGCAGACCGGCTGGCAGGAGGATGAAACCGGCCGCCGCTACTTCCTGCCGGAGGGCGAAATGGCCGTGGGCTGGCTGGAAATGGAGGAGGGCTGGCGGCTCTTTGGGGACAACGGCCTCATGACCCTGGGCTGGTATCAGGCCGGAGAGTACCGCTTCTATTTCCGCGAGGACGGCACCATGGCGGCAGGCCCCACGGAAATTGAGGGGCAAATCCACTATTTCACCCCCAAGGGCATCGAGGTGGTGCTGGTCAATGGGCTGAATCCGGTGCCGGACTGGTATGAGCCGAATCTGGTGACCCTGACCGGCGACCATCAGGTGGCCCAGCTGTGCTATGACGCATTGCAGCGAATGCTGGACGACTGCACCGCCGCCGACATCGAATATGAGTTTAATTCCGGCTATCGCACGCTTTACACCCAGACCGCCATTCTGGAGTATCGCACCCGGGAGCACATGGAGACCTACAAGCTGGAATTCCGGGATGCCCGGGACAAAGCCCTGGAAACCGTGGCCGTCCCCGGCACCAGCGAGCACCATCTGGGGCTGGCGGTGGACCTGCTGGGCAAGGAGGCCATCCCCTGGTTCACAGAGCACTGCTGGGACTATGGCTTTATCCTGCGCTACACCGAGGACAAGGAGGACATCACCGGCATCATTGACGAGCCATGGCATTTCCGCTATGTGGGCACGGAGGTCTCCCTGGATATGAAGGATTCCGGCCTGTGTCTGGAGGAGTACTTAGGGGCGGAACCCGTTACCTCCGTAAAAGTGCGTGAATTGTTCGGAGAAAAGCTCTACGAGGAGACAATTTACGGAAAAGAAGAACAGAAATAATGGCTGTGCCGGAGGGAATCCCTCCGGCACATTTGCGTATTCAAAAAAAACTCACCTGACTGGTATCCGGCAGGTCGCCGAAGGCCCCCGCCTCTTTCAGCATCTGCATATGGGTCTTGGAAACCTTGGGGCAGGCCGCCGCCACTTCCTCGATGGACAGGAAGGTCTTTCCCTTTCTGCCCTCCATCAGGTCCCAGGCCGCGCTCTCGCCCAGACCAGAAATCGCCACAAAGGGCGGCAGGAGCTTGCCGTCTTTGATAAGGAATTTCGTGGCGTGGCTGTCGTAAATGCTGATGGGGGCGAATTCGAAGCCCCGGAGGTAGAATTCATACACCACCTCCAGCGTGGTCAGCAGATCCTCATCCTTGGCTGTGGCTTCCTCGTTGCCGTCGATGGCCTCGATGTTCGCCATCACCGCTTCCTTGCCGCCGGTCATCAGCACCGCGTCAAAGCCGCCCTTCTGGCTGCGGCGGTAGAAATAGGCCGCGTAGAAGGGCAATGGGTGGTGCACCTTAAACCACGCGATGCGGAAGGCCATCATAACGTAGGCAACAGCGTGGGCCTTGGGGAACAGGTACTTTATCTTCTTGCAGGAGCCGATGTACCAGTCCGGCACGCCTGCCGCAATCATCTCTTCCTCTGCGCCCTCGGGCAGTCCTCTGCCCTTTCGGACTGCTTCCATGATCTTAAACGACCGTTTCTCCGGCATTCCGCAGGAAATCAGGTAGATCATAATGTCGTCACGGCAGCCGATGGTGGAGTCAACCGTTGCGGTTTTGGAGGTAATCAAATCCTTAGCGTTGCCCAGCCACACGTCAGTGCCGTGGGAGAAGCCGGACAGACGTACCAGCGTATCGAACCTGGTGGGCATAGTGTCCATCAGCATGCCACGGGTGAAGCGGGTGTTAAATTCCGGAATGGCTACCGCGCCGGTGGGGCCGAGAATGGGGTCATCCTCATAGCCTAAGACCTTGGAGGAGGTGAAAATGGACATGGTGTCCTTGTCGTCCAGGGGGATGGTCTTGGCGTCCACCCCGGTCATATCCTCCATCATGCGGATCATGGTGGGGTCATCGTGGCCCAGCATATCCAGCTTCAGGAGGTTTTCCTCCATGGAGTGGTACTCAAAATGGGTGGTGATCTGGTCGGAGTTGGGGTCGTCCGCCGGGTGCTGCACCGGGCAGAAGTCCCAGATTTCGTTCTCCTGGGGGATGACCACCAGGCCGCCGGGGTGCTGGCCCGTGGTGCGGCGCACGCCTACGCAGCCGGTGGCAAGCCGGGCTTCCTCAGCTCGGCTTGCGGTTTTTCCACGCTCCGACAGGTATTTCTTGACGTAGCCGAAGGCGGTTTTCTCCGCCACGGTGCCGATGGTGCCCGCCCGGAACACATGGGAGGAGCCGAACATGGAGATACAGTAGGCGTGGGCCTTGGACTGGTACTCACCGGAGAAGTTCAGGTCGATATCCGGCACCTTATCGCCGCCGAAGCCCAGGAAGGTCTCGAAGGGGATGTTGAAGCCGTCCTTTTCCATTTTCGTGCCGCACTTGGGGCACACCGCGTCGGGCAGGTCCGCGCCGCAGTTGTAGCCCTCCGGCACATTCAGTTCGGTGTACTTGCACGCCGGATTGGGGCAGCGGTAGTGAGGCTGGAAGGAGTTGACCTCCGTGATGCCGGACATATAGGCAACAATCGAGGAACCCACAGAGCCACGGGAGCCAACCAGATAGCCGTTTTCCAGGGAATTCTGCACCAATTTCTGGGCCGACATATAGATCACGTCGTAGTGGCAGGAGATGATGTCGTGAAGCTCTGTCTCCACGCGCTTGGTGAA
Organism: Clostridiales bacterium; assembly: GCA_022786965.1. Lineage (GTDB taxonomy): Bacteria > Bacillota > Clostridia > Oscillospirales > Oscillospiraceae > Faecousia. The sequence continues at coordinate 10,002 of JALFXH010000134.1, forward strand.
CACCTCCGGCGGATTGTCGCCGTAGAGCCGGTGGAATTTTCCATACACCAGATTTTTCAAATCCTCTACCGAATTCTCGATTTTCGGCGCGAACAGGTTGTGGGGCACGGGGCGCATGGTTTCGCACATATCGGCGATCTTATTGGGATTCTCCACCACAATTTCGTAGGCCTTTTCCTCCCCCAGATAGGAAAATTCCGCCAACATATCGTCGGTGGTGCGGAAGTACAGGGGCATGGGCTTGTCCGCGTCGTCAAAGCCCTTGGTAGCCAGCAGAATGTGGCGGAACACTTCGTCCTCCGGGTTCAGGAAGTGGACGTCACCGGTGGCAACCACCATTTTTCCCAATTCCTCGCCCAACTGGATAATCTTCCGGTTGTAATCCTGCAAATCCTCGTCGGTTTTCGCAGCGTACTTCTCGTTCTCCAGCATGAAGCGGTTGTTGGCCAGGGGCTGGACCTCCAAAAAGTCGTAGAAGGAGGCGATTCGCTTTAATTCGTCATGGCTCTTGCCGTCCAGCATGGCCTGGAACAATTCACCGGCCTCACAGGCGGAGCCGATGATCAGGCCCTCCCGCATTTCCAGCAATTCCGACTTCGGAATTCTGGGCACCCGGCGGAAGTGCTTGAGATTGGAATTGGAAATCAGATGGTAGAGATTTCGCAGACCTACCTGATTCTTGGCGAACAGAATGATATGTCGGGCCTGCCGGTCGGTGATGCGTCCGCCGGAGCGCAGACCCACCATGGCGGGGTTGATGGTCTGCAGGGTGTGGATGTCGTGCTCCTCCTCCAGCATCTGCATGAGTTTGGTCATAATCAGGCCGCAGGTCATGGCATCGTCCCCGGCCCGGTGGTGGTTGAATTCCGGCAGGTTCAGAGCGTTGGACACGATGTCCAGCTTGAATTTATTCAGGTGCCGCAGAAGGTTCTGGGACAAAATCAGGGTATCGGCGGCGGTATACTTGTAGTCAAAGCCCTGCCGCTCACACTCCGCCCGGATGAAACCGGTATCAAAGTCCGAATTGTGGGCAACCAGCACCCGGTCGCCGATAAAGTCCAGGAATTTCGGGAGAACCTCTTCAATTTTCGGCGCGCCCACCAGCATTTCTTCCGTAATTCCGGTGAGTTCCACAATTTTCCGTTCCAGATGCCGCTCCGGGTCAACGAAGGTCTGGAACCGGTCAATTTCCTGCCCATCTTTCAGGATCACCGCGCCGATTTCAATGATTCTGTCGGTTTTGGAGGAAAGGCCGGTGGTTTCCAGATCGAAGGCCACGAACTCGTCATGGAAGGTCATGTCCTGATTGCCGTGTACCACGATGCGGTCATCTACATCGTTAACATAATATCCTTCGCAGCCGTAGAGAATTTTGATGGTCTCATCGGTGCCCGCCACCTTGGGGGGCTTGCGGCCCTCCACGGTGTGCAGAGCGTCGGTGAAGGATTGGCAGCAGCCGTGGTCGGTGATGGCGATGGCCCGGTGGCCCCAGGCCGCGGCCTGCTTGATGGCGGCATCCGTGGGGGTCAGGGCGTCCATGTTGGACATGGTGGTGTGCAGGTGCAGCTCCACCCGCTTCATCCCTTCCGCGGTGTCCTTTCGCTTGGGAAGGCTGCCGGGCTGCATGGCGTAGGGCTTGAGCACCATTTCGTTCTCAAAACGGTCCTCGATGAGCTTTCCCTGCACCCGCAGTACAGAGCCGATATTCACATTTTCCAGGATCGGTTTTGCCTCGTTTGCCTCCATAAATTTGCTAATACGCACGGAATTGGTGTTGTCGGTCATGTCGAACTTCACCACATAGGCGTTGCGCTTTTTCAGCTCCTTGTGGTCGATGGCAAATACCTTTCCCTCCACAATCACCGTGCCCATGTCCATACTGAGATCCTTCATTGGAACAGCGTTTCCTTTGAAGGGCTTACCGTAGAAGGTCTCGCTGGGGGCGGCGGAGGCTGCGGCCTTTTCCTCCCGTTTGGCAGCGGAGGCGGCGGGCAGATTTTTCATCATCTGGCCCCGCATGGTTTCCATGGCGTCAAACAGGGCTTTTCCTTCCAGCGCCGCGCCGGTCTCAATGGAGATGGTCACAGGCACCGCAAACCGCTCCCGGAGCACCTGCTGCACGGAAGGCACCTGCTCCATGAGCGCGTCCTTGCCGTTGGCAACCAGATGGATGGTCAGATGCTCCCCCTCCCAGTCCCATTTTGCCCCGGCCAGAGAACCCCGGGCCATGGAATCCCGCTGGACAAAGAGGTTCATCAGTTCCTCAGGCTCGATGTTCGTCAGCTGGTCAGCCGGGTGGGTGGCGGTCAATTCCATCCGCCGCAAGCCGTAGAGGGCGGCAATTTCCTTCGCCGCCTGATCCATCAGCCGCTGGGGGATGTAGTGTTCAGAATGCACCACCACTTGGACGGATCGATCCTCGGCAGAAATGTCCGCAGCGGCGATGGCCGCCTGAGAAAGCGCTGCGTGTAGCGCCTCAGGCGGCTCATAGTCGGGAAACATTTGAAATAAATAGACTTTTTCCATAAGTATCTTACAGTGCTTCGATTCGTTTCAGCAGGGCGGGCAGCAGCTCGTCATAGGGAAGCTTTTCCACCTGCTCCCCCTTCTCGAAGATCATGCCCCAGCCGTCGCCGCCGGCAATGCCGATGTCGGCTTCCCGTGCTTCGCCGGGGCCGTTGACCACGCAGCCCATGACCGCCACGGTGATGGGCTTTTTGCACTCCCGCAGAGCTTCATCCACCCGGTTCACGAGGCCGATGAGGTCGATGCGGGTCCGTCCGCAGGTGGGGCAGGAGACGATATTCACGCCCTCCTTGCGCAGTCCGGCGGCTTTCAGAATGTCCTTGGCGGCGTAGACCTCCTGCACCGGATCATCCGTCAGGCTCACCCGGATGGTGTCTCCGATGCCGTCTAAGAGCAGTGCGCCGATGCCCATGGCGGACTTGATGAGGCCCTGCTTCACGGGGCCGGTCTCCGTCACGCCGATGTGGATGGGATAGTCGCATTTGGAGCGGAACAGCCGGGCCGCGGCCACCATGGTGGGCACGGTGGAGGACTTCATGGATACGCAGGTGTCGTAGAAGCCCTGCTTTTCCAGCAGCTCCAAGTGTTCAAAAGCGCTTTCCACCAGGGCTTCCGCCGTGGGATGACCGTACTTTTCCAGCAGACGCTTGTCAAGGCTGCCGCCGTTGACGCCAATGCGGATGGGGATGTGCTTGTCTTTACACACCTCCACCACGGCCTTCACCCGGTCCTCCCCGCCGATGTTGCCGGGGTTGATGCGGATTTTGCTGGCGCCGCCCTCGGCAGCCGCAATGGCCAGCTTATAGTCAAAGTGAATGTCCGCAACCAGCGGCAGGGGGCTTTCTTTGCAGATTTCCGCAAAGCCCCGGGTGGCTTCCATATTGGGCACTGCCAGCCGGGCGATCTGACAGCCGGCGGAGGCCAGCTGGCGAATCTGCCGGAGGCTCTCCTCCACATCTGTGGTCTTGGTGTTGAGCATGGACTGAATTACCACCGGGGCGCCGCCGCCCATGGGAATTCCGCCTACCTTTATCTGTCTTGTCATAAATCTATCCTCGAATCAGCACAAAAATATCCTTGAACATGATCAGCGCCATGAGGCCCAGCAGGGCAATCATGCCCGCGCCGTGGAGATACCCTTCGTATTTGGGGTTAATCTTTTTCTTCGTCACAGCTTCCACTGCCGCGGTGATGAGCACCCCCACCACCCGTCCGCCGTCCAGCGCAGGAATGGGCAGCAGGTTCATCACCGCCAGGTTGATGGCGATAAAACCGCCGAAATAGAGCATATTCATCATCGCGGCCTGCCTTGTAGGGGAGCTGTCCGCCACAATGGACATCTGCTGCACAATTCCCACCGGCCCGGACATATCCCGCAGACCCACCTGCCCCTTCACCAGCATTTGCAGGCTCAGGCGAACCATCCGCACAGCGTCCATGCTCTGATTCCAGGCATAATTCACTCTGCCGGCCAGGTTCAGATTCTCAACGGTGAAGTTCATGCCGTAAAGCTGCCGGGTATTGCCGTCCGCGTCGGTGACCTCATGGGTCTGCATACGAAAATCGGAAAGCGTCACCTTTCTGCCATCCCGCTGCACCACCAGATTGTGGACTTCCCCCGGGTTCAGCTGCAGAATCAGGGACATATCCGACTGGACGTAGATTTTTTCCCCATCCACCTCCACAATCTGGTCGCCCACCTGCAAGCCTCCGGGGCCGTTTATGGTACAGTAGCTTTCAAAGCTGCTGATCACCGGCACCACCGCCTGCTTCACCGGCAGATAAACCGCCATCATCAGCAGCACACCCACCAGGAAATTCACCGCGGCGCCCGCCACCAGAATGATCAGCCGTTTCCACCAGGCCGCCTTGTCAAAGGCACGGGGATTGTCGCTGCCGCCGTCCTCGCCCTCCATGGCGCAGTAGCCGCCAATGGGAATCAAGCGGATGGAATACAGGGTCTCCCCCACCTGCTTTGACCACAGGGCCGGCCCCATAAACACGGAAAACTCGTTGACCTGCACCCCGGACAGCTTTGCCGCGACGAAATGTCCCAGCTCGTGTACAAAAATCAGCAGACTGAACAGGATAATCGCAAAAAGAACGCTCATAGAATGCCTCGCTTATTTGTGGGATAATGCTCTGACCGCGGCTCTGGCCCGACGGTCTGCCTCCAGAATTTCCTCCAGAGTGGGATTGGGGAGGAAGGGCACCGTCTCCACCGCCCGAGAAACCAATTCGTAAATATCATAGAAGCCGATCTCGTCTCTGAGGAACATGGCCACCGCTTCCTCGTTGGCGCCGTTCATGGCGGGACAGGCGGTGCCGCCCTTTTTCGCGCAGTCGTAGGCCAGCGCCAGACAGGGGAAATTCTCCATGTCGGGTTTCGAGAACGTCAGAGGGCCGCAGGTCAGCAAATCCAGCGGCTCCACAGGGCAGGGGATCCGTTCCGGGTAGGTCAGGGCCAGCTGAATGGGCAGGCGCATATCCGGGGTGCCCAGCTGGGCCATCACCGCCCCGTCGGTAAACTCCACCATGGAGTGCACCACGCTCTGCCGGTGAATCACCACGTCCACTTTTTCCAGCGGCATCCGATACAGCCGCATGGCCTCAATGACTTCCAGGCCCTTATTCATCAGGGTGGCACAGTCGATGGTGATTTTCGCGCCCATTTTCCAGTTGGGGTGCTTCAGGGCGTCTGCCTGGGTCACGGTTTTCAGCTCCTCACGGCTCCGTCCGAAGAAGGGTCCGCCGGAACAGGTCAGAATCAGCCGCTTGACTTCCCTTCTGTCACCGCATCCCATGAGGCACTGGAAAATCGCGGAGTGCTCGGAGTCCACGGGAATGATCTCCGCGTGGTACTTTTCCGCTTCCGCCATCACCAGCTCCCCGGCGCAGACCAGGGTCTCCTTGTTGGCAAGGCCGATGCGCTTGCCGGCCCGGATGGCAGCCAGCGTGGGCTTCAAACCCACCATGCCCACCACGGCGGTGATCACGCAGTCCGCTTCCGGCAGGGACGCGGCTTCCAAAAGCCCCTCCTCTCCCCAGTTTACCCGGATAGGCAGGTCACTAATCTCCTGGGATAACGCTTTTGCCGCGGCTTCCGTGGCCATGACGGCCAGCTGAGGCCTAAACTCCCGGCACTGCTCCGCCATCCGCTGAACGCTTCCGCCCGCAGTTAAAGCCGCCACCTTGATTTCCGGCAGGCGGCTGATAATGTCCAGGCTCTGTCGGCCGATGGAGCCGGTAGAGCCAAGAATACTGACGCATTTTACCATTGTTAAGTATCCCCTTTACAGCCGGATCAGCGGCAGGATCAGCAGCAGCGCCTCCATCAGAGGAGCCACCATGGTCAGAGAATCGAACCGGTCCAGCACGCCGCCGTGACCGGGAATCAGGTTTCCGTAATCCTTGATGCCGGTCTGGCGCTTGATGATGGAGAAGCACAGATCGCCGAAGGTGCCCACAGCGGAGCCGACAATTCCGTACAGCAGGGCAACGCCGTAATTCACATCCAGCTTTAACGGCAGGTCCAGAATGATGGTGTAGATCAGCATACCGATGGTAGCCCCCGCCAGACCGCCGAAGACACCCTCGATGGTCTTGTTGGGGCTGACCACAGGAGCCAGCTTGTGCTTGCCGAACCGCAGACCGGCAAAGTAGGCCCCGGCATCATTCATGAAGGCCACGATGAAGGGAATCAGGATCACATAGCGTCCAATGTCCATGGTCAGAATCCGGATCAGCGCCGTCAGAAGGTACGGAATGATAACGCCGGAAACAAAGCACATACCGATGAGCTCAAAGCGGATCTTGATGTGATCGAGCATCATTTCGGCAAACAGCAGCATGGTATAAACCATAAGCATCAGCACGAAATAGGCCCGCACAGCCCCAAAGTAGCTCCACATGGACAGGGCAAAGGCCATGATGGAGGAGTAGATGACCAGCCGGGGCTGTTTGATAAGCCCCGTGCGGTACAGAAGCTCATAGGAGGCAATGGCAAGCAGAACACCGAGAATTGCCGCCGCCGCGCTTTCCGGGGCAACCAGAACGATCAGGAACAGCACCGGCACCAGTACCGCCGCCGCGATTATGCGAGTCTTCATATCTCTTTATACTCCTCCAAAGCGGCGGTTGCGCCGATGATATTCCTCAATGGCCGCATCCAGATCCGCCGGAGAAAAATCGGGCCACAATACATTCATAAACACATATTCCGAGTAGGCGGACTGCCACAGCAGGAAATTGCTGGTGCGCTTTTCCCCGGAGGGCCGGATGATCAGCTCCGGGTCGGGTACTCCCGCGGAGTACAGGTAGGAGGAAAAGTCTTCCTCGGTCAGCTCCTCGGGCCGGCATTTCCCGTCCGCCGCGTCCCGGGCAAACCGCTGTGCTGCCCGGACGATCTCGTCCCGTCCACCGTAATTCAGGCAGAAATTCACCCGTACATCGTAATCCTCACTCTGTTTCTGGGCCCGGTCGCACAGGGCCTGCAGCTCCGGGCTGAGCTTACTCAGGTCGCCGAAGAAGCAGAAGCGAACCCGGTTTTTCTCCATATCTCGCAGGGCTTCCTCCAGATACCGGCGCAGCAGCTTCATGATGCCCGCCACTTCATCGGCGGAACGCTTCCAGTTCTCCGTGGAGAAGGCGTAGACCGTCAGATACTCCACACCCAGTTCGCGGCAGTAGTTGGCGATGCGCCGGAAGGCTTCCGCCCCCGCGGCGTGACCGGCGGTACGGGGCAGACCCCGCTGTTTCGCCCAGCGACCGTTGCCATCCATGATGATGGCAATGTGCCGGGGTGGTTTGGGTTTCTCCGAAAGTGCCAAAACGAGCACCTCTTTCTAAATCATAATATGCGTTCGTTGGGAGCGCTTTGCGCCCCCAACGACTGGAAAATCAGAGAGACATCAGTTCCTTTTCCTTGGCTGCCAGAGCGGCGTCCACCCGCTTGATGTTCTTATCCAGCAAATCCTGCAGGTCCTTCTCCGCCTTCTTCTGGTCGTCCTCGGTGATCTCGCTGTTCTTCTTCAGCTTCTTCACATAGTCCATACCGTCCCGGCGGATGTTGCGCATGGCAACCTTGGCGTCCTCAGCGTACTTCTTGACCTGCTTGGCCAGATCCTTACGGCGCTCCTCCGTCAGCTGGGGGAACACCAGCCGGATGACCTTGCCGTCGTTCTGAGGATTGATGCCCAGATCGGAAGTCTGAATGGCCTTCTGGATGTCCTTCAGGAGCTTATTGTCCCAGGGCTGAATGATCAGCGTCCGGGCGTCGGGGGTGGAAATGGTAGCCACACCGTTCAGAGGGGTCTCACTGCCATAATACTGCACGGTGATGCGGTCCAGAACCTTGGCGTTGGCGCGGCCCGCGCGAACGGCGCCGAAGTCATCCTCCAGATGCTCCAGGGTCTTGTCCATTCTTCTTCCGTATTCCTTGAAATCTACGCTCATTGCTTAGTCCTCCTTAACAGTTACAGTAGTGCCGATGGTCTCTCCGCGAACCACGCGGAGGATATTTTCGGGGGGATTCAGGGCGAAGCACACCATGGGCATATCGTTGTCCATGGCCAGGGTCATGGCGGTGCTGTCGGTGGCCTTCAGGTGGTCGGCAAGGACCTTGTCGTAGGTCAGATGGCTGTAGCGCACCGCGTCCGGGTTTGTGCGGGGGTCGGCGGAGTAGATGGCATCGATATTTTTCGCCATCAGCACCGCGTCCGCCTCGATTTCCACACCCCGGAGCACCGCGCCGGTGTCGGTGGAGAAATAGGGGTTGCCGGTGCCGGCGGCAAAGATGACCACCTTCCCCTCATTTAAGTAGCGGTCAGCAGTATCCCGGGTGAAGTACTCGGCGAACTTGTTCATTTCCACAGCGGTCAGTACCCGCGCGTCCATGCCGTGCTGCTCCAACACGTCCGCCACAGCAATGGCGTTCATGACGGTGGCCAGCATACCCATGGCGTCGCCGTGGGAACGCTGCATTTTCCCGCTGCCATTTTTCACACCACGCCAGAAGTTGCCGCCGCCGATGACCAGACCGATCTGCACGCCCAGATCGTGACACTGACGGATGACCTCACACACGGAATGGATCTTGGCAAAATCCAGACCCACCGCCACATTCTCAGAAATACCCTCACCCAGCGCTTCTCCGCTGAGCTTCAGCAGGATACGCCGGTATTTTATTGTCGACAAAGCTATCCACGCTCCTTCTCTCGTTTTCATATCCTTTCCTATTTTAATATAAGATAGCCGAAATGACAACCATAATTTTAAGAATTCTTAATTTGTTTTCCGATTTTTCACACACCAGACCCCGCTGTACAATTTTCACACAACCGCCTTGCAACAAACCATCGATTCTGGCACGAATCAATGTTGCAAATTTCCCTGCAATGGGGTATAATGGCTCATGATTGGAAAACCAAAGAGAGGATGTTTGGATATGGCTGAAATTACCGAGAGCAAAAATTTTATCCATGCCTTTATTGATGAGGACATTGCCGAGGGCGGTCAGTACGCGGGCCAGACCGTGCACACCCGGTTCCCGCCGGAGCCCAACGGCTACCTGCACATCGGCCACTGCAAGGCCCTGTGCATCGACTTCGGCACTGCGGAAAAATACGGCGGCCTGTGCAACCTGCGCATGGACGACACCAACCCCACCAAGGAGGATGTGGAGTTCGTGGAGGCCATCAAGGAGGATATCCACTGGCTGGGCTTCGACTGGGGCGATCGGTTCTTCTATGGCTCCGACTATTTCGAGAAGGACTACGAGTTCGCCGTGGAGCTGATCAAAAAGGGACTGGCCTACGTCTGCGAGCTGACCCCCGAGCAGTTCAAGGAGTACCGGGGCGACCTGAACACCCCCGCCATCTCCCCCTACCGGGATCGTCCCATCGAGGAAAGCCTTGATCTGTTCGCCCGGATGCGGGCCGGGGAGTTTGAGGACAACAAGTATACCCTCCGGGCCAAGATTGATCTGGCCTCCGGCAACTTCAATATGCGCGACCCGGTGATTTATCGGATTCGCCATATGCACCACCACCGCCAGGGAGACAAGTGGTGCATCTACCCCATGTACGACTTTGCCCACCCCATTCAGGACGCGCTGGAGGGCATCACCCACTCCCTGTGCTCTCTGGAATTTGAGAACCACCGGCCCCTGTACAACTGGGTCGTCGAAAATGTGTCCGTGCCCCACCACCCCCGGCAGATCGAGTTTGCCCGTCTGGGCATCGACCACACTGTGCTCAGTAAGCGCAAGCTCCGGGCGCTGGTGGAAAACGGCTACGTCTCCGGCTGGGACGATCCCCGGATGCCCACCCTGTGCGGTCTGCGCCGGAGAGGCTACACGCCGCTTTCCATCCGCAATTTCTGCGAGCGGGTGGGCGTGGCGAAAAGCCCCAACACCATTCCCTACGCATTCCTTGAGTTCTGCCTGCGGGAAGACCTGAACGAAACTGCCCAGCGGGTTATGGCGGTGCTGAAGCCCGTGAAGCTGACCATCACCAACTATCCCGAGGGCCAGTCCGAAACCGTCACCGTGGAGAATAACCCCAACCGTCCCGAGGACGGCACCCGGGAGGTCACCTTTTCCCGGAATCTGTGGATTGAGGCCGACGACTTCCTGGCCCAGCCCATTCCCAAGTATAAGCGCTTGTACCCCGACGGCCCCGAGTGCCGCTTGAAGGGCGCTTACCTCATCAAGTGTACCGGCTGCGTTACCGACGAAAACGGAAACGTTGTGGAGGTTCTCGCCACCTACGACCCCGAGTCTCGCGGCGGCGACCCCGCCGACGGACGGAAGGTCAAGGGCGCGACCATCCACTGGGTGGATGCCGAAACTGCCGTGGACGCGGAAGTCCGCCAGTACGACAACCTCTTTGACGACCCCGACCCCGACGCCGCCGGAAAGGATTTCCTGGCCTGCCTGAATCCCAACTCTCTGGAAGTGCTCACCGGCTGCAAGGTAGAGGCCTCTTTGAAGGACGCCAAGGCCCCCATGAGCTTCCAGTTCATGCGTCTGGGCTACTTTTGCCCCGACAGCAAGGATTCCAGCCCTGACCATCTGGTGTTCAACCGCAGCGTCAGCTTGAAGGATTCCTTCAAGCCCGGGAAATAAATAACGTTCGTCCCCGTTTGCCTGACGCAAACGGGGACGTTGCTTTATCGCTGTTACGATTTCATCCGCTAAAAGTTGGCGGAGTAATATGTCATTGCGAGGAGGGCGAAGCCCGACGTGGCAATCCGTTCCCCCTTTTTGGAAAATGCGTCATCAGAGTGCAAAATGGAATACGGATTGCCACGCCAGTGTGCACACTGGCTCGCAATGACATATTGCCTTAATCAGCGAAAGGGGAATTTACCTCATTACCGAGCGATTCTGGTCGAGGGGCCCAAAGGATGCAAATTGATCACCCGCGTTCGTAACGCATTGGCTGGCGGCCCTGTCGCCTTACATTTTCTCCGGCGCACTGAAGCCCAGCAGGCCGATGCTGGTTTCCAGCACGTTTTTCGCAAGGCCGATGAGGGCGATGTGACCCGCCTTGACCGCTTCGTCCTCCTCCTTGAGGATGGGGGTCTCGTGGTAGAACTTGTTGACGCAGCCTGCCAGCTCGTAGATGTAGGCACAAATCAGGTTCGGCGCGGAGGAATGCAGGGCGCTTTCCAGTGCGGGGCCGAACTTGGTGACGGCCAGCATCAGATCCTTGGCGCAGGGGTTGGCCGGGGCCTGAATGGGCAGGCTCTCCCACGCGCCGTAGCGGCTGAGAATGGATTTAATCCGCACGATGGTATACAGGATATAGGGGCCGGTGTTGCCCTCGAAGGCGGCGAACCTGTCCATATCGAACACATAGTCCTTGGTGGGCTGGTTGGAAAGATCGCCGTATTTCAGAGCCGCAAGGGCAATTTTCGCCGTCGTTTCGTCAACAGCAGCGTCCTCCGCAATCTGGTTCTCCACCACCTTGGCCCGGACAAACGCGGTCATGTCGCCGATCAGCTGCTCTAAGCGCATGACGCCGCCGTCCCGGGTCTTGAAGGGCTTGCCGTCCCTGCCGTTCATGGTGCCGAAGCCCAGGTGTTCCAGCTCCACATTCTCCGGGATGATGCCGCCCTTTCTGGCGGCCCGGAACACCTGCTCAAAGTGCAGGGCCTGCCGCTTGTCGGTGACGTAGAGGATTTTGTTGGGCTTAAAATCCCGCATCCGCTGCACCATGGTGGCAAGGTCGGTGGTGGCGTAGATGGCGGAGCCGTCGGACTTCACCAGAATGCAGGGGGGAACCTCCTTTTTGTCGGTTTCCTCGGCAACGGGAATGACCCAGGCTCCCTCGCTCTCCACCGCAAGGCCCTTGGCCTTGAAGTCGGCAATCATGTCGGGGATGAAGGGGTCGGCGTCGCTTTCGCCCAGCCAAGACTCAAAGTGCACGTCCAGAGAATTGTAAATCCGGGTCATGTCCGCCACGGACAGCTTCATGATGTGCTTCCAGATGGCCCGATAGCCCCGGCGGCCCTGCTGCAATTCGTAGGTAGCCGTGTGGGCCTTTTCCGCAAAAACCTCATTGACTTTTTTCTTGGCGGAAGCGGCGGGGTAAATTTCCTCCAACTCGGAAATGGTGAAAGGGGCTTCCTCCGGGTACTCCCCGGTGTAGGTTTCGTCGAAATAGCACAGGTCAGGCTGACGCTCCTGCAACTCCGCGATAATCAGGCCCATTTGCAGGCCCCAGTCACCCAGATGGATGTCGCCAATGGTGTGGTAGCCGAAGAACTTGTACAGCCGCTTCAGGCTCTCGCCGATGATGGCGGAGCGCAGGTGGCCGATGTGCAGGGGCTTGGCAACGTTGGGGCCGCCGTAGTCCACCACGATGGTCTTCCCCGCGCCCTCCTTGGTAATGCCAAAGTCCCCGGCGGTGCGCATTTCTTCCAGATACGCCTGCAAAAAATGGTCGGACAGCTTCAAATTGATGAAGCCGGGCATGACGGCCTCCACCAGAGAATAGTCCTCAGCGTTCAGCTTCTCCACCACCGCCTGGGCAATTTTGATGGGGGCACACTTATACTGTTTGGCGGCGGACAGGGCGCCGTTGCACTGGTACTCGCACAGGTCGGGCCGGTTGGAAACCGTCACCCGTCCAAAGGAAGCATCGTACCCGGCATCGGCAAAGGCCTGCTGCATTTTCGCCGTGATAATGTCAAGAATTTTTTCCATGATTACGCTTTCTCCTTCTGTTCCGCCATCCAGGCAAGGTAATCGTCATAAGTGCCGTACTTGTCGATGATGGTGCCGTCGGGCTGGAAGGCAATGACCCGGTTACAGGTGGAGGTCAGCATTTCGTGGTCGTGGGAAGCAAGCAGCACCACGCCGGGGAAGGCTTCCAGACCCTTATTCACTGCCTGAATGGACTCCATGTCCAGGTGGTTGGTGGGCTGGTCCAGCAGCACCACGTTGGCACCGGACAGCATCATCTTGCTCAGCATACAGCGAACCTTCTCGCCGCCGGACAGGACGTTCACGGGCTTGAACACATCCTCGTTACTGAACAGCATCCGGCCCAGGAAGCCCCGGAGGTACACGTCATCCTTCTTGGCGGAGTATTGCCGCAGCCAGTCCACCAGCTCCATGGTATTCCCCTCAAAGTAAGGGGTATTATCCTTGGGCAGGTAAGAGCGAATGGTGGACACGCCCCACTTGACGCTGCCCTCGTCCGGCTCCAATTCGCCCATGAGAATCTTGAACAGGGCGGTCTGGGCCAGCTCGTTTTCACCCACGAAGGCGATCTTGTCGGTGCGGTTCACGGAGAAATAGACCTTGTCCAGCAGCTTCACGCCGTCCACAGTCAGGGACACGTCCTTGACGGTGAGCACGTCCTTGCCCAGCTCCCGCTCCTGGGTAAAGCCCACGAAGGGATAGCGGCGGGTGGAGCAGGGCATTTCCTCCACGGTCAGCTTGTCCAGGAGCTTCCGGCGGGCGGTTGCCTGCTTGGCCTTAGATTTGTTGGCGGAGAAACGCTGAATGAACAGCTGGAGTTCCTCAATTTTCTCCTGATTCTTCTTGTTCTTGTTGCGCAGCATGGCCTGCACCATCTGGGAGGACTCGTACCAGAAGTCGTAGTTGCCCACATACATCTTGATCTTGCCGTAATCGATATCCACGGTGTGGGTGCAGACGGTGTTCAGGAAGTGGCGGTCGTGGGACACTGCGATGACCATGCCGGGGAAGTCCAGCAGGAAGTCCTCCAGCCAGTTGATGGCCTCGATGTCCAGGTTGTTGGTAGGCTCGTCCAGCATGATGATATCAGGATTGCCGAACAATGCCTGCGCCAGCAAGACCTTCACCTTCAATCTGGGGTCGGTGTCCGCCATCATGTCATAGTGCAGCTCCGTGCCGATGCCCAGACCCTGCAGCAGACGGGAGGCATCGGACTCCGCTTCCCAGCCGCCAAGCTCGGCAAACTCCGCTTCCAGGTCAGCGGCCCGCAGGCCGTCCTCATCGGAGAAGTCGGGCTTTTCGTAGATGGCATCCTTCTCCTTCATCACGTCATACAGGTGCTGGTTGCCCATGATGACGGTGTCGAGGACGGTGTACTCGTCGTAGGCGTTCTGGTTCTGCTTCAGAACGGAGACCCGCTTGGTGGGGTCAATGGAAATGGAACCGTTGGTGGATTCCAGCTCGCCGGTCAAAATCCGCAGGAAGGTGGACTTGCCTGCGCCATTGGCGCCGATGATGCCATAGCAGTTGCCGGGCAGGAACTGCAAATCCACATGCTGGAACAGCCACTGACCGCCGAACTGCATACCGAGGTTGGATACTGTGATCATTTTCTACTCCTTAATATCTTCAAAATGATTTTCAAAAAGAAATGCCCGAAGGCACATAACTATACATTTTAATTATACCATATATTTTTCAATAATCAATAAAAGATTATTGAAAAAAGCAGGGTTCCACCACATAAAGCCGTAAGCACTCGTCAGATAAAGGAGAATTTAGCGGAACAAAGCCTTCCCCTTTGGGGAAGGTGCCCCAGTGCGCACACTGGGGCGGAAGAGGGCGGTAAAGCATAAATCCTTCTTCAACGTTTCGGCGAAATGGTAGGAACCTCTTCCGACCTCG
>JALFXH010000173.1 GCA_022786965.1 Clostridiales bacterium
TGAAAACCATTGAATCCGAGGGCAGACAGGCAACAAAAGAGGAGCAGGAGATTTTATCCCGGTATGTGGGCTGGGGCGGTCTGCCGGATGCCTTTGATGACAGCAAATCCGGCTGGGCTTCCGAGTATCAGGAGCTAAAAAACGCCCTTACCCCGGCAGAATATGAAGCCGCCCGTGCATCCACCCTCAACGCCCACTACACCAGCCCCACGGTCATCCGGGCAATCTATGAAGCCGTGGGAAATATGGGCTTCCAGACTGGCAACATTTTGGAGCCGTCCATGGGTGTGGGCAACTTCTTCGGTATGCTCCCGGAGGCAATGCGAAACAGCCGCCTGTACGGTGTGGAGCTGGATTCCGTCACCGGACGGATTGCAAAACAGCTCTATCCCAAGGCAAATATCACCGTGGCAGGCTTTGAAACCACGGACCGTCGGGACTTCTTTGACCTTGCTGTGGGCAATGTCCCCTTTGGTCAGTACAAGGTCAATGATCCCGCCTATAACAAGCTGGGCTTCAACATCCACAACTACTTTTTCGCAAAGGCACTGGATCAGGTTCGTCCCGGCGGCGTGGTAGCTTTCGTCACCAGCCGCTATACCCTGGATGCCAAGGATTCCACCGTGCGCCGGTATCTTGCCCAGAGAGCCGATCTGCTGGGTGCCATCCGGCTTCCAAACACCGCTTTCAAAGCTAACGCCGGAACGGAAGTGGTGTCGGACATTATCTTCCTGCAAAAGCGGGATCGTCCCATTGAGATTGACCCGGACTGGGTGCATCTGGGGCAGACAGAGGAAGGCTACGCTATCAACAGCTATTTCCTCGTCCACCCGGAAATGGTTATTGGCAGAAACAGCTCCGAAAGCACTGCTCATGGCATGGATTACACTGTGGAGCCGCTGGAGGACATTTCCCTTGCCGACCAGCTCCATGAAGCGGTGCAGCATATCCAGGGCACCTATCAGGAAGCGGAGCTGCCCGATCTAGGCGAAGGTGAAGCCATTCAGAACACCCTCCCGGCAGACCCGGATGTGAAGAACTTCTCCTATACCCTTGTGGACGGTGAGGTTTACTTCCGGGAAAACAGCATCATGGTAAGACCCGATCTGAACGCCACCGCTAAAGAGCGTATCAAGGGTATGCTGGCGCTAAGTACCTGCGTCCATGAGCTGATCGATCTTCAGATGGACGAAACCATCCCGGATTCTGCCATTGCTGAGAAGCAGGAGGAGCTAAACCGGCTCTACGACAGCTTCACGGGAAAATACGGGCTTATCAACAGCCGGGGCAACAAGCTGGCATTCTCCGACGATTCCTCCTATTTCCTCCTGTGCGCACTGGAAGTCATGGACGATGACGGCAATTTCCAGCGCAAGGCGGATATGTTCACCAAACGCACCATCCAGCCCCACCGGGTTGTCACCTCTGTGGATACTGCCAGCGAAGCCCTGACCCTCTCCATCGCGGAAAAGGCAGAGGTGGACATGGAATATATGTCCAGCCTGACAGGAAAGACCCCGGAGGAGCTGGCATCGGAGCTGCGGGGAGTGATTTTCCACGATCCCACCCTCGGTGCCATTGAGGATAATGAAGGCTGGGTAACTGCGGACGAGTATCTGTCCGGCAATGTCCGGCAGAAGCTCCGGCAGGCGGAAGCGGCTGCGGCGGAGGATCCCGCCTATCAGGTTAATGTGGAAGCACTGCGGGCGGCACAGCCCAAGGATTTGGACGCTTCGGAAATCGAGGTGCGTCTGGGTGCAACTTGGATTGACAGGTCTTACATCAAGCAGTTCATGTTTGAAACCTTCGACACCCCCAGCTATCTGCGCTATTCCATGGATGTTCAGTATTCTCCCTATACCGCCGCATGGAGCATCAGCAACAAAACCCGGATTTCCTACAATGATGTTGCCGCATGGAACACCTACGGCACGGATTGTGTCAGCGCCTATGAAATTCTGGAGGATTCTCTGAACCTCCGGGATGTCCAGGTGTACGACACCATTGAGGATGCGGACGGACACAAAAAGCGGGTACTGAACGCCAAGGAAACCACGCTGGCGGCGCAGAAGCAGCAGCTTATCCGGGACGCCTTCCGGGACTGGATTTGGGCAGACCCCCAACGCCGTCAGGCGCTGGTCAGGCAGTACAATGAGGAAATGAACAGCACCCGCCCACGGGAATACGACGGCAGTCACATTGTTTTCGCTGGCATGAATCCGGAAATCACTCTCCGGGAGCATCAGCGAAACGCCATTGCCCATGTGCTTTACGGCGGCAACACATTGCTTGCCCACGAAGTAGGCGCGGGCAAGACCTTTGAGATGGTAGCCGCCGCTATGGAAAGCAAGCGTCTGGGCCTGTGCCAGAAGTCCATCTTTGTGGTACCCAATCACTTAACAGAACAGTGGGCGTCGGAATTTCTTCGTTTGTATCCCTCCGCCAATATCCTTGTCACCAAGCAACGGGACTTTGAAACCCACAACCGGAAGAAGTTCTGCGCCCGGATTGCCACCGGCGACTATGATGCCGTTATCATCGGACACAGCCAATTTGAAAAAATCCCCATCAGCAAGGAGCGGCAGGAGCGGCTTTTGCAAGACCAAATTGCGGAGATCACCATGGGTATTTCGGAGCTGAAGGAAAGCGGCGGTGAAAAATTCAGCGTCAAGGAGTTGGAGCGTACCAAGCGCGGTTTGGAATCCCGGTTGGAAAAGCTGCGGGCGGACGATAAGAAAGATGATGTAGTGACCTTTGAAGAACTGGGCGTTGACCGTATGTTTGTGGACGAAGCGCACAATTACAAAAATTGTGCGAAACGTTGTGCATAAGTCGTAGCAGACAGCTATGACGAACAGCACCATGCGATAGCACTTGATATATCAAGAAAATATCGTAGAGAACTCAAATCTCAAATTCAGAGGTGAAATTCCTCTGCCGTACAGAATCAAT
>JALFXH010000050.1 GCA_022786965.1 Clostridiales bacterium
GGAGTCGTGTGGGATGCTTCGGAATGAAATGAAAAGCCCAGTCGCGGCAATCGTTGTAACCTACAACCGGCTGGAACTGCTGCGGCAATGTGTGGAAGCATTGCGAGCCCAGACGGCAGCTTGCGATATCCTGATCGTGGATAACGCCAGCACGGATGGAACAGCCAGTTGGCTGGCTTCCCAGCCGGATCTGTTCAGCCGCCGCATTGGCAGAAATCTTGGCAGCTCGGGAGGCTTCAACTACGGAATACGCTGGGCGGTCGGAGCCGGATATGATTATGTGTGGGTCATGGATGATGATACTTTCCCCCAGCTGGACGCACTGGAAAAACTGCTGGAAGCGGATCGCGTTCTAAATTGCGATTATGGCTGGCTCAGCAGTGTTGCCCTGTGGACAGATGGCAGTGAATGCAGGATGAACCGGCAGAAGCTGAAAAAAACCTTTCACGCAGACGGCCTGATGATGAAGCGCTGTTTGGTACAAGCAGAGCAGGCGACCTTCGTATCGCTGTTTTTCCGGTCTGACACCATTCGCCGCTTTGGCCTTCCAATCGCTGAATTCTTCCTGTCCGGTGATGATATTGAGTTTACCCGCCGAATCGCAGTTCGAGGAGAGCGTCCCTGTTATGTGGTTGAAAGAAGTCAGGTAATTCATGCATCGAAAAGCAACATTGGATCTAATGTGGCACTGGATGACATGGAGCGTATCGAACGGTATTTCTATGCTGTTCGAAACGAGGCATACCTGTACCGGTTGGAGGGAATCAAAGGATGCGCCTACTGCTTAGCCAAGCGCTGCTGGGATGTGTTGCGAATTTTCTTGTTTGGGAGACCGAAACTTCCTCGCTTCTGGATCTTGGCCCGAGGCGTCTGGGCAGGATTCTTTTTCCATCCCACTGTAGAGAAGATTCAGGCGGAAATAGAATGAATCAGATTTAGGAGTGAATCAAATGAGAAAAGTAAACAAGAAAAAACCTGCACCCATCGATCCAATTTTGAAAAAGGTGGCGGTGGTGTGCGTGATCGGCTATTTGCTGCTGGCGGTTCTGTTTCCCCTGCTGGCGGGGGAGCAGCTGTATTTGAAGCAGTCCGACGGCTGTATGAGTATGCCTGCGGCCCAAAGCGGTACGGTAGAGCTGTACGCGGGTAATTGCATCGACCAGCATTTCACCACCCGGGTACAGCGGCTGGAAACCGTGAGCCTGCAATGGGGCACCTATTACCGGGCCAATGCCGGCAGCGTGGTGATGGAGCTGTACAACATGAATACCGAGCAGATTCTCCTGTCCGGGAGCTTTGACGCGGCGGCTATCCCGGAGGGAGGTGTCACCACGCTGACCGCGGAAACGCCGCTGGAGGGACTGGCAGGTGTGCCGTTGATGCTCCGGGTCTACTCGCCGGATAGCCAGCCGGGTAGCGCGGCTTCTCCCCTGATGTATACGGAATCCACGCTTCCCAACACGCTACTCTTCTTCAACGGTGTGGCAGAGCCGGTAACGGGCACCCTCTGTTTCAGCGTAGAGGGTACGGACTACATCTGGTTTGGCCTGCACTATTGTGCCTTCGCGGCGCTGGGCTTCGGGCTGCTGCTGGCAGAGCTCATGTACGCATACTGGAAGCGCTCCCACGGCAGAGCCAGCTATTTGATCAACGCAATCCTTGCCGTGCAGAAGTATCGCTTTCTGATCCGCCAACTGGTATCCAGAGACTTCAAAACCAAGTACAAGCGTTCGGTGCTCGGAATGTTCTGGAGCTTCCTGAATCCGCTGCTGACCATGAGTGTCCAGTACTTTGTTTTTTCCACGATTTTCAAAAGTGATATTCCCAACTACGCTTCCTATCTGCTGATCGGCATCGTCTGCTTCAACTTCTTTTCGGAAGCCTGCAATATGTCCCTGTACTCCATTCTGGGAAACGCCAGCCTGATTACCAAGGTGTATATGCCGAAATACATCTATCCCGTGACCCGAGTGCTGTCCTCGGTGGTAAATCTGGCCATCTCCCTGATTCCCATGGTGCTTGTCTGCCTGGTAACGGGCGTGCAGTTTGAAAAATCCGCGCTGCTGTCCCTGTATTTCCTGGTGTGTCTGATCGTGTTCAGCATGGGAATGAGCCTGATTCTGTCAACAGCAATGGTATTTTTTCGGGACACCCAGTTCCTATGGGGCGTATTCAGCATGATCTGGATGTATGCCTCGGCAATTTTCTATCCCGAATCCATTCTTCCGGACAATTTCCGGTTCGTGCTGGATATTAACCCGCTGTATCACTTCATGAAAAATATCCGAATCTGCATTCTAAACGGGATATCGCCGGAACCGGCGATGTATGGCTGGTGCCTGCTGATTGCGCTGGTAACGCTGCTTTTGGGGGCTCTGGTGTTCAAGAAAAATCAGGACCGATTTGTGTTGTATCTGTAAGGTGTGGCTATGAGTAAAAAAATGATTGAAGTATCGGATGTGACCATGCGCTTTCGCATGAACACAGACCGGATAATGTCCCTGAAGGAATTTGTGACCACGGCGCTGCGTGGAAAGCTGCATTATGAGGAGTTTACAGCGCTGAACCATGTTTCCTTTGAAGTCAGAAAGGGAGAGACGCTGGGACTGATCGGGCGGAACGGCGCGGGCAAGAGCACCCTCTTGAAGGTGATTTCCGGCATTCTGAAGCCCACCGAGGGCAGCGTCATCTGTCACGGCAACGTAGTGCCCATGCTGGAGCTTGGTTCCGGCTTTGATATGGATTTGACCGGCCGGGAAAACATTTTCCTGAACGGGGCGATTCTGGGCTACAGCGAGGAATTTCTCAAAGAAAAGTACGATGAAATTGCGGAGTTTTCAGAACTGGGAAAGTTTCTGGAAATTCCCATTCGAAATTATTCTTCGGGAATGCTGGCGCGGCTGGCCTTTTCCATCGCCACGGTGGTCAACCCCGAGATTCTGATTGTGGATGAGATTCTGGCAGTCGGCGACGCGGCATTTCAGGAAAAGAGCCGCAGGCGGATGATGGAGATGATGAGCGGCGGCACCACGGTGCTGTTCGTGTCCCACAGTCTGGAGCAGATTCGCCAGATGTGCAGCCGGGTTGTCTGGCTGGACCATGGCACCGTGAAAATGATCGGGCCGACCAATGAGGTCTGCGACGCGTACATGGTCTGAGAGGGTGGCGGAAGCAATGGATGATATCAAAATATTTGTTGCGCACCGAATTGACCAGAACAGCGAGCTGATTCCCAATCGGCTGTATGTCCCGGTTCGGTGCGGCGCGGTATTTGACGAGAAAAACCCCCGGGGGCTGCCGGGGGACGACACGGGGGACAACATTTCCGGGAAGCGAATGACCTTCTGCGAATTCACGGTGCAGTATTGGGCGTGGAAAAACGTGGAGGCGGCGTATTACGGACTGTGCCATTACCGCCGCTATCTGCTGTTTACGGACCGGCGGTTCCGAACCAACGTCCACAACATGGTTCAGCTCCGGGGCTTTCTGCCCCATGATATGCGGCGGTACGGTCTGCTGGACGCTGACCGCATGGAGCGAATCATTTCCCAATATGACATTGTGACTTCGGAGCCGGCCCCCGTTTGCAGAATCCCGACCCCGGAAGGCCCCCAGAAAACCGTGCGGCAGCTTTGGGATGCCCACGACGGCATATTCTTTGAGAAAAGCAGCATCGACCTGATGTTTGACCTGATCGACGAGCTGTCGCCGGAATACAGCGGGTCTGCCAGAGAGTATGTCGCGGGAGGGTATCACCGGGGCTACAACTGCTATGTGATGCGAAAGGAGCTGTTTGACCGGCTGTGCCGGTTCCAGTTTCCCATTCTGTTCGAGCTGGAGCGCAGGCTGGATATGTCCGGCTACGATACCGGGATGAAGCGGACGCCGGGATACGTCGGAGAAATGTTGTACGGCATCTTTCTGCACCATGTCATTACCCGGGAACGCTGGCGGGTAAAGGAAGTACAGCTTCTGTTCATTGACGACATGGAACGGGCGGAGAATTTGAAAGACTGGATTTGTAAGCTTTTGCGGTGCTTGACCTTCAGGATTCTAAGCCCTTTGGTAGACATGGTATTTCCTGTTGGCACCCCGCGAAGAGAGATCATGAAGCGGCTTTTTAGACGCTGAATTGGAAGGATAATAAAATCAGGGAGAGATAAAAAATGGAGAAACAGTACAAACCCGTACCGGACGTGGAAGCCTTGCGCTATCACGGCACACTGGAAAAGCCTGATATCAAAATTTTCGTGTCCCACCGGATCGATCAGGACAGTGAAACCATTGACAATCCGCTGTATATCCCCGTGCGTTGCGGCGCCGTATATGATGACAGGGAAAATGTAACCATGCTGGGTGACGATACTGGGGATAACATTTCGGAGAAACGCTTTACCTATAATGAGCTAACTGTTCAATATTGGGCGTGGAAAAATGTGCAGGCAGATTATTATGGATTGTGCCACTATCGTAGGTATTTTTCTTTTGCTACTGAACAATTAAATGCGGATATCGGAGGTTCTTATACAGGTTGTGTCAAAGAGGATTTCTTTAATTGGAATACAGAAGAAAAATATGGTCTAAACAATGACAAACTGATGTCTGAGTGTATCAGCAAAAGCAACATAACTATTTTTGAACCGTTTGATATAAGAAAGGCTGGCTTCCAGACTATAAAACAATCTATGAGTATGGATGCAAGATCTTTTGATTATCACGATATGGAGCAATGCATTGAAATAATCAAAGAATTATATCCTGAAATCTACCCATACGCCAAATCATATTTGGAAGGATACTTAGTTATATTCTATAATTGTTTTATCATGTCGCGTGAATTGTTCAACGAACTATGTGATTTCGAGTTTTCTGTTCTTTTTAAATTAGAAGATAAAATTGACATTTCTAAATACAGCCTCCACAAGCAACGTATATTTGGTCTGATTGGTGAGCATCTAGTTGGCATATGGCTGGCATACAAAAGGTTTGAATTTGATCTATCAGTTGATGAACGTAAGGTAGTGTATTTTGATAATATCAATAAACGAGCTCCTGATTTGACACCAGCTTACAATAAGGACAATGTAACTATCGTTTTAGCATCAAGTGATTATTTTGCTCCGTATTTAGGTGTATGCATTAAATCAATCATTGCGACTTCAACACAATCGCATAATTATGATTTGATCGTATTGGAACGAGAAATATCTGATGTAAATAAGCGACGGATATTGTCCATGAAGAGTGGATTCCCCAATATTTCAATTCGCTTTCTTAATGTTCGAGAAAAAGTAGCTAATCTACACTTCTATATAAATGGCGACAGATTATCTCAAGAGACATATTATGGCCTATTGACTTCTTGGTTTCTTCCAAATCATAGTAAGGCTATTATCATGGATTGCGATATGATTGTCCGAAAAGATATGGCAGAGTTGTATGCTAATGACATCAGCAATGTTATGGCTGGTGCTGTTAGGGATGTAGTTTTTTATGGCCTGCTAAATGATACTCAGACGGATACTTATGATTATGTAACAAAAGAACTGGGTGTTAGAAATCCATATAATTATTTTAATGGCGGCTTAGTTTTTCTGAATATGGAAAAATTCAGAAGAACCTTTTCGCTGGATAAAATTAGTGAGTGTATTAACAAATATAAACTCAGAATTGTGGATCAGGATATGTTTAATATGCTCTTGGAAGATAATGTCATGTTCCTGGATCCCCGTTGGAATCATATGATTGTAATTGACGGCTGGGTAAAAAATAACCTTTCCTACGCTCCTGCTTCAGATTATTTACGCTTTGAAGAGGCAAGGAAAGACCCTTATATTATTCATTACGCCAACGTTCTAAAGCCGTGGAATGATCCCACTGTCGAGTTTGCAGATGATTTCTGGGCAATAGCAAAAATGACACCCTTCTATGAGACGATTATTTACCGTTCTATGCATGAGATAACTGATGTGCTCCATCAAGCGGTTTTTGACGTCGGTCAATACGCGGGACTGTATGACCGTCGCACCGGCGCCCGAAAGGTTGCTGATTTCTTCTTCCCAAAAGGAAGCAAAAGACGTGAGCTGCTCAAGAAAATCATTCCAAAAGGTTCGAAACGCTGGGCAATATTGAAACAGATTTATTATGTGTTCAATCCCAGATTTAAGCGGCCAATGCGTGAAGATATCATGTAATAACCAATACAAGGGAGGACCAACTATGAAAGTAGTCATCTTAGCGGGCGGCTTTGGCACCCGGATTTCCGAGGAGAGTCAGTTCAAGCCCAAGCCCATGATTGAAATCGGGGGTATCCCCATTCTGGTGCACATTATGAAGCTCTACAGCGCCTACGGCTTCAATGAGTTCATCATCTGCGCCGGATACAAGCAGCATGTGATCAAGGAGTATTTCGCCGATTATTTCCTCCACACCTCCGACATCACCTACGATTTTGCCAACGGAAGAAATGAAATGACCATCCACCGCACTCATTCCGATCCCTGGAAGGTCACCGTGGTGGACACCGGTCTGAATACCATGACCGGCGGCCGGGTCAAGCGCATCAAAGAGTATGTGGGTGACGAACCCTTCATGCTGACCTATGGCGACGCCGTGGGCGACGTCAATATCCGGGAGCTGGTGGAATACCACAAACAGCACGGCAAGCTGGGCACCGTCTCCGTCTACAATTTCGGCCAGAACAAGGGCGTTCTGGAAGTCCGGGAGGACGGCATGGTGGATGCCTTCCGGGAAAAATCCGACTTTGACGGCGACCTCATCAACATCGGCTTCATGGTGTTCCAGCCGGAGCTGTTCGACTATATTGAAGGCGACGACACCGTGTTCGAAAAAGGCCCCATGAATAAGCTGGTGGAAATGCAGCAGCTTGCCGCCTACACCCACAAGGGCTTCTGGCAGTGCATGGATACCGTCCGGGAAAAGGAAAAGCTGGAAAAGCTCTGGGCCAGCGGAAACGCCCCCTGGAAAGTATGGGAGGACAGATGAAATACATAGATTTTGACTTTTACCGAGGAAAGCGGGTATTCGTCACCGGACATACCGGCTTCAAGGGCACCTGGCTGTGCCGGATTCTGATTTCCGCCGGGGCGGAAGTAACGGGCTATTCCCTGCCCGCTCCCACCAACCCCAACCTGTTCTCGCTGGCGGGGCTGGAAGGAAACATGACCTCCGTCATCGGCGATATCCGGGACTTGGGTAAGCTGAAGGCTGCCTTCGACGCTGCCCAGCCGGAGATTGTGCTTCATCTGGCAGCCCAGCCCATCGTCCGGGACAGCTACAAAGACCCTGCCTACACCTACGAGACCAACGTCATGGGCACCGTCAATATTCTGGAATGCGTCCGGGGCAGCAAGAGCGTCAGGAGCTTCCTGAACGTCACCACCGACAAGGTTTACCATAACAGCGAATGGGAGTGGGGCTATCGGGAAAACGAACCTCTGGACGGCTTCGATCCCTATTCCAACTCCAAATCCTGCTCCGAGCTGGTGACCCACAGCTACAAAAACAGCTTCTTTGCCGATGGATCTGTGGCGATCTCCACCGCCCGGGCTGGCAACGTCATCGGCGGCGGCGATTTTGCCAACGACCGGATTGTTCCCGACTGCGTCCGGGCCATGAAGGACGGACGGGACATCATCGTCCGCAATCCCCACTCCACCCGGCCCTACCAGCACGTTCTGGAACCGCTGTTTGCCTACCTGATGATTGCTCAGAAGCAGTACGAGGACGGCGCTTATGCCGGCTGGTACAATGTGGGTCCCGATGAGTGCGACTGCGTTACCACCGGGCAGCTGGTGGATCTGTTCTGCGCCACTTGGGGCGACGGTGCCAGGTGGATCAACAAGGCGGAAGCCAACGCACCCCACGAGGCAAATTTCTTGAAGTTGGACTGCTCCAAAATCAAGAGCACCTTCGGCTGGCAGCCTCGCTGGCACATTGAACAGGCCATTGAAAAAACGGTGGAATGGAGCCGAGTCTGGCTGGCGGGCGGAGATATCCCCGCCGAGATGGACCGGCAAATCAAGGTATATATGGAGGAATAAAGGATGAAAACTGTCATTATTACCGGCGCCAACGGCTTTGTGGGCGGCGCTCTGGTCAGAGAACTGCTGAAATACGACTACCGGATCTACGCTTTGGACCGGGAGGGCTGCTGCGGGAACCTCCCTCAGGATCCCCGGGTTACCTTTGTGCCCTGCGATCTGGCGGAAATGGCCAGCCTGAAGGACAAGCTGCCCGCTCAGGAGTACGACATTTTCTACCACTTTGCGTGGGTCGGCAGCGCCGGCCCTGCCCGGGCGGATACAGCCCTACAGCTACAGAACGCCCAGTGGACGGTGGATTCCCTGCGGGTCGCCAAGGAGCTGGGCTGCAAGCGTTTCCTCTGCGCCGGTTCCATCATGGAGCATGAGACCATTGCTGCCGCCTACACCCAGGGCAACAAGCCCGGTATGGGCTACATCTACGGCGGCGGCAAGCTGATTGCCCATGTGATGTGTATGTCCGTGGCGGCGCAGATCGGCATTGACCTGATCTGGCCCGAGATCACCAACGCCTACGGCGTGGGCGAGCGCAGCCCCCGCATGATCAACACCACCATCCAGAAGTGCATTCGCGGAGAAGCGCCCCAGTTTACCGCCGGAACCCAGAACTATGACTTCGTCTACATTGACGATGTGGCCAGAGCCTTCCGGCTCATTGGCGAAAACGGCAAGCCCTTCCACGAATACCTGATCGGCAGCTCCACCGCCCGTCCGCTGAAGGAATTCCTGCTGGAAATGAAGGCAGCCATCGCTCCGGAGCTGGACTTCATCTTTGGTGATATTCCCTTCACCGGCATTGACCTGCCCCTGAGCAAGTTTGACTGCTCCCAGACGGAAGCCGACACCGGCTTCCGCGCCGAGATCAGCTTCGCCGAGGGCTGTAAGCGCACCATGGAGTGGTGGAAGGAACAGGAGGTATAACCATGATCCAGAAATTTGAATTTCACGAGACAGAAATTCCCGGCCTGATTGAGGTGACACCCTTTAACGCGGACGATATCCGGGGGTGCTTTACAAAGGACTATTCCAAAGAAGTGTTCGAGGCAAACGGCATCCGGCACGATCTTGCCGAAGTATTCTACACCACCAGCTACAAGGGTGTCATTCGCGCCCTGCACTTCCAGCGCGTTAAGCAGCAGCCCAAGCTGGTTCGCTGCATTCACGGTCATGTCTGGGATGTGGTGGTGGACCTGCGCAAGGACAGCCCCAGCTTCAAAAAATGGCTGGCTTTCGACCTGACCGGCGAGAATCACAAGGAAGTTCTGATTCCCGCAGGCTGCGCCCACGGCTATCTGGTGCTGGAGGACTCCATCGTTTCCTACAAGTGCGGCGAGAAATTCTACGGCGAATATGACGATGGCATTCTGTGGAACGATCCCGACATCGGAGTGAAATGGCCGCTTGAGCTCATCGGCGGAGAGGAAAAGCTGATTCTGGCGGATAAGGACAAGAATTTACAGTCCTTTGCCCAACTGATGGAGCACTACCATGCGTTCTAACTGTGATTATCTTGTCGTGGGCTGCGGCTTGTCAGGCGCTGTCGTCGCCCGGCATCTGGCCCAGCAGGGAAAACAGGTGACTATCTGGGAACGCCGTGACCACATTGGCGGCAATATGTACGACTATGTGGACGAACACGGTTTTTTGGTACAAAAGTATGGCCCCCATACCTTCCACACAAAAATCAAGCACCTGTATGACTATATGTGCCAATATGAGCAGTGGGAGCCATACCGTCTGACCTGTGGCGCTGTGTGGGACGGGAAGTATACGCCTACTCCCTTTAATTTCTCCACCATTGACACCTTCTACCCCGAAGATAAGGCGCAGGCACTAAAACAGAAACTGACCGAAGCCTTTGCAGGCCGGGAGACAGCGACTGTGGTGGAAGTGTTGGAGCATCCCGATCCGGATATCCGGGGCTATGCCCAATTCCTGTTTAGCAACGACTACGCTCCCTATACGGCAAAGCAGTGGGGTGTAGACCCCAGCGAGATTGACCCTAGCGTTCTCAAACGGGTTCCGCTTCGTTTCTCCTACAATGTGGGCTATTTTGACGATGCATACGAGGTCATGCCCCGGCACTCCTTTACCCGGTTCTTTGAAAATCTGCTGGATCATCCCAATGTCCGGACCGAATTGGGCGTGGATGCGCTAGAGCATCTGAAGGTGCGGGATAACCGGCTGTTTCTGGATGGTAAACAACTGCAAATCCCGGTGGTTTATACCGGCGCGCTGGATGAACTGTTCGGCGGCGTTTACGGACAGCTTCCCTATCGCTCCATAAAATTCGACTGGCGTTATGAGGACATTGACAGCTTACAGGATGCGCCCGTGGTCGCCTATCCCCAAGAGCCGGGCTTTACCCGGATTACGGAGTATAAAAAGCTGCCGGTGCAGGAGAAACCCGGCACCAGCTATGCGGTGGAAACCTCTCTTCCCTACCGGGAAGGCGAAAAGATGGAGCCCTATTATCCGGTACTCACAGAAGCTAGTCTGGCGCAGTACGCAAAGTATCATGCTATGGCGGATCAGATTCCCAACCTGATTTACTGCGGGCGCCTGGCGGATTTCAAGTATTACAACATGGATCAGGCGCTGGATCGGGCACTGCAGATCTGTGCTATGCTGGATGCTGCAAAATGATGGAAAACAGCGCCCTGTACGCGAAGTACAAAGCGCTGGCACAGCAGGAGTCAAAGATTCTCTTCGGCGGTCGTCTGGGTGAGTACAAATACTACGACGTAGACGCAGTGATCGCCGCTGCTCCTTCTACTGTTAAGGCAATACAATAAGATATACGATGCCCTCCGGGGTGTTAGGGCATCCATTCTGAGCCTGATGCGCTTTCCATCAGCCTCAGGCAGACGAGCGGAAGACAGAAGAATATGGATGTGGGCGCCAAGTATGCGAACTGCTGCGGCCATTTGGAATTACAAAAAGGTACATTGGCGTATCTCAATTGACTATTGCTCTTCCGATCCTGTTGGGAGACTCCGAGTCCCTCCATGCTGTGCAGAAACGGACATATATGGTAATCGCAGAGCGCTTCTGCGTGAACTGGAAAAGCATTGAGCGAAACATTCGAACACTTTCTGCCGCAGCATGGAGGGCAAATCCAGAATATCTGTAATGACTTGCCCGATACCCTTTGACAAAGCGTTCCGCTTCAGTCCAGTTTCTGGATATCATACTGCAAAACATTCGCGGTGCGTCAATGTAAGCTGTGCTTGTAAAACCCCACAGTCATTCCTCCAACTGGTTGGACGTCTGAGTGTGGGATCTTTATGTTTTTTCAGCCTTGAGCCTCTATTTTCCTTATAGGAGTTTTCAAGTTCTCTATTTCGGAGAAAAATATCCTTGACAAATCCCGTGTCAGTGCGCTTTACTGGCGTGGCAATCCGTTCTCCTAAATGTGCTGTTTTTATATAGTTCTCAGAAAAAACCAGGCCTTTTTATGAAAACGGATTCCCACGGTCGCTTCGCTCCCTCGGAATGACATACACTTTTTTGACACGCTGAAACTGGGATACCCCTTTTGGGTATCCCGATTTTTTGATATGAGGGGGACTCGAACATTGAAATGCAAATGTCCAGTGGACGTTTGCTCGGCGGCGGCTCGACGGCGCCGACACCTTCGTGTTACAAGTCCCCTCTCTCGCACCGCTTTCATTTTCGAATGTACAGGGGGCCAGCGCCCCCATCGTCCTCAGCCCAGATCATCCAGCTTGCTGGAAATGGTATCCGACATTTTCCAGGCCACGTCCTCCATCTTGTTGGCGGCCTTCGCCGCGAGACGGCGGGTGGGGTTGGTTCTGGGCATCATCAGCACTGCCACAGCGCCTGCCGCCGCGCCGATGCCGGCGGTCACCGCCCATCCTTTTACGGTCATTGCATTTCCCTCCTTCCGTCATTAGTATACCCCTAAAGCAATATTTCTCTTCCGGGTGGATTTTTCCTTTCCATCCAGATTTTTTTGTGATATAATGGAGAAAAACCGGGAGGCGATGGGATGTCTATTGACGTATTGCAGGAAAAAATCCGTAAAACAAAGTGCCCCGTGATGCTGGAGCTGTCCGCGTCGGTTTCCGAGCTGCCCCCGCACATTCTGCCCCAGACGGCGGCGGAAGGGTACGCCCGGGTCTGCCGGGAGCTGCTGGACGCTCTGAAAGGTGTCGTTCCGGCTGTCCGGGTCAGCTTCTCCAGCTTCGCCCTGCTGGGCGCCGAGGGGATCACACAGCTCACCGCGGTTTTGAAGTACGCCAAAAGGCTGGGGTATTATGTCACCCTGGACGCGCCGGAAATTCTGGGCTCCCGGGCTGCCCAGCGGACTGCCGATGTGGTGTTTGGGGCGGATTCCCCCTTCCCCTGCGACAGTCTGATTGTGCTGAGCTATTTGGGCACCGACTGTGTCAGGCCCTTCCTGGAGGGCTGCAAGACCGGAAAGAAGGACATTTTCGTGGTGATCCGCACCGCCAACCGCACCGCGCCGGAATTGCAGGATCTACGCTCCGGAGGACGGCTGGTGCACATCGCCGGAGCCGATCTGGTCAACCGCTGCGCGGAGGGGCTCACCGGAAAATTCGGGTACTCCCCTGTGGGCATCCTCAGCGCCGCAAACGCCCCGGACAGCCTGCGGGCCCTGCGGGAAAAATACCCCCGTCTCTTCCTGCTGGTGGACGGCTACGGCGCGGTGGGGGCAAACGCCAAAAACTGTGCTTACGCCTTCGACAAGCTGGGCCATGGGGCCATTGTCTGCGGCGGCGGTTCTATACTCCGGGCCTGGCAGCAAGCGGAATCCGACGGCAGCGACTATATCCAGCAGGCCCAACTGTGCGTGGAGCGTATGAAGCGCAATCTATCCCGGTATATTACCATATTGTGAGGAATTGAGCATGAGAAGAAACGACCGGGCCGTTACCGACCCTGTGGAAATAACCAACATCATGTCCCGGTGCGAGGTGCTGCATCTGGCCATGGCCGCTGAGCCCGCCCCCTATCTGCTGCCGGTCAACTTCGGCATGGAGAAGGACGGCTTAACCCTGTACGTTCACGGGGCCATGGAGGGGACAAAATACCTCCTGCTGTCTCAAAATCCCCGGGTGGGCTTTGAAATGGAATGCACAAACGGCCTGGTTCTGGACGAAGCGGGCCACAGCTGCACCATGAATTACGAAAGCGTCATGGGCTGGGGTATCGTCAGCGAGATCACCGATCCCGCCGAGAAGCTGCATGCTCTGGACTGCATTATGAAGCAGTACCATGCCGGGGATTTCCCCTTCAACCCGGCGGTGGCGCAGCGGACACGGATTCTGTGTCTCAAAATTCAGGAACGCACCGGCAAACGCCGTGCAAAAATTCTGGGAGGAAACAAACATGCTTAAGGTTTATGGAATGCGCATCTGCCCGGACACGGTGGAGTGCTGCGAGGCTCTGAATAAGGCCGGGGTGGAGTTCGAGTATCTGGATTTCGCCGAGAAAACCGCCAATCTCAAGGCCTTTCTCAAGCTGCGGGACGGAAATCCCCTGTTTGACGATGCCCGGCGGGAGGGCAATATCGGCATTCCCTGCATCCAGCGGGAGGATGGAAGCCTCACTTTGGATTGGCAGGAATTTATGTAAGAAGGCTCAGGGCAAACGCCCTGAGCTTTTCTCACTTGATGGGCATATTCCGGGAACGGTTCTGACCCGTGGTTTCCGTGGTGCTCTCCGAAGGAATCGTACTCTCCTCCAGAGGGCCGTTGCCGTGATTCAGCGTCTCATCGGTTCCGTTGGTTCCGGATGGCTCGGAGGACGGCTGGGTAGGAACCGTGGTGGGCACGGTGGTCATCTCCGTTGTGGGGAGCATGGTTGTGGGCGGGGTCATTCCGGCGTTCCGGTTGGTGCAGCCGCAGCCCGTCAGCATTGCGGCGGTAAGGACGAAACTTGCAAACAAGGATGCCAGTGTTTTCATTTCTTTCCCTCCAAAGTTTTGGTTTCATCCATAGTATTTCCATAGTGTCTTCCTTTAGACTGGTAAATCTCTCCATATCCGGGCCCTCTTTTTTGGCAATGATATCGATATAAAAATATAAAATCCCCATTGCATTTTTCTTCCCGGCACTGTATAATAAAAGTTGTCAAAAACTAACAAATAAAGGAGAATCCTTTTATGAAGAAGCTGGCTGTAAAAAAAGACGCGGAGTGTATGGCCTGTCTGCAGTGCGTGAACGCCTGCTCTGAGGCCTTCTACAAGCAGGCTGACGTCACCCTGGCCTGCATCCAGATCGTTGCCAAGGGCACCGGTGCCAAGCCCAACACCTGCATTCAGTGCGGCAAGTGCGCCCGCACCTGTGAGCATGAGGCCATTACCCAGAACCCCAAGACCGGCGTGTACATGATCAACAAGAAGAAGTGCGTCGGCTGCGGCAAGTGTGTGGAGGCCTGCCCCATGAAGGTCATGGTTCTGAAGGACACCGCCTCCAAGTGCATCGCCTGCGGCATCTGCGCCAAGGCCTGCCCCATGGAAGTGCTGGAAATCGTGGAAAAGTAAGCTTCTCACCCGAAACGGGCAGCAGTTGCTGCCCGTTTTTTCCTGCTTAGATTATTGATTATTAGGAGGGGATTTTTGTGAATCCCGACAAAAAACGAACAAAACTGCTGATCGTTGTCGGAATCCTTCTGGCGGTACTCCTGATCGGGGCAATTGCCGCTGTCATCTACTGGAACCATATGCTGAACCTGCTGGGAAACGCCTCTGAGCACACTGTGCCGACCCTGTCCCAGGAAGAATTGGATGCCATCCTGGGCACGGAGGAAACCGAGATACCCACCACCTCCCCGGAGGACACCTGGCCCCAGGTGGTCTCCGACCAGAATATCACCAACATCATGCTGGTGGGCCAGAATTACCGGGAGGATGAACCCCACAAGCTGTCAGATACCATGCTGCTGTGCTCCATCAACCGGGAAACCCATACCCTGACCATGGTCTCCTTCCTGCGGGACCTGTACGTTCCCCTTCCCGCCTACGCCGGACACGGCGGCGGCAGGAACCGGATCAATGTGTGCTACGCCCTGGGAAGCACCTGGACGCGGTCCTCCGAGGGCGGCATGGAGATGCTGGCAAAGTGCATCGAGCAGAACTTCGGCGTTCACGTTGACCACTCCATCGAGATCAGCTTTGATACCTTCGCCGAAATCATCAACGCCATGGACGGCGTGGATGTGGTGCTGACGGAAGAAGAGGCCCAGTACTTGACCGATCACGTGGGGTATGTCGGCTCCTTCCAGGAGGGCGAAAACGCGCTGATGGGCTATGATGCCCTGGCCTACGCCCGGATTCGGAAAATTGACGGAGACCGACAGCGGGCAGAGCGTCAGCGCGCCATTGTGACTTCCCTGATTGAGAAATGCCGGCATATGGGGATTCTGGAGCTGCACAACTTGGCAACCCGGATTCTGCCCCTGATTATCACCGATATGACCAGCGAGGAAATCACGGATTACCTTTGGGAACTGATTCCCATGGTGAAGGATATCCAGCTGGCCTCCCTGACCATTCCCGTAAGCAATGACATTCTGCCAAACAGTGTATGGGGCAAAATCATCGATCTGTACGGCTACGAGTCCTATGTTTTGGAGTGCAATCTCCAGCTGAACGCCGAATACCTGCAGAACGCCCTGGGAATGGAGTAAGCTGAGGATGGGCGTTGAATAACGACAACGCCGCAAGGCGGTGTCTTCTTGATATTATCAAGAAAAAGTATGAAATGCGTAGGGCGAAGCCTTGATTTCGCCCTACGCATTTGTCATTATGCCGCATTAAGACAATAAGCATTTCCAGTTCTGAACAAAATACTCGATGCCGGAATAGAGGGTTGTCACCACGATAACCGCAATCACCACCCAGTTCAGCGCCGGGATACCGGGCAAGGCCATCATGACGCACAGGCCCACCATGGTGCTGGCGGTCTTGACCTTGCCGCTCCAGCCGGCGGCAATGACGGTGCCCTTCTGGACGGCAATGAGCCGCAGACCCGTGACGGCAAACTCCCGGGTCAGGACAATCATCAGCGCCCAGGCCGGGAACACCCCCCACTCGCAGAACATACACATGGCGGCAATGGTCAGCAGCTTATCCGCCAAGGGGTCCAGAAATTTTCCGAAATCTGTCACCTGATTGTAGTGCCGGGCGATATAGCCGTCCACAAAATCCGTCAGGCTGGCAATGATAAAAATTCCCAGAGAAATGTACATCCACAGCCCTGCTTCCCCGTGGGACAGGTACATGGTCACCATATAGGCCGGAATCATCAGCACCCGGGACAGGGTAATTTTACTCGCAGTGGTCATCTTTTTTATTCCTCCACAACATATCCTGAAAGGTCGCCCTCCCGGCAGCCGTCGATGGTCACCATGATAAATTCGCCCTCGGAAACCGGCTCGTCAGATGCGATCCACACCCGGCCGTCAATGTCGGGAGAGTCGGCATAGGTGCGCCCAAAGAACTGCTCTGCTTCCTCGTCGTAGCCGTCAACCAGCACCTCAAGGGTCTTACCGATCATGGAAGCGCTCCACTCATCCATAATCTCAGACTGGAGCATTTCCACGATTTCCGCCCGTTTCTGGGCAGTTTCCGCGTCAACGTGGTCCATTTCCGCGGCGGGAGTTCCCTCCTCGGGAGAGAAGGCGAAAGCGCCTACCCGCTCCATTTTGGTTTCCCGCAGGAAGTCGCACAGCTCCCGGAACTCCTCCTCGCCTTCCCCGGGCAGGCCGGTGATCAGGCTGGTGCGGATGACAAGGCCGGGAATCCGGGCGCGAAGCTTGGCAAGCAAATTCCGAAGGAACTCGCCGTCGCCCCGGCGGTTCATCGCTTTCAGAATTTTGTCGTTGCAGTGCTGAATGGGGATGTCCAGATATTTGACGATTTTCGGCTCCGTGGCAATCACGTCGATCAGTTCATCATCAATTTCGTCCGGGTAGACATAGTGCACCCGAATCCAGTGGAGGCCGTCGATTTCGCAGAGACGGCGCAAAAGCTCCGGCAGCAGACGCTTGTGCTCCGGGAAATCCGTGCCGTAGCGGCTGGTGTCCTGGGCCACCACCATCAGTTCCTTGACACCGCTGTCAGCCAGCAGACGGGCTTCGTAGAGGATGTCGTCCATCTGACGGCTGCGGTACCTGCCCCGAAGCTTGGGAATGATGCAGTAGGCGCAGCGGTTGTCGCAACCCTCGGCAATCTTAATAAAAGCGTAGTGCTCCGGGGTGGTGACAATGCGCCCGGTTTCCTGCTCCGGCGCGTCGATGGAGCCGAAATCCTCCACAGTTTTCTCTTCCAGCAGGGCCTCGATGGCGGGCACAATCTTCGTGTAGCTGCCGGTGCCCAAAATGCCGTCCACCTCGGGCATCTCCTTCAGAATCTCCCCCTGATACCGCTGGGACAGGCAGCCGGTGACCAGGATTTTACCCACCAACCCCTGCTCCTTCAGCTGGGCGGTCTGCAAAATGTAGTCGATGGCCTCGGACTTAGCGGAATCAATAAACCCGCAGGTGTTGATGACCACCACGTCGCTGCCCACAATATCCGCCTTGACGGTGTGCCCGGCTTCCTGCACCCGGTACATCATCCGCTCGCAGTCCACCTGATTTTTCGCGCAGCCAAGGGAAATGAATCCAATATTTGCCATATTTTTTAATCCTCAAACACGTCCTCAGTATCAAAGGACAGGCTTTCCATTGCTTTTTTAATCGCGCCGTAGCTGTGGCCCCGGCGAATCAGGGCGTCGATGGCCCGTTTTTTCTGCTTTTCGTCGGAATCGGCATCCAAACGGGAGCGCAGAAAGTCCTGAATTTTCTCGGTCTGGTCGGGATAATCCGACAATACCTCGCCCCAATAGGCCTTGGGAATCTGCTTTTCGTAGAGGGCCTGCTTGGCACGCTGAAGGCCGTAGCCCTTATAAACGCAGGAGCGCACCACCTGCTCAGCAGTAGCACGATCATCGACCAAGTGCAGATCCGACATCCATTCCACGGCTGCTCTGGCTTGCTCCGGGTCCTCCCCTTTTCGCACCAGCCGCTGCTGCAAGTCCCGCTTGGACACGCTGGAAGCGGAAACAATCCGAACCGCCCGCATTTTAGCGGACATTTTTCCCGCTTCCTCCCCCAGCCGGGCAAATTCCTGTTCGTCCAGCTCCTTGCCGGGGTACAGGCCGAAGTCCTCCACCGTCTGGCGGTACAGCCCCAGCCGGGTGCCGTCAGAAAAGGTGACCCA
This sequence comes from Clostridiales bacterium, assembly GCA_022786965.1. Taxonomy (GTDB): domain Bacteria; phylum Bacillota; class Clostridia; order Oscillospirales; family Oscillospiraceae; genus Faecousia. The sequence continues at coordinate 18,316 of JALFXH010000050.1, forward strand.
ATAGCGTCCGGCCCGGTCAGGGGCGTTTTTTAGGGAATCAATCCTCATCGTTAAAGTCGTCGGCATCCACGGCTACCGCCTTGTCCGCTGCCTTGGCGGGTGCCTTGGGCGCGCCGGTATTCAGCTTCCACAGATTTTCCCGCACCTGAGCTTCCACCTGAGCGGCAATGTCGGGGTTGTTGATGAGATACTCCTTCACGGAATTGGCGCCCTGACCAATCCGCTCGTCACCCATGGAGAACCAGCTGCCGCTCTTCTGGATAATGTCCATCTGCACCGCCAAATCCACCAGCTCGCCCCACTTGGAGATGCCCTGGCCGTACATGATCTCGAACACCGCTTCCCGGAAAGGCGGGGCCACCTTGTTCTTGACCACCTTGACCCGGGTCTTGTTGCCGATGACGTTGCCGCCCTCCTTGATGGTCTCAATCTTCCGCACGTCCAGACGGACAGAGGCGTAGAATTTCAGGGCGTTGCCGCCGGTGGTGGTCTCGGGGTTGCCGTACATGACGCCGATCTTCATACGCAGCTGGTTAATGAAGATCACCACGCAGTTGGTCTTGGCGATGGTGCCAGCCAGTTTGCGCAGAGCCTGAGACATGAGCCGGGCCTGTAGGCCCACAAAGGTGTCGCCCATTTCGCCCTCGATTTCCTGCTTGGGCACCAGCGCGGCCACGGAGTCCACCACCACCGCGTCGATGGCGCCGGAGCGTACCAGGGCGTCGGTGATTTCCAGGGCCTGCTCGCCGGTGTCCGGCTGGGAGACCAGCAGATTGTCGGTATCCACGCCCAGCGCCGCCGCGTAAACCGGGTCCAGGGCGTGCTCCGCGTCCACGAAAGCCACTTCGCCGCCCCGCTTCTGGGCTTCCGCCAGAATGTGCAGGGCCAGGGTGGTCTTACCGGAGGACTCGGGGCCGTAGATTTCAATGATTCTGCCCTTGGGCACGCCGCCGATGCCGAGGGCCGCATCCAGCGCCAGGGAGCCGGTGGGAATAGCCTCCACGTTCATCTCCGGGCGGTCGCCCAGACGCATCACTGTGCCCTTGCCGAAGCTCTTGTCGATCTGGGCCAGGGCGGTTTGCAATGCCTTTTTCTTATCGGAAGCGGGGGTAGGGGCCTCATAGGCCGTCTTTTTCGTTGCCATAAGTTAAACTTCCTTCCTGCCGTACTGCGCCAAAACAGCACGTTCTCTATCATTATAATCTCTGGTTCGATCCAGAATGGTATACCCATTCATTTCCAAAATCCGGCACACATCGTCCCCCTGCCCCATGCCGAACTCGAAGCACAGGAACCCGCCGGGCTTTAAGGCCGGAGCAAAGTTCTTCACGATGGAGCGGTAGAAGTCCAAACCGTCCTCGCCGCCGAAGAGGGCAAGGTGAGGCTCATAATCTTTCACGCTCACCGGCAGTTCCAGCATTTCCTGAGCGGTAATATAGGGGGGATTGGAGACAATCAGGTCGAATTTTCCAAGAAATGGGAAGGCGGGCTTCAATGCGTCCGCCTGCACGCAGCGCACCCGTCCGGTGAGCTTGTTGAGGGCCACGTTCTCCTTGGCCACCGCCAGAGTCTCCAAGCTTACGTCCGCCAGCGTCACTTTCGCGTCCTTCACCCGGCTGGCCACCGCCAACCCAATGCAGCCCGTGCCGCAGCACAAGTCTAAGATTCGGGGGGCTTTGTCGAGAAATAACGCCTGCTTGATGGCCAGCTCCGCCACGGCGCAGGTGTCGTCCCGGGGAATCAGCACCTTGGGAGAAACCACCATGGGCAGTCCGTAGAATTCCCACTGGCCTAGGATGTAGGCAATGGGTTCCCCGGCAAGAAGCCGTTTGAGGCCGTTTTCTACCCCTTCCACAATGTCTTCGCCTGCGTACAAATCCCGGTCCGCCAGAAACCGGGCATGATCCTTGCCGGACACATGGCAAATGAGCATTCGGGCCAGTACCCCGGCGTCCTCCGGGGTTTCCGTTTCCAGCAGGGCCCGGCGGGTGTCCTGGTAGAGACATCCGTAGGTTTTTACCATCGGTCCGCGCCCTCCTGCTCCGGAAGCACCGCCTCCACGGCGGCAATGCCCACCTCGATCATACTGTCGTCCGGCTCGTTTGTGGTGAAGTTTTGCAGCCACATACCGGGAGCGGTCAAAACTCTGGTAAAGCTGTTGTCATGCCGGCCTGCCCAGCGGTTGATCTCATAGGTGATGCCCACCACAATGGGCAGAAGCAGCAGCTTGAAAGCGATCATCAGCAGCCGGTAACCAAGGGTGCCCCGAATGTCTTCCAATGCGGGCACCGCCGCCAGCAGCGCCGAGGACGCCACGGAGAACACCAGAATGGAAATCACCATCACCACCAGCAAAAAGCTGGTGCCGCAGCGGGGGTGCAGTCTCGTCTGCATCCGAACGTTTTCCACCGTCAGGGGCAGGCCCGCCTCGTAGCAGCGGATGGTCTTGTGCTCCGCGCCGTGGTAGGCAAACACCCGCTTCATCTCCTGCATCCGGGAAACCAGGAACATATAGGCAAGGAAAATCACCATGCGGATAAGGCCTTCCACCAGATTGATGGCCAGGTTGCTGCTAATCC
>JALFXH010000056.1 GCA_022786965.1 Clostridiales bacterium
TCTTGTTCAGGCCGAAGCTGTAGGACCGGGGCTTGGGAGCGAACACGATGCCGCCGTGGGTCCACTGGGGAGCACGGGTGCTGCCCTGACGGGCGCGGCCGGTGCCCTTCTGGCGCCAGGGCTTACGGCCGCCGCCGGAAACCTCAGCGCGGGTCAGAGCGGACTGAGTGCCCTGCCGCTTGTTGGCCAGGTGATTCTTAACCGCGTCGTGAACGGCAGCGGTGTTGGGCTCAATGCCGAAAACTGCTTCGGAGAGTTCGATCTCGCCAACCAGCTTGCCGGACATATCATAAACATTCGTCTTAAGCATGATTTAAGATCTCCTTTCCTTAGCCTCTTGCGGAAGCCTTCTGGGGGTTTCTGCCGGAAGCCTTCTGCGGGTTCTTGCTGATGCCGGTCTCCACATTCTTGACCTTGTTGTTCTTGACGGTGTTGCGCAGGTAGACCAGACCGCCCTTGGGGCCAGGGATGGCGCCGCGGATGACGATCATGTTCAGCTCAGCGTCCACCTTCACAACCTCCAGGTTCTCGATGGTGACCTGCTCGTTGCCCATCTGACCAGCGCCGATCTTACCGGGGAAGATACGGGACTGATGAGAGGAGGCGCCCATGGAACCAGCGTGACGATGGACAGGGCCGCCGCCGTGGGTCATGGGGGTGCGGCCAGCGCCGTGGCGCTTCACAACGCCCTGATAGCCGTGGCCCTTGGAAATGCCGGTGACATCGATCATGTCGCCAGCGGCGAAGGTGTCAGCCTTAACCACGTCGCCGACATTCATGTCAGCAGCGTTATCCAGCTTAAACTCCTTCAGGTGCTTCTTGGCCTCGACGCCGGCCTTCTTCAGGTGGCCAGCCTCAGGCTTGGTCAGCTTGGACTCCTTGATATCTTCGAAGCCCAGCTGGACGGCTACGTAGCCGTCGGTCTCGACGGTCTTCTTCTGAGTGACGGTGCAGGGGCCTGCTTCCACGACGGTAACAGGGATCACCTTGCCGCTCTCATCGAAGATCTGGGTCATTCCGACCTTCTTGCCGATGATTGCTTTCTGCATGTTGGTTTTCTCCTTTTAAATAGGTTATTGGTCGGCTTACCGCATTGGGACGGTTACCGACATGACCCGTCCGCCCGATGCCAGACAGTGCGGGCTGCCATAATCGCGTTGTTACGTATGATTACAGCTTTATCTCAATCTCAACGCCAGCGGGAAGGTCCAGGCTCATCAGGGCCTCGATGGTCTTCTGGTTGGGGTTGAGGATATCGATCAGTCTCTTGTGGGTTCTGCGCTCGAACTGCTCACGGCTATCCTTGTACTTGTGGACAGCCCGAAGGATGGTAACAACTTCCTTCTTGGTGGGCAGGGGGATGGGGCCGGAAACCTGAGCGCCGTTGCGCTTGGCGGTCTCCACGATCTTTGCCGCGCTGGAGTCGATCAGCTGGTGATCGTAAGCCTTCAGCCGAATGCGGATCATCTGGTTTGCCATGGTTTGTTTTCCTCCTTGAATATCGTACTCAGTTTGCGTAGTGGCTGGGTACGGTCGAACTTTCTTGTCCGCGCCGCCGTGCGTATCACTCTATGCCATGAAAAATGGCCGACCGAGGCCGACCCGTTCCCATAGGCGCAGCGATATACGCAAGCGCACACAAGGCAGTTCAGCCGCCCGATGACCGGACATACTCCGCGGAAGTTACCGTTTTTCAACGCAATCTCCCGCATCATCGCAGTGCGCGCGCAGTCTCTCCCTACACGCGCTCAATTATGATACCACCCTGAATGCCAATTGTCAAGAAAAATTTTAGAGAAAATCACAAAGTTTGAAGGTTTTTTTCGTGCAATCTGCGGGCGGCCAGTGGCCGCGGACAATGCGTTACGGACGCTGGTTGCAGTCGTTACGCCATTGGGCCTGCTCGGTATCTCTCCCGCTCAATCGTCGGAGGGCGGGTCGGCAGGGCGGGCGGCGAGTCGCCGCCCTGCCTGGTACGTACGTACGCATCGAATCAAGTTCCGCTGCACCGCGCAGCCCACGAAAAGAATCCGGCCCCCATTTTGGGAGCCGGATGTTGTTTTTGGTTACGCGAAGAGGTTCTTTGCCGCTGTGAAGACGACGTGGTTGGTGTTGCCGCCGAAGAGCTTGTCAGCCAGGTGGGGGCGTTCATGGTGTAGTTCGCGGTATCCGTCACCTTGGCGCCGTCGCTGGTCAGCCAGGTATAGCCGGTCAGCCTGTAGCCGTCCCGGGTGGGGCCGGCGGCGGTGACTTCCGCGGCGGCTTCATCCAGATTCTTCTGGGTGCCCTTGACCACCTGACCGTCAATCAGGGTCAGGCTCTTGGTATCGCTGCCCCAGGACAGGCCGAGGTAGGTGTTGCCGTCAGAACAATTATAAGTACCAAAGTTGTTTTCAACCGTGCTGGCACCCGTGTCATTCACCACGCCGGTAATACCGTTCGTGACGATCGTACCATATCCCCACGCAAAAATCACGGGTTCCGGGAAGCCTCCCGCCGCTGCGCGGTGCAGCGGAACTTGATTCGCTGCGTACATACATACCAGACAGGCCCAATGGCGTAAGGCTCCCCTTGAGGGGAGCTGTCAGCGCAAGCTGACTGAGGGGTGGCCCCCCCCCACCCCAC
>JALFXH010000081.1 GCA_022786965.1 Clostridiales bacterium
CCGCTTCCGCGGGCAACTCGGTTAGTTTAGCACAGATGATTCCATTTGTCAAGAACTTTTTTACATTTTCTTCCAAATTTCTTCATCTTTCGCTCTTCACCGCCGCTCTCGCGGACAGCTTGCGTATATTATCATATGTGTTCCATTTTGTCAAGCGTTATTTCTCAAAATTCGACACCTTTTTCGTGCGCTCTCATAGCAAGAAAAGGAGCCTCTTTCGAGGCCCCTTTCCCGCTCTATTCCTTATTCGGTATCATCGATCAGGCCATAGCCGCCGTCATTGCGCTTATAGACAACCGCGAAGGTTCCGCCGTTATCCTCATCCCGGAAGGCGAAGAAGTCATGGTCCAGCAGATTCATCTGCATGACCGCTTCTTCACGGGTCATGGGCTTAAAGTAGAACTTCTTACTGCGCACGATACTCAGATCCTCTTCCGCATCGACTACAAAGGAGGTTTCCTCCTGTACGCTGCGTACAAAGGCATCCTGCTTCAGGCGGCGGGCAAGACGGGTCTTGTTCTTGCGAATCTGGCCCTCAATGGTGGCGACAGCCGCGTCGATGGAAGCAAACATATCCGATGTGCTCTCACTTGCCCGGAACCAGGTGCCCGCGCCATGTACGGTCAGCTCCACCTGATTGCGGTTCTTCTCCACAGAGAAGACGATCAAGGCCTCCGCATCCTCGTCAAAAAAACGCTCCAGCTTCATTACTTTCTTCTCAGCATAAGCGTGGACATTGCCGGGGAGTTTGACTTTCTTTTCTCTAAACTGGAATTTCATATGCGGCAGCTCCTTTCGTATCACCGGTCATCCGGTGTAAGAATACTATACCACCGATTCTCTAAATCGACAAGGTGTCAGCTGTCAATTTCATCTTCGTCATCCAGAAGTTCCGTCATAGTCAGGTTATAGACAGCCTCCGCCTTTCTCTCCATAAGCCTGCTGAGCCGGGTGGCCTGCCGCTGATTCGGAGCCACCAGCTCCAGCGTCATCAGATTTCCCATCTCATCGTCCAGGGACATCACCACGGAGTAATCTCCGCTTTCCCGCCTTGTCACCTTGGTTCTGACGTAGCTGCTGCGCCGCACCTGCCGGTTGAACCGATCCACCGCGTTTTCCGCCTTCTGGCGCACCGTAAAGGCAATGGAGTCCTCCACCAGCTTCGCTGTTTCCCGGCCCTTTTCGGTTATTTCGTAACAATCGTTCTCCGCGTTCTTCAGGTGGTTGGATTCCACCATCTCCGGCAGCGCCGTACAAATGTCAAAATAGCTCAGGCAGTCGTCCTGAAAGCACAGTTCGTAGATCTGCTGCACATTCACGGGATATCCCACCCGGGACATGACAAACAGAATCAGAACCTTTACATCCATCATATCGTGAATAAAGCCCAGTCTCTGCATAATCTTCACCTCTTGTTATTTATTATACAGATACAAGTAAAAAAATCAAGCACAACCCAATACCCTAACGCATATTCTATGGAAAAGGAGTGATGCGTTTGAAGCATGTCCTCATCTACCCCATCGGTACAACAGATGCCTGCGCTTCTGCGGGAGCGTATCTGGCACGGGCCGGGCTTTCTCTGACCGATCACCCGTCTCCGGAGGTAACGCACTTATTGCTGGATGTTCCCAGCTTTGCCGCAGACGGCTCCCTTCGGGGCGGCGGCAGTCTGACGGATGCGCTGGAACGGCTGCCCGCAGGAATCACCGTCATCGGCGGGAAGCTGAATCATCCGGCATTGACGGACTATCCGGTGCTGGACCTGCTGCTGGACCCCGAGTATCTGGCCCGGAATGGGGCGATTACGGCGGAATGCGCGCTGCGGGTGGCCTGCCCGCTGCTTCCGACCATTCTGCCGGACACGCCGGCGCTGGTAATCGGGTGGGGGCGGATCGGAAAGAGTCTTGCAAAGCTGCTGTCTGGGCTCGGCTGTCCCGTGACGATTGCGGCGAGAAATCCCACTGATCGGGCCATGGCTGCCGCTTTGGGCTATAAAACCGCGGATATCCAGCAGATTCCCGGAATCCTGCCGGGTATTCGCCTGCTGTTCAATACAGCGCCTGCCCCGATTCTGGATTCTGACGCCCTGGATGGATTCCAGAAATGTATCAAGATCGACCTGGCATCCAGTCCCGGGCTGAAAGGACGGGACGTCATCTATGCCAGAGGTCTGCCCGGACAGTACGCCCCG
>JALFXH010000086.1 GCA_022786965.1 Clostridiales bacterium
CAGCTAAAAAAGGTGCCCAAGCTGGGCCCCAAAGCCTTTGAGCAGTGCGCGGGCTTCCTGCGGATTCCCGAAAGTAAGGAAGTGCTGGACAACACCGGCGTCCACCCCGAGTCCTACGCAGCAGCCAGTGCCCTTCTGAAGCTTTTGGGCTGCCAAAAGGGCGACAACCTGTCTGAGCTGACGGGCAAGCTGGAAGCCTACGGCCTGAGCAAGGCGGCCCAGGAGTGCGCCGTGGGCGAACCCACCCTTCTGGACATTGCCAAAGAGCTGAGCAAGCCCGGCCGGGACCCCCGTGACGAGCTGCCCGCCCCCATTCTGCGCAAGGACGTGCTGGAAATGAAGGATTTGAAGCCCGGCATGGAGCTCACCGGCACTGTCCGAAATGTCATCGACTTTGGTGTGTTCGTGGACATCGGTGTCCATCAGGACGGTCTGGTGCACATTTCCGAGGTGTGCAACCGGCGTCTGCGCCATCCCAGCGAGATGGTCAAGGTGGGTGATGTGGTGAAGGTCGTGGTACTGAATGTGGACGAAAAACGGCACAGAATCAGCCTGTCCATGAAGCAGGCAAAGCAGTGATCTTAAGCGGTGCGTCTTTTGGACGTGCCGCTTTTTGATAAGTTTACTTTTCTTTATGTCATTTATACTTGACATATTGTCGCGCATATGATATACTCCCCTCAGAAAGCGAGGTGTCGATATGCCAAAGAACCTGTCTGTCAAGGTCGCCCGGGTACAGAAGGATATGACCCAGAAGGACCTTGCCGCCGCCGTGGGCGTGTCCCGGCAGACCATCAATGCCATTGAACAGGGGGAATACAACCCCACAATTAAGCTATGCCGGGCCATTTGCCGGGTGCTGGGAAAAACACTGGACGAACTTTTCTGGGAGGATGATTGTGATGAAAAAGAATAATCTGGACGAAATGCAGGAGCAGGAGCTGCTGAAAATCGAGCACAACGGCTGCTGGCTGGCCTTCTGGGGACTGCTGGCCGTTATGGCAGTGCAAATGGTGATGAGAGTACCGGGCCGTCAAATGCTTGGCGAATGGATTGTCTTTATGGTTTTGTGCCTGTACATCGCGATTGCCTGCTTATGGAAAGGTATCTGGGACCGGCGTTTGAACGCAAACTGGAAGACGAACCTGGTTGGAAGTCTGATTGCGGCTGTGGCCACGGGAATTCTCGTCACACTCAGTAATCCTTATCTCTCCGAGCCTCTGGACTATGTGCTGGTTGCGGGCCTTACCGGCGGATTCACCTTCGCGCTGTGCTTTGCCGCGCTGTCAATCAGCATGAAGCTATACAAAAAACGCAGAGAAAAGCTGGATCAGGAATAATCCCCGCCGCCGTGGAAGCCCCACGGCGGCTTTCAGTTATGTAAACCTGAAATGTTAGGAAATTGTAACGTTTTCCGGGATACTTGACTTTATTCGGCGCATAATGTATAATTGCTGGAGATTCTCTCGAAATGGAGCAATTTTTATGAAGAAAGCCACCAGATTTCTGGTATCTCTCATGCTGGGCCTTCTGATTCTGGCCAGCATTTTCTGGTATCTGTTCATGTATGACCGGGCCTTTACCCGGGACACCCTGCTCAGCCAGGCCCGGTTTCAATCCCTGCACGGCAATTCCCGGCTGGCCTCCTGGTTCTATGACGCCGCCTACAGCTTCTCCGGCCATGACGAAAACGTGGCCATCGAGCTGGCAAACCAGTACAAAAAGGGCGGAAATTACACCAAGGCCGAGCTAACCCTCACCACCTCCATCCATGACCAGCCCACCGTGGAGCTGTACACCGCTCTGAGCGAGGTCTATGTGGAGCAGGACAAGCTGCTGGACGCGGTGCAGCTGCTGGACAGCATCTCCGACCCTGCCATTGCCCGGGAAATTCAGGCACAGCGGCCTGCCGCTCCTACGGCGGATCAGGAACCCGGCTTTTTCAGCCAGTATATCGATGTGCACCTGATTTCCGACGCGGATACCGTGTACTACACCACGGACGGCGAGTATCCTTCCACTGCCGGCCCTGTTTATCAGAACGGCATTTCCCTGCCCGCCGGCGAGACCAAGGTCCGCGCCATTGCCGTCAACAAGGACGGACTGGTCAGCTCCGTGGCGTCTCTGGACTATACCGTCACCGGCGTGATTGAGAAGGTGGAGTTTACCGACCCCGCCATGGAAGCCGCCATGCGGGAGCTGATTCACGTCAGCAGCACCAGCACCGTTAACACTGATGCCCTGTGGGGCATCACCGAATTCACCGCCCCGGAGGGGGTGAAGGATTTCTCCGACCTGCGGTATCTTCCCAACCTGACCAAGCTGACCATCCGGGAGCAGACCATCCCCACGCTGGAAAGCCTGTCCACCCTGTCCAGGCTGGTGGTGCTGGATCTCACCGGCAGCACCTTCCCTGTGGATGAACTGAGTGTTCTGGCGACTATGCCTTCCCTGTCCAGCCTGACCATGGCGGAGTGCTCCCTGAGCACCATCGCGGGACTGGAAAACGCGAATAATCTGACTTATCTTGACCTCCACGACAACACCCTGCGGAACCTGGATGTGCTTGCCACCATGCCTGCCCTGGCAGAGCTGGATCTGCAGCACAACGCGGTCACCGACCTCAGCAAGCTCAGCGGGCTGGACAAGCTGGTGAAGCTGAACATCGGCTTCAACGCGGTGACGACACTGGCTCCCCTGAGCGGCTGCACCCGGCTGACATGGCTGAACGCCGACAACAACCAGATTACCACCCTGGACGGCGTGGAGAAGCTGACGGCGCTGACGGATCTCTCCGTGAACAACAACAAGATCGTCAATGTCTCCCAGCTGGCAGGTCTGACGGCGCTGCAGAATCTGGGCATCGCCAGCAACACCATTTCCGATATCACCATTCTGAGGAACCTGACCAAGCTGCAAAGCTTCGATTTCTCCGGCAACAACGCCATCTCGGAGCTGCCCGACTGGCCCGATGGCTGCGCGCTGACCACCATCGACGGCTCCTACAATACCCTGACCAGCATTGACAGCCTGAAGAATATGCAGAATCTGACCCATGTCTACATGGACTACAACCAGATCACCAACATCGACGCCCTGCAGGACTGCTACTGTCTGGTGCAGGTCAATGTGTTCGGCAATGCCATCAGCGATGTGTCCGCCCTGAGAAGCAAGGACATTATCGTCAATTACGACCCCACAGCGGCATAAGAAATACGCGAAAGCGGCGGTTCTGAACGAACCGCCGCTTCTTTTAATTGTTGTCGAGAATCAGACGCAGAGCCGCTTCAATGGTCTGATTCCGGATCTCTTCCCGGCTGCCGGAAAATTGGCAGGCAATGACCTTGGATAAGTGGATATCTTGATAGCCGATGAAAACCGTGCCCACGGGGTGTCCGAACTCGTCACCGCCGGGGCCTGCCAGACCTGTAACGGATACCGCCACGTCCGCCTGCAATCGCTTTCGTACATTGAGCATATATCCCGCCGTCCAGGTGGACACCGCGCCGTATTTCTCCAGAATCTCCGGGGGAACTCCTAAAACGTGCTCCTTGACCCAGTTGGTATAACAGATCACACCGCCTTTGTAGACCTCAGAGCTGCCGGGAACTGCCGTCAGCGCCGCCCCGATGCCGCCGCCGGTGAGGCTTTCCGCTGTGACCAGGGTCTTCCCTTTCAGCTTTTCCAGAACCTCACAGCACGCTCTCGTCATCATAGTAGTTCACCTTGATTTTTTCGATATTCTCCAAAGCACGGGTGATGAGGGCCTCCCGGTCCAGCTTTTCCTCCGCGTGGAGCACCTGCCCCAGGGTTGGCTTGGTCTTGGGGTGCTTGGGGGTGAACACGGTGCAGCAGTCCTCATAGGGTAAAATGGAGGTTTCCATGGTGCCGATCTTTCGGGCGATGGTGATGATCTCCTCCTTGTCCATGCCAACCAGGGGCATGAAGATGGGAATGTCCACCACCGCGCCGGTGACGGTCATAGCCTCCATGGTCTGGGACGCCACCTGGCCCAGATTCTCGCCGGTGATCAGGGCGCCGCAGCCGTCATTTTTGGCAATACGCTGGGAAATCTCCATCATGAACCGGCGCATAATCAGGGTGAAGAACTCCTCGGGGCAGTTATCCCGGATAGCCTCCTGAATCTCCGTGAAGGAGACGATATTCACCGTCATTTTTCCCGAATACTTTGTCACCAGCCGGGCAAGCTCCACAACCTTGTCCTTGGCAAGCTGAGAGGTGTAGGGATAGGAGAAGAAGTGCACAGCTTCAATCTCCACGCCCCGCTTGGCAATCATATAGGCAGCCACGGGAGAATCAATGCCGCCGGACAGCAGCACCATGGCTCTGCCGCCCACGCCGGTGGGCAGGCCCCCGGCACCGGGCTGGGCCGGGCCGTGGACATAGGCCGCAAAGTCCCGCACCTCCACGAACACTGTGTACTCAGGATGGTGCACATCCACCTCCACCCCGGGGTGGGCCTCCGCCAGCCGTCCACCGATCTCCTGAGACAGCTGAATGGAGGTCATGGGGAACCGCTTGTCAGAGCGCTTTGACTCCACCTTGAAGGATTTGGCGCAGTCCAGATCGTCCCCCAGATAATTCTCAATGGCGGCAAAAATGGCATCCACGTCTTTTTCACAGGGACGGCAGCGGCACAGGCTGACTACGCCGAAAATGGAACGGCAGGCCTCCCAGGCCCCGTCCACATCCGCCATCTCGTCCATGGGCTCAATGTAGACCGTGGACTGCATGATATACACGTCAAAATTGCCGTAGCGCTTCATCCGGCGGCGGACATTCTGTCGCAGACGGGCTTCAAACTGGCGCTTGTTTGCGCCCTTCAGGACGATTTCGCCCAGCTTTAATAAGAAAATCTCTTTCATTTCATTACCTCATTTATTTGGTGTGGAGTGTGGAGTTTGGAGTGTGAAGTGATGGTATCGCCGTCGGCGATGATTGAAGAATCATCTTCACTCCCCACTCTTCACTCTTAACTCTTTCCCAGATTGACCGCCCGGTACTGGATGGCCTCGGCGATGTGCTGAGGGCCTATTTCTTCGCTGCCGTCCAGATCGGCCACCGTGCGGGCCACCCGCAGAATGCGGTCATAGCTTCTGGCGGTGAGACCCATGACCTCGAAGGCGTTCTTCATAAGGCCCGCGCTTTCCTCGCTGAGGGCGCAGTAACGGCGCATATCATCCGGGCCCATCCGGGCGTTGCACTGGCCCCGCCGGTTCTGTATCTGTCTGGCTTTGTCCACCCGCTGCTTGATGGCAGCGGAGGGTTCTGCTTCGACTCTTGCCCGAAGCTCCTCAAAATGCACCGCCGGAACCTCCACCACAATGTCGATTCTGTCGAGCATGGGGCCGGAAATCCGGCTGCGGTAGCTCTCCACCTCCCGCTCCGAGCACCGGCAGCGGCCGGAGGGGTCGCCATACCAGCCGCATTTGCAGGGGTTCATGGCGCACACCAGCATGAATTCCGCCGGGTAGGTCACCGCCCCGGAAACCCGGGAGATGGTCACCTTTCCGTCTTCCAGAGGCTGGCGCATCAGGTCCAGGGTATCCTTCCGGAATTCGGGCATTTCGTCCAGGAACAGCACCCCCTTGTGGGCCATGGAGATCTCCCCGGGCCGGGGGGTTGTGCCGCCGCCGGCAAGACCAGCGTTGGAGATGGTGTGGTGGGGCGAACGGAAGGGCCGGCGGGTCAGCAGGGGCTGCTTCGCAGTGAGAAGCCCCATGACAGAGTAAATCTGGCTGACCTCCAGGGCTTCCTCCCAGGTCATATCCGGCAGGATCGACGGCAGGCGCTTGCTGAGCATACTCTTTCCCGAGCCGGGAGGGCCGATGAGCAGTACATTGTGGCTGCCGGCGGCGGCAACCTCCAAGGCCCGCTTGACGTTCTCCTGGCCCAGCACATCCTTAAAATCCAGCTCAGGAACGGTATTTTTCTCAGGAACCCATGGGGGCTGCTCCGAAAACTGTATCTCCCCGTTCAGGCCGTCGGCCAGCTGGCGGATGGAGGTCAGGGGGATCACAGCGGGTCCCCGGGCCAGCGTAGCCTCCGCCGCGTTTTCCGCCGGGACAAACAGGGTTTGAATCCCCGCCCGCTTCGCGGCCAGCGCCATGGGCAATACGCCGGACACGGGACGAATCTGCCCGTCCAGACTGACCTCCCCCAGAAAGGCGCAGTCCGCTCTGGGACGGCGGATGCTGCCCACAGCGCACAAAATGCCCAGCAGGATCGGGAGGTCATAGTGGGTGCCCGTCTTTTTTAAGCCCGCCGGGGCCAGATTCACGGTGATGCGGCTGGCGGGAAACCCCAGGCCGCTGCTCTTGGCGGCGGCGCGGACCCGCTCCCGGGCCTCCTTCACCGCCGCGTCCGGCAGGCCCACAATATCGAAGCCCGGCAGGCCGTTGGAAATGAAGCATTCCGCCGTCACGAGACTGCCTTCAATTCCGGAGATACCAAGTGTTTTTACGCTGCATATCATTTAAATTCCCCATTTCTTTCCCCATTATAATGAGTATCACCCCGGAATGCAAGCATTATCTGCCCGCAGGAACTGAAAACGCCCTTTCTCCGGAGGAACTTTACGCAAATTTTCGCAGATTTGTAAAAAGGAACGAAAATTTCAAAACCGGGTCGTTTCATGACTTTACAAATCGCCAAAAAAGTGGTATGATATCTGCGACAAAAATTGAATACTTTAGGAGGTATTTCATTTTGGCTAGAAAATTCAAGACCATGGACGGCAACACCGCTGCCGCCCACGTCAGCTACGCGTTCACCGAAGTAGCTGGCATCTACCCCATCACCCCTTCCAGCCCCATGGCTGACAACGTGGACCAGTGGTCCGCTGCCGGCCGTAAGAACATCTTCGGCAATACCGTCAAGGTTGTCGAGATGCAGTCTGAGGCTGGTGCCGCCGGTACTGTTCACGGCTCTCTGGCCGCCGGTGCCCTGACCACCACTTACACCGCTTCTCAGGGCCTGCTGCTGATGATCCCCAATATGTACAAGATCGCCGGCGAGCTGCTCCCCGCAGTGTTCCACGTTTCCGCCCGTACCGTCGCCGCCCAGTCTCTGAACATCTTCGGTGACCACTCCGACGTGTACGCCTGCCGTCAGACCGGCTTCGCCATGCTGTGCGAGACCAACGTGCAGGAAGTCATGGACTTGGGCGCCGTTGCCCATCTGGCTGCCATTGAGGGCCGCGTTCCCTTCATCAACTTCTTCGATGGCTTCCGTACCTCTCACGAGATCCAGAAAATCGCTATCTGGGACTACGAAGATCTGAAGGAAATGGTCAACATGGATGCCGTTGAGGCCTTCCGGAACCACTCCCTGAACCCCGAGCGTCCCGCCATGCGCGGCTCTCACGAGAACGACGATATCTTCTTCCAGCATCGTGAAGCCTGCAACAAGTACTACAATGCCCTGCCCGCAGTGGTTGAGAAGTACATGGACAAGGTCAACGCCAAGCTGGGCACCGACTACAAGCTGTTCAACTACTACGGCGCTCCCGATGCTGACCGCATCATCGTCGCCATGGGCTCCATCAACGATGTGGCCGAGGAAGTCATCGACTACCTGAACGCCCACGGTGAGAAGGTCGGCGTTGTGAAGGTCCGTCTGTTCCGGCCCTTCTGCCCCGATAAGCTGCTGGAGGCCATCCCCGCCACCGCTAAGAAGATCGCTGTTCTGGACCGCACCAAGGAGCCCGGCTCCCAGGGCGAGCCCCTGTATCAGGACGTTGTCATGGCTCTGGCCAAGGCCGGCCGCAGCGACGTGACCGTCATCGGCGGCCGTTACGGTCTGGGTTCCAAGGACACCCATCCCGCTTCCGTGTTCGCTGTCTACGAGGAGCTGGCTAAGGACGCTCCCAAGAACGAGTTCACCATCGGCATCGTAGACGATGTGACCCATCTGTCCCTGGACGAGAAGATCTCCCCCAACACCGCCGCTGCCGGTACCATCGAGTGCAAGTTCTG
>JALFXH010000126.1 GCA_022786965.1 Clostridiales bacterium
AAGAACATCATCATGGCCGCGGAGCAGGTGGATGCCCTGACCCCCAAGAATGTGGTGGTCATCCCCTCCAAGACTGTTCCTCAGGGCGTCACCGCCATGCTGGGCTTCAATCCCGAGGGAAGCGTGGAGGAGAACACCGACGCTCTGACCGAGGCGCTGGGCGCGGTGGATACCATGCAGATCACCTACGCCGCCCGGAACTCCGACTTTGACGGCTACGACATCCACGAGGGCGACTATCTGGCCCTCTACGGCAGCCAGCTCTTCGGCACCAGCCGGGATATTAAGGTGCTCCTCAAGTCTCTGGCCGAGAAGGTGCGGGACGACGGAAAGGAGTACGTCACCATCTACTATGGCGAGGATGTGAAGGAGAAGCACGCCCAGAAGGCGGCGGATATTTTTGCGGACATCTGCCCCAACGCGGACGTGAATCTGCTCAGCGGCGGTCAGCCGGTGTACTAT
Source organism: Clostridiales bacterium (assembly GCA_022786965.1). Taxonomy (GTDB): domain Bacteria; phylum Bacillota; class Clostridia; order Oscillospirales; family Oscillospiraceae; genus Faecousia. The sequence goes on from JALFXH010000126.1 coordinate 463, forward strand.
TATCTGATTTCCGCGGAATAATATAGCTTGAAGGAAATAGCTTGATAGATTTCGGTCAGCCCGCTGCCAGAGAAGGCGGCGGGCTGTGCTCTATTCTGGTTAAGGGGGAAATCGGATGAAAAAATTTCCCAAAGGCGGCCTGATCGGAAAGTCGGTGGATGCATACCTGGCCATTCGGGAAAAGCAGATTCCGCTCCATGCTGCTTACGCAGGATATTTTATCATTCTTTCCGTATTCCCGGTGCTGCTGATGCTTTTAAGCATTCTGCGCTACACGGGGATTCAGGTGGAGAATCTGGTGTCGCTGATGGAGGATTTTCTGCCCCATGCTCTGATGGAAACGGTGGAGGAGCTGGTCTACAGCACCTGGGCCAATTCCACCGGTACGGTGCTGGGCCTGTCGGCGCTGACAGCCCTGTGGTCCGCCAGCCGGGGGGTTTTTGGTCTGCTTCGGGGTCTGAACGCCGTGTATGACGTCTGGGAGGATCGGGGTTGGCTCTACACCCGGAGCATCAGCGTGGTGTACACGTTCCTGTTTGGTCTGGTGCTGCTGCTGACGCTGGTGCTCCATGTCTTCGGCAACACCATTCTGGGGTGGCTGACCATGGTGGACAACGGAGTCGTGATCTTCCTGATGGATTTGATTGATCTGCGTTTTTTCCTGCTGCTGATTTTGCAGAGCCTGATCTTCACCCTGATGTTCATGGTGCTGCCCAATCAGCGCAACCGCTTTGTGGACAGTCTGCCCGGGGGAATTCTGGCCTCCACGGGATGGCTGGTGTTTTCCGACATTTTTTCCATCTATGTGGAGAATTTCAACAGCTACTCCAGTATCTACGGCTCTGTTTACGCAGTGGCGCTGGGAATGCTGTGGCTGTACTGCTGCCTGAGCATCCTGTTCTACGGCGGCGCCCTGAACCATTGGCTGAATGAACAGCCATAGATAAGGGGAAGATAGCGGCACCGTAGGGGGCGGCGTCCTCGACGCCCCGTTTCCCCGTATCCTACCGGGCTGCAAGGAATGGCTGCATACCAGCGGGACGTCCGGAGGCCGTCCCCTACGGCGGCGAAAGGACAATATAGCTGAGTAGTCTGTCGTCCTGAGCGAGCGTAAGCGAGTCGCAGGATCTACGCACTTACGTTCCTGAATCCGGTCAAATCGGTGCCAAGATCCCTCGACTTATCTTCGCCTCCCTCGGGATGACGCGGCGCTGCGTTGTTTTGCCTGGGTTAGTAACGCACTAAATTGTAAATTTTTGGGGTGTTTACGCCCTGTTCATACTTTTTTGGTAGGGTGATACCCAAAAGGGGGAATGTTATGTTCGGTTATGTAACTGCCAGTATGCGGGAGCTGACGAAAGAGCAGCAGCGCCGCTACGGCGCGGTGTATTGCGGCATCTGCCGCCGAATTCGGGAGCAGTCAGGGCAGCTGGCCCGGCTGGGCCTGAGCTACGACATGGCCTTCCTGGCGGTGCTTCTCATGAGCCTGTATGAACCGGAGGAGCTTGGCGGCAAAAACAGCTGCGCCCTTCATCCCATTACCCGTCGGGACTGGATCGATAATGATTTTGTCCGCTATGCGGCGGATATGAACGTGGCCTTGGCCTACTACAACTGCCTGGACGACTGGCAGGACGATGGGAAGCGGTCGGCAAAATGGCTGGCGGAATCCTATAAAAAGCACCTGCCCGACATCGAAGACCGCTGGCCCCGACAGTGTCAGACCATTTGCAGCAGCATTGCGGCTCTGTCGGAACTGGAAAAAACGGGCTGTCCCAACCCGGACGAACCGGCGGGCGTGTTTGGCACGCTGATGGGGGAGCTGTTCGTGGTGCGGGAGGATCTATGGTCGGATACTCTGCGAAAAATGGGCAATGCCCTGGGCAGGTTTATCTACCTGCTGGACGCGGAGCTGGACTACGACAAAGACCAGAGCAAGGGCAAGTACAATCCCTTCCTCGCAAAGGGAGAAGCAAAGGACTGGACCAGATGGGAGGACTATCTGGTGCTGACCATGGGCAGGTGTACCGCCGAGTTTGAAAAGCTGCCGCTGGTGCAGGATAAGGCGCTGCTTGACAATATTCTCTACAGCGGCGTTTGGGTCAATTACAGAAGAAAGCGGAAAGAGGAGGAGCGCCATGATTGACGATCCGTATAAGGTGCTGGGGGTCAGCCGTGACGCCTCGGACGAGGAAATCAAGCAGGCATACCGAAAGCTGGCAAAGAAATACCATCCAGACCTGAACCCCGGGGATCAGGAGGCTGCCCGCAAAATGCAGGAGGTCAATGCCGCCTACGAGCAGATCAAGAATCCGGAAAAGGCCCAGGCCCAGACCGGCGGCTATGGCTACGATCCCTTCGGCGGCTACCGCCAGCAGAGCAGGCCTGAGTCAGGCGACGACCAGTATCAGCAGGCGGCGGCTCAGTACATCCGCTTTGGCAGGTTCCGGGAAGCACTGAATACCTTGGACAATTCCGCCCAGCGGGATGCCCGCTGGTACTATCTCAGCGCCCTGGCCAACGATGGCCTGGGCAATCAGGTCACGGCCATGGAGCACATCCGCCGGGCGGTAAGCATGGACCCGGGGAACCCTGAGTATCTGAACGCCCTGAACCGCATGGAGCATGGCGGCGCGGACTACCGCCAGACCGCCGGCAACTTCCAGGGCTTCTCCATGGGCGGCAATCCCTGTATGAACCTGTGCCTGTGCTATCTGGTGAACCTGTTCTGCTGCGGCGGGCGGGGGATGTTCCTGTGCTGCTGATACGGGGAGGAAATGCCATGGAATGGAAGCAGAGGCTGGAAGAGAATAAACCGCGGCTGATTACGGCATTGGCTGCCACCTACGCCATCGGGCTGGCCGCCCATGGCTACGCATTTTTTGACAACAACATCTCCCATGACTCTCTCCGGGAGTTTCACGCGGAGATTCTGGGAAATGACATCAAGGTGGGTGTGGGCAGAGTGCTTACGCCGCTTTACCGGGATTTGCTGGGCAGTGATGTGACCCTGCCCTGGTTTAACGGCGTGCTGGCGCTGCTGTGGATTGGGCTGGCGGTGTTTCTGGTGACCCGGCTGTTCCGAATTGAATCCAAAACGGTTACTGCCCTGGTGGCCGGCATTTTCGCCACGAACGTTACGGTATCGGCTACTGCCGCCACCTACATCCACGATTTGGATAGCTATATGTTTGCCATGCTATGCGCGGTGGCCGCGATCTGGCTGTGGAACCGGCACCCGAAGGGCTGGCTGCTGGGCTGGGCGCTGGCGGCGGTTTCCCTGGGAATCCATCAGAGCTATGGGTTCCTGTCCGTCAGTCTGGCTATGATGGTCTGTATTCTGGATTTGATGAATGGGGACGAATTTAGCGGGGTGTTCAGGAAGGGCCTGCGTGCCATCGGAATGATTCTGCTGGGCGCGGCCGCCTATTTTCTGATCCTGAAGGCATATCTGCTGCTGGTCGGCGGCGCGCTGTACTCGGGTGATTATAACTCGCTGGATCAGCTGTCCGGTCTTCACCTGAAGGACATGGGCCCTCTGATTATCGGCGCCTACGGGGACTGGTTCTCCCGGCTGTGGAACGCCTATTCCAGCTATCCCACCATTCTGGTTCGGGGGGCCACCGCGGTGTTTTTCGCCATTGACGGCGCCGCCCTGGGGGTTTTCTTCCTGAGCAAAAAACGAGGCTGGAAGGAAAAACTGCTGTGCGCCGGACTGATTCTCCTGCTGCCGCTGGGAATGAATCTGGCCTATGTTCTGGCACAGGGGGAAGTGCACGACCTGATGGTCTACGCTACCTGGATGTTCTATCTGCTGACGCTGCTGCTGGCTATGTGGCTGCGGGAACAGTGGAAGGACGCTGCTTTCCCGGCGGGGGAGTGGCAGCGCGTGCTTTGTATGCTGCTGATGGGCGTGATGCTCTATGGAAATGTCCGCTTTTCCAACGGGATGTACGTCAAGAAGAATCTGGAATTTGACGTCTATTTGTCTCTGATGACCCGGGTGGTAGGGCGGATGGAGGCAACACCCGGCTATCAGCCCGGGGAAACACCCGTGGCGATCATCGGCCTGCCCAAGACCTTCAATCAGGTCATTCCGGGGTTCAAGGACTACTGGAATGTCACCGGCATGACTGGCTCCAGCCCCATCTACACCACGGAGCCCAGCCGGATGCAGGCGTATTTTGACTATGTCATGAGCCTGCCTATTGTTATGGCGGACAGCGGAACCCTTACGCGGCTGATGGCTGATGAAAGCGTGAGGGCTATGCCCTGCTACCCGACAGAAGGCTTCCTTGCCTTCTATGACGGTACACTGGTGGTGAAGCTGGGCGATATCGCCGACTGACAAAAACACCCTGTTTTCTGATTTTTTTTCGGAAAACAGGGTGTATCTTTGTTATTCAGTTGGCAGGGGAATGTGGAACCGGGCGTTTACCTCCGGGTCGATGACGGGGGTAATATCAATCAGCCGGCTGGTGAGGCCGTGATTGTACATGGTGTTGGAAATCCGGTCAGCCAGCACCAGAGTGTAGGGCCAGTTGTCCCCATTTTCGGGGTCAGAGGTGAACTGAGGAAGATGCAAAACCATCTCCTGCTGTCCGGCCCGGTCGGCCTGCTGATACTGCTCGATGAGGTAGCGGCTCAGCTCGCCGCACTGCTCGGCAGGCAGACCACGGGTGTTGATTTCCGCGAAGGTGTTGCCGTTGGTGTTGATGCCGGAGATCAGAACCACAGTCAGCAGGGGCAGGGCCAGCATCAGCCGGGGGAAGCGTTCCACCAGATATCCCAGAGCCAGCAGCACCAGCAGAAGAATGTGGAAATAGATGGCGAACAGATATTCGCTGCCCGTGATTTTTCCCGGGCCCACCGCGGCGCACAGCACGATCATATAGACAGTCAGCGCGGCGGTGGAGATCAGGAAGGTGCCCAGAACCGAGGCAAGCTTCCCGTTCAGAGAGCGGACGCCGCCGCTTATCAGCATACACACCAGCGCGGTAGCCACCACGATTCCGGAAAAGCCCAGGAACAGACGGTTGCTCTCCAGCACCACAGTTTTCAGCAGGAAGCAGGTCTGGCGCAGCTGAGCCAGAATGGAGCCTCCCGCCGCGGCCCCAGCCCGGCCGCCGCTGAGCTCGAAAACCGCGCTGACCAGCCAGATGGCCAGAATGCCGAGGAAAAAGCCGGTTTCCTCCAGGAAGGGCTTGAGCTTCAGGCGTTTTCCCTGGCGGATCAGGGCCAGAAGCACCCGGCTCCCCGCGTAGGCAGCCAGGATGCCGCTGGCGGGAAGATTGGAGAAAATGGCCAGGTACACAACGATGAAGAACAGTCCCCTGAGCTCCGGCCTGCCGGTTTTGACAAAGACCTCAATTCTGTCGCTGGCCAGAAGCAGCATGACAGCAGAAGCGTTCAGCAGCATAGGCAGCAGGTAATTATAGTAGCAGTTCAGGGAAACGCAGTGCAGCAAATACGCGTTATTCTCCTCGGCGGTGCGGAAGACCAGAAAATGCAGCGCCAGGAAAAGCACGGTGAACACGCCGGCGGTGACCCGGGAGCAGGAGAACACCCGGCGCATCAGGTGGGCAAAGCACCACAGGTAGCCGGTGATGGCGGCGCTGACCACCACCGCGTGCATCAGCGTCTGGGCATTGATGTAGTCTCCGGTGAGGGGCGCCAGCGCGAAGGCGGCAATGGTGGAAAAGAAGGGATACAGCACCTCCGGGAACACCTTTGCCGGATTCCAATCGCCCCAGATGGGGATCGCCATGCGGACATAGGACAGATAGGTCCAGTCGTCCCCGTCAAAGGGAATCAGTGGATGAACTCTGGAAAACCACAGGAAGAGAAATCCGAAAATCAATAAAAAGAAAGCGGCACAGGGCAGCTTCCGATGCTTTTTCTCCATAGAAAAACTCCTTTCAGCCTACAAACAATAAAACATTTTTCGATGTTTGTCAAGTTTTTTCCCCTGTTCTGTTGCCAAAGGGGAAAGGCCGATGTATAATGGACAAAAAAAGGAAAGGCAGATAGCATATGGACAAGATTTCGGTAGCGGTTCCCTGCTATAACGAGGAGCCGGCCCTGGAGCCGTTCTTCGCGGCTGTCAGCGCGGTGGCGGAGCAAATGCCGGATGTGGAGTTTGAATTTCTGTTCATTGACGATGGCTCCCGGGACAGAACACTGGAAAAAATGCAGGAGTTGGCCCGGCGGGACAGCCGGGTGAAGTACATCTCCTTTTCCCGGAATTTCGGCAAGGAAGCGGGTATCTACGCGGGACTGGAAAATGCCACCGGGGATTATGTGGTGGTGATGGACGCGGATCTGCAGGATCCCCCGGCGCTGCTGCCGGAGATGTACCGCTCCATCAGGGAGGAGGGCTACGATTGTGTGGGTTCCCGCCGGGTGACCCGGAAGGGAGAGCCGCCTATCCGCTCTTTCTTCGCCAGATTGTTCTATAAGTTGATTAACAAAATGTCCGACGCGGAGATTGTGGATGGGGCGCGGGACTTCCAGATGATGAGCCGGCAGGTGGTGGAGGCCATCCTGTCCATGGGGGAGTACAACCGATTCTCCAAGGGCATTTTCGGCTGGATTGGATTCAAGAAAAAATGGCTGGAATATGAGAATATCGAGCGGGTGGCGGGAGAGACCAAGTGGAGCTTCTGGCAGCTGCTGCTGTACGCCATCGAGGGCATCGTGGCTTTCTCCACAACGCCGCTGGTCATCTCCTCTGTGTTTGGCCTGATCTGCTGCGCCCTGGCGCTGGTGATGATTCTGGTGGTCATTGTGAGGACGCTGGTTTTCGGTGATCCCACCTCCGGCTGGCCCTCGCTGGTGTGTATTATGCTGCTGCTCAGCGGCATTCAGATGCTGGGTATTGGCATTCTCGGCCAGTATCTGGCGAAGACGTACCTGGAAACCAAGAAACGCCCCATCTATCTGGTGAGGCAGACAAATATTGAAAAATAAGAAAGGACGGCTTCGTGCCGTCCTTTCTGAGTTAAATCAAACCCATTTCCACCAGCGCGTCCCGGATGGAGCCGATGGAGTACAGGGAGCCGAAGCACAGCACCACGCCGTCTTCGCCTGCCTGCCCCATGGCTTTTTTGACACCTTCCGCGATGGTTGCGCAGGCATCGGCCTGAGCGCCCGCGTTGCGGAGATATTCGGCAAGCTTTACCGCTTCCAGCTTCCGGGGATTGGGCGGCGTGATGCACACGAACCGGCTCACCAACGGCATCACCGGGCGGTACATATCCGCGTAGTCCTTGTCCGCCAGCACGCCGGTGAGGGCGATGACTTTTTTCCCTGTGAGATAGTCCTGAATGTTCTTTACCAGCGCCTCAATGCACTGGGGGTTGTGGCCGCCGTCGATGATAAACAGGGGATGACGGCAGACGATATCGAATCGGCCGGGCCAGCGTACGTCCCGGATGCCATCGTAAATATTCTGCTCGGAGATGTTCCAGCCCTCTTCAATCAGCGTATCGGCAATGGCCAGCACCACGGCGGCGTTGTGGAGCTGATGGTCGCCCAGCAGAGGCAGCACCAGATTTTTCCTACTGCCGCAGTCGAAGACCTGACCCTCCAGGGTGTGAGATTTCAGAACCAGACCATCAAAGTCCGCCTTTTTGAGACTGACATTCTTCTCAGCGCAGACCCGCTCATAGACCGCCTCCACGCTGGGCGCTCCCCGGTAAACCACGGCGTGTCCGTTCTCCTTGAAGATGCCGGACTTGGTCTCGGCGATTTTCTCAATGGTGTCGCCCAGGTATTCCGTGTGGTCCAGGCCGATGTTGGTGATGACCGCCACCTCGGGCACTTCAATGACGTTGGTAGAGTCCAGGGCGCCGCCCATGCCTACTTCCAGCACCACAATGTCGCACTTGCTGCGATAGAAATATTCAAAGGCGATGCAGGACACCAGCTCGAATTCCGTGGGGGACTCTTCCATGGACTGGGCCAGGGGCTTTACATATTCCGTGATCTCCGCCAGCTCCTGGTCGGAAATTTCTACGCCGTCTACCTGCATCCGCTCGTGGAAGCGGTAGATGTAGGGGGAGGTGTACAGGCCTGTCCGGTAGCCCGCCTTGCGCAGAATAGAGGCGGTCATGGCGGCGGTGCTGCCCTTGCCGTTGGTGCCGGCGATGTGGACAAATTTCAGCTTTTTCTCGGGATTTCCCATCTTTTCAAGAAGGGTCTCCGTCCGTTCCAGGCCGGGAATCGCGCCCTTCCAGCAGACGGAGTGAATATATTCCAGTGCTTCCTCGCAAGTCATAATCTTCTCTCCAAATCTTGTTATTGCAGTTCTTTCAAAAGCTGTGCCATGGTTTTATGGAAAACGGGGTGGACAAAATGGGGCGCCAGCTCTGCCATGGGCCTGAGCACAAAGTCCCGGTTCTGCATATCCGGGTGGGGCAGGGTCAGGTCCGGGTCATCCTGCGTAAGATCGTCGTAGAACAGAATATCCAGATCCAGGGTCCGGGGGCCCCAGTGAATCAGCCGCTCCCGCTTCGCAGCCTGTTCGATGGTGTGGAGCTTATCCAGCAGCTCCTCCGGGGCGTACAGGGTTTCCAGCTCCACCGCGCCGTTGAGGAAATCGTCCTGCTCCACGCCGCCGTAGGGCGCGGTGACGAGATAGGTGCTTACCCGCTTCAGGCGGATGCAGGGATCGGCCTTCAGGGCCTCCACCGCGCCGTCCAGATAGCCTTTGGTATCCCCGATATTGGAACCCAGGGCCACAAAGCACCGGTGCCAGCTCCGCTTGACGCAGACGGAAACGCTGTCAAAGGGCAGGGGGATGGGGGCGCTGGGCTTTTCCAGCTCCAGCTCCACCCCACGAAGCAGAGGAAACCGGGTCAGCAGCGCCCGGCAGGTGTGCTCCACCGCCGCTTCCAGCAGCTTCCAGGTGTTCTTTTGCAGGTAGTCCGTCAGAAACAGGCACACATCGGCGTAGCTGATGGTGTCCTCCAGCGCATCCGCCAGACCGCCCTTCCGGGTAGAGGTGTACAGGGTGGCGTTGACCACGAACATCTGCCCCAGCCGGGTCTCCTCCGGGAATACCCCGTGGTGGGCGAAAATCCGCAGTCCGCGGATGCGGATTTCATCCAGATCATTCGCCATGGCAGATTGCCTCCGTCATTTTCACCGCCCGGGCGTTGGCCTGCACGTCATGAACCCGCACGAACATACAGCCCGCCATGGCCGCCATGACGCTGGTGGCCACGGTGCCCTCCACCCGCTGGTCAGAGGGCAGATTCAGGGTCAGGCCGATCATGCTCTTGCGGCTGGTGCCCAGCAGTACCGGCAGGTCAAAGGCGGAAATCAGCTCCGGCAGACGGCGCACGCATTCCAGATTGTTGGAAAGGCTCTTGGCAAAGCCCACGCCGGGGTCCAGAATGATGGTGTCCCGGGCAATTCCGGCATCCTCCGCAATGGCCAGGGTTTCCCGCAGGTCGTCCAGCATATCCGGGAAGAAGGTTTTGTAATCCTGATTTTTGCGGTTGTGCATCAGGCAGCTGGGCACGCCGGCCTCGGCGATGGCCCTGGCCATGTTCGGATCGTATTTGAGACCCCAGATGTCGTTGATCAGGTCCGCGCCGGCGGCGATTCCCGCTTTGGCAACGGCACTTTTGTAGGTGTCCAGACTGATGGGCACGTCGAACCGAGCCTTGATGGCCTCGATCATGGGCACCACCCGGTCGATTTCCTCCTGATCGGGAATCAGGGTGTAGCCGGGGCGGGTGGATTCGCCACCCACGTCCACGATATCCATGCCCTCCGCCAGCATATCCTCCACATGGCGCAGGGCAGCGTCCATATGATTCCATCTGCCGCCGTCGGAGAAGGAATCCGGGGTCACGTTGAGAATGCCCATGATGTAGGTTTTTCCGCTGGTAACGAACTCTTTATTTCCGATTCTCATATAATTTGCTCCTTATCGGGTGATTTCCCAATTTTTCTTTTCTTGGGGCCAGTTGCATTTGTTTTTTGCGGCACATACCCAGCAGGGGCGGCTTTTTTTGTCCGCCCAGTAGAGGAGTTGGCCCAGCATATTTTCCCCGCCATCCCCGCGATGGCACGCGATGGCGTTTTGAATCTGTGCGATTTCGTTCGCTGAAAATCCGGCTTCAGGCAGAATCCGGGCCGCCAGGTCGGCGCTGGCCTGATGGTGGGGGATTCCTTCCCCCATCTGTTCCACCCGGCCCAGATCGTGAAGCAGCGCCGCGGCGTAAACCACCTCCCGATTCAGAGGAAGCTGCCGCTCCAGCGCGGCAATCCACATCAACCGGGCAACATCCATGAGATGACTCAGGTCATGGCGGCAGAAAATCCGGGTCTGCTCCAGTACCTCCAGTCGGGCCAGATGCTCCGCGAACACCGGGTGACGAGCAATCGCGTTGACTCTCTCCATCATTTGCCCAGAAGCTGGAAGAACTGGTTCTGCATGGCAATATCTGTCTTAAAGCAGCCCAGCATGGCGGTGGTGACGGTCTGGGTGCCGGGCTTTTTGATGCCCCGCATGGTCATGCACATATGCTCCGCTTCGATCATGACCATCACGCCCTGAGGGTGCAGCGCGTCCATAATGGCGGAGGCGATCTGATGGGTCAGCTGCTCCTGAAGCTGAGGCCGGCGGGCGAAGACCTCCACCGTCCGGGCTAGCTTGCTCAGGCCTACTACCTCGCCGTTGGGGAGGTAGGCAATGTGAACCTTGCCGTAGAAGGGCAGAAAATGGTGCTCACAGACGGAATAGAAGGTGATATCCTTCTCCATCACCAGATTGTTGGCATCCACGGCAAACCGTTTTTTCAGAGGCTCCGCCGCGGTCTGCTCCAACCCGCCGAACAGCTCGAAACACATTCTCCCGATGCGGTCGGGGGTCTCCACCAGACCGGGCCGGTTGGGGTCCTCGCCGATGGCTTCCAGGAACAGTCTGACGGCCTGTTCCACTTTTTCCTTGTCAATCAAAGTGATACACTCCTTTTGGTAAATTACAGAGCCCGGAATCAAAAACTCCCCGGCGCGAAGCGTCGGGGAGTGTATGACAGATTTTGATTGACTCGTGGGAAAGGCAGCAACAACCGGGCGCACTGCCCGCAGCCGAAGCCTTCGCCCGACCGAGTATCGTTGCTACATAAAGGAATGCATCCTATATGGGCAGCGGGTGCGGCGACCCCATCGTGGATAAAATCCTTCGTCCTCCGGGCAAACTCCCCGTCCCGGTGGCACTTAACGCGGGGCCTCCTACTCTGTTACCAGCATACTATACCTGATTTTTCAACAAATGTAAACGTATTTTATTCGTTTTCTGAATCAGAAATCAGATTTTGGCATTTTGCATAATTTTGGAAGTCAGATTTGGACGCTATCAACGAATACCGACAACACACCGCCCATCCGGAAGAGCGGACAGGCGGTGTGATTGCTTACAGCAGAGAGAGAATCGCGTCCTTGGGCCGGGCGCCAACCACCCGGTTCACTACCTGACCGTTTTTCAGTACCACCAGCGTGGGGATGCTCATGACCTGAAACTGAGCTGCCAGCTCCATTTCCTCGTCCACGTTGACCTTACCCACCAGAATATCCTGCCGTTCCTGGGCAATCTCATCCACAATGGGGCTGACCATCCGGCAGGGGCCGCACCAGGGCGCCCAGAAGTCCAGCAGGACCTCCCGATCGGCGTTCAGAACCAGCTCCGGATAGTTTCCTTTCGTAATCTTCGTAACAGACATGGTGTTGTCCTCCTTATCATTAGTGTACCCTGATGATACCACCGTCAGTCCATGTTTTCCGTGATGAAATCACATTGGCTTTGACTTTTCCTTACGAATTTGCTAGAATAAGGAAAATTTTTGATCGAGGTGAAGATGTGGCGAACATTGTTGAAATCACGGATTTTTCTGATCCTTCGCTGGACGTGTACGCCCGGCTGACGGAGGCGCAGCTGCTGAACCGCTTTGAACCGGCAAAAGGGATGTTCATTGCCGAAAGCCCCAAGGTCATTCACCGGGCGCTGGACGGGGGCTGCCAGCCGGTATCGTTGCTGATGGAGCGAAAGGACATCGATGGCTCCGCACGGGAGATTATCGCCCGCTGCCCGGATATCCCTGTTTTCACGGCGGATGAAGAGGTGTTGTGCAATCTGACCGGCTACCATCTGACCCGTGGGGTTCTGTGTGCCATGCGCAGACCGAACTTGCCGGGCATGGAGGAGATTTGCCGGGGTGCCAGCCGCGTCGTGATTCTGGAGAACGTCCAGAATCCTACCAATGTGGGGGCCATATTCCGCTCCGCCGCGGCTCTCGGCATGGATGCGGTGCTGCTGACCCCTGGGTGCAGCAATCCCCTGTATCGTCGCAGCGCCCGGGTGAGCATGGGCACGGTGTTCCAGATCCCCTGGGCCTACACGGGGGATTGGCCAGGGGAGGGAATGGCCCAACTGAAAGCCTTGGGCTTCAAAACCGCCGCCCTGGCCCTCAGCGACAACTCCGTGTCCATTGACGATCCCCAATTGATGGGGGAGGAAAGGCTGGCCCTGCTTCTGGGCAGCGAGGGCGACGGCCTGACGGACACCACCATCGCAAGCTGCGACTATACCGTAAAAATCCCCATGTATCACGGGGTGGACTCTTTGAATGTGGCGGCTGCCAGCGCCGTGGCCTTCTGGCAGCTGAGAAAATGAGGTGAAAAATATGGAATTCAAGCGGAAAACCATGCGACTCAAGGACGGCAGGGAAGCGGTCATCCGCGGCGCCCAGCCGTCGGATGCCGCCGAAATGGCGGCTTTTATGAAGACCACCGCCGGAGAAACGGAGTTCCTGCTGCGCTATCCGGAGGAATGTACCATGACCGAGGCGGCAGAGTCGGTGTTTCTGGATGACGTTCTGAACAGCCCCGATCAGGTGATGCCCTGCTGCTTTGTGGAGGGAAAACTGGCCGGAAACGCCATGCTGACCATGAACAACCGGATCAAGACCCGGCACAGGGGGTCCGTTGCCATCGGCCTGAAGAAAGAATACTGGGGCCTGGGCATTGGCACGGCTCTGTTCCAGGAAATCATTGCCATTGCGAAAGACCGGGGCCTGGACCATCTGGAACTGGATTACATCGAGGGCAATGACCGCGCCCGGCGGCTCTACGAAAAGATGGGCTTTGTGGAGGTGGCCCGGGTGCCGGATGTGTACCGTCTGAAGGACGGCAGCTTCCGCCAAAGCATTCTGATGATGAAAAAGCTGTCAGGGAACCTCTGAACAAATCGCCTGCGGCTGATCAGCGGATCTTTTGCTCCATCGGTGCGGTTCGCAAAACAGGAAATACATACAGTATTCCTCTGTTTTTCGAACCTTCCGATGAATCAAAATCTCTCGCTGTCAGCTCTTGCCGATTTATTCAGAGCTTCCTGAGAATAAGGAGAAAAAGAGATATGGAATTGCAAAACGGCCGCCCCGCCGATTGGGCGCAGCGGCTCCCCAAGGAAATCCGCTGCTACGACCTGCTGGACCGTCTGGGCGTAGCCTATCAGCGGATTGATCACGAGCCTGCCATGACCATGGAGGCCTGCGAGGAAATCGACCGGACCCTGAACGCGGTGATCTGCAAGAATCTGCTGCTGTGCAACCGTCAGAAGACCCGATTCTTCCTGCTGATGCTGCCGGGAGAGAAGCACTTTAAGACCAGTGTGCTGTCCAAGGAAATCGGCTCCTCCCGGTTAAGCTTCGCCACTGCTGAGGATATGGAGGCCCTGCTGGACATTACCCCCGGTTCCGTCAGCGTGCTGGGTCTCATGAACGACCACGAGCACAAAGTGGAGCTGCTGATGGACGCGGAGGTGGTGAAGGGAGAATACTTCGGCTGCCACCCCTGCATCAACACCTCCTCCCTGCGGCTGAAAATGTCGGATTTATTGGAAAAAATCCTGCCCGCCATGGAGCACAGCCCCCGGCTTGTCACCCTGGCGGAGGAGTAAAGGAAAAGCATTGCGCCCAACTGTACGGACGCAATGCTTCTTTTTTACTGTTCCTGAGGATACACAACGCCCCAGCTTTTGCGCAGGCTGTCCATCAGCTCCATGACCTCGATGGTATCACAGTGGGGCATGGAGTCGGCTTCCAGCTTGCCTTCACCGATGCAGCGGGCGGCTTCCCGGAATTCATACTCATAGCCGTTGACCTGCTCCGGCACGTCATACCGGGCCAGCAGCCGGTCCTGCGTGTCAAAGACCTGAATGGACTGGGGATTGTTGATGTTCTCCACCACCAGATAACCCTTGTCGCCGTGGACGATGCCCATGCGGTCGGAGCGGCAGTAGACACTGTGGGTCAGCACCGCCATGCGCCCATCCCGGTAGTGGAGGGTAATGGTTTCCATGCCGTCCACGCCGGTATCCATTTTCGCAACGCTGGACTCCACCCGGACAATGTCGTGCCCAAAGTGCATCAGAGCGAAGTTCAGACCGTAAACGCCGATGTCCAGCAGTGCGCCGCCGGCCAGGGCCGGGTCGTAGATCCGCCGCACACCGGAGATGACATAGGACAGGTTGGCAGTCAGGGTGTTGGGTTTGCCGATGACTCCGCTGTCCAGAAGATCCTGGATCATTTTCCGGGAAGGCATATACCGGGTCCAGATGGCCTCCGCCACATACAGTCCCCGCGCCCTGGCCGCGGCGAAGACATCCTTCGCTTGCTGGGCGTTCAGGGTGAAGGCCTTTTCACAGATTACGTTTTTCCCGTGTTCCAGACAGAGCATCATGTGCCCGTAGTGATGGGAATGGGGCGTGGCCACATAGACCAGCTCCACTTCCGGGTCGGACAGCAGAGCTTCGTAGCTGCCATAGGCTTTGGCGAAGCCAAATTCCCGGGCAAAAGCTTCCGCTTTCGCAAGCTCCCGGGAGGCAACCGCGCAGCATTCAATCTCAGGCAGCGCCACCAGCGCCGGAGCCACCTTCCGGGAAATGTTGCCCGCGCCAAGAATTCCGATTTTCATAGAGGACCACCCTTTCTCATTTTTTCCTATCTTACCATATTCCTGCAAAGGATGCAATTCCGTCGGAACAAAAAATGGCAGGCACAAATCGTGCCTGCCAAACGCGGTTTAACCATAGCAGAAGATATGTCCGCCAATTTGGCCCCATACCCGGTCATTTTCCGGGTAGGTAGCGAAATACATCACATTCATGGGCAGAACATTGGGCCCGGACAAAGCCGCGTCGATGGCCTCGTATTGGGCCTGCCAGGCCTCCGCTTCGTCCAGAAAGGGGGTGGTTCGGAACTGCCCCTCTCCGTAAATGACCTGCTCCAGAGTGCTGCCGAATTTGCCGGACACCAGCCGGTTGAGGGCCACCTCAGCAACGGCCTGCTGGCCCTCCGGGGATTCGCCCCGGGCTTCCAGCCAGATGAGCTTTGCCAGCAGCTGCTGCTCCTCCCAGGTCAGCTCAATACCGTAGCGGGGATCAGCCTCGGGCTTTTCCTCGGTGTAAATGAAAGGAACCCCCGGCATACCCCGAACGCTGAAAATCCAGCCGCCGCTGTAGCCAAGCATCAGATCCCTCTCTTCAAATCCCTCCACAAAGCCCCGCTTTAGATCCCACTTTCCGTAGTTGGGCGGGTAGGAGTCGTAGACCATGATCTTTCCGGTTTCCTCATTGATGCCGGTGAGCACGATGAAGTGCTGGGTCTCCGTAAAAATCGACATATGGTCCATGAGAAGAACGGCCACATCGCCATTTTTTATGGCGGCGAAGACATCACGGACGGTGTCCGCCTTACGGATGGGGAGCTTCAGCTGCTCGGCGCCGTATTCAAAGCGCTGGACGTTGTTCTCACCGTAGCCTCCAAAGTATCCTGCCAGCTCGTCCGGGTAGTAGGCATGTCCGGTCAGGTAGGAAGCCACCATGGCCAGGGATGTAATACCGCAGCCGCTGGTGGCAATGGTACCGCTACCGTAGCGCTTGTTGGGATAGTCCAACTGGGAGTACAGGGGAAATTCATGGGTATAGACCTCCGTCCAGTCAAAGCGGTCGGCCTGCGCTCCCGTTTCGGCAGGCTCCGTCTCCGCCGGCGTTGTCTCCTCAACCGGCGCCTCCTCCGGCATTGTCTCCTCATCCGGTGTTTCCGGCGGCACGGCATCAACCGGTGCCTCCGGGTCCTCCGATTCGGACGTTTTCTCCAGAGGAGCTCCCATGTCATAGGCAGCGCCCATGGCGGCAGATTCATCCAGAACGGAAGCGTCATCCGCGGCACGGGCAGGCGCTACGGCGGTTATCATCAGAGCCAGGGCGGTGAGCAGTCCACAAAGTAGCCGTACGGAACGCATCAGGGAAATCTCTCCTTTCTCAACAAAATTTCTGGAGCCATTATATCACAGAGTTCTAGAAAAGGACATAGGCTTTTTGTAAAAAATTTTAATTAAATTTTCGTTGTAAAATGACACGCTTTTATAGCATAGAAACAAAAGCAAAACAAAATGACGAAATAGAAAAAAGCCACCCCAAATGGGTGGCTTTCCATGGCGACCCGGAACGGACTCGAACCGTCGACCTCCAGCGTGACAGGCTGGCGTGCTAACCGACTGCACCACCGGGCCAGAACTGGAAGGATTATAGCATGAATTTCAGGTTTTGTAAAGATGTATTTTTGAAAAGCGTAAAGAATCCGGAAAAGATCGGGCTCCCTGTTGAAAATGGGGAATCGTTTGTGTATAATAGTGGAAATTCTGCACCTTGGGGGAAGCAAAATGAACCTTTTAGCGGATAAAACAGACAAGAACAGAAAACTGCTGCTGATCTGTCTGATCTCGGTCTTCGCGTGGGGGCTGGCGGCGCACAACTACGGCTTTGTGCACAGCAGCTTTTCCCATGACTCCCTGTTTGAGTTCAACGGCGATGGAGTCAGCAACTACATCCGCCTGATCAACGGCCGGTTTCTCAGCCCGGTGTGCCGGAAGCTGTTCCGGACGGATCTGACGCTGCCCTGGCTCATCGGTGTGATGGGACTATGCTGGACAGGCCTGGCGGTGTTCCTGACTGCCCGGATTCTTAGGATGGAGCATCCGGTACTGCTGGTGGTGCTTTCCGGCATTTTTACGGCCAATCTGACGGTTTCGTCCACCATCGCCACATTTTTGCACGATTACGACTGCGATATGCTGGCGCTGCTGTTTTCCGTGCTGGCGGTGTACTGCTGGCAGAAGGGAAAGTGGGGGTTTCTGCCCGGCGCGGTGTTCGTCATGTGCTCCCTGGCCCTGTACCAGAGCTATATCTGCGTGAGCATTACCCTGCTGATGCTGGTGTGCATGATGGCTCTGCTGGATGGGGAGAGTCTGGCATCGGTGCTGCTCCGGGGTCTGCGGGGCTGCGCCATGCTGCTGCTGGGCGGCGGGCTGTATTATGTGGCGCTGAAAGCTGTGGGGCAGCTTACCCAGACCACCCTTATGACCGATGCCTACAACTCTCTGGACAGACCTCTTCAGATTGTCAACATGAGCTGGTACGATATTAAATATGTGTTCAAAGAGACCTATACGATCTTTTTTGAGCGTCTGACCCAGGTGCTGTCGCCCTTCCCGGTGACCACCCGCCGGGTGACCAAGGCCCTGCTGCGGCTGACGGTGGCGCTGCTTCCCATCAGCATTGTGGCCCTGCGGGTGCGGCCGGGGCAAGCTCTTTTGCTGCTGGCGCTGACGGCGCTGCTGCCTCTGGGCATGAATCTGATGCACCTGATCACCCTGGGCGGCACCAGCCATGAACTGATGATTTTCGCCTACTGGCTGAGCTACCTGCTGCCGCTGCTGCTGGAACATCGTCTGCTCAGCCGGGCCGGGGAGGCTCAGGGAAAGTGGAAGGCCTGGCTGCTTCCCACCTGCCGGTGGACCCAGACGGCGATCATCGCTCTGGTGCTGGTGCTGCTTTTGGGCAATGTCCAGACCGCCAACGCCATGTACCTGAAAAAGGATCTGGAGCAGGATGCCTACCTGTCCGTCATGACCCGGGTGGTGTACCGGATGGAGGAAACGGAGGGGTATGTGCCCGGGGAAACGCCGGTGGTCATGGTGGGTCTGCCCCAGCAGATCAATGAGGTGATCCCGGGCTTTGAGGCCTATCGCAAGCCCAACGGGATGTGGATGTCCGATGTGCTGAACTTCGGTGACGCGGGACACTGGTCGGCATACTTCAAGTACATCCTGCAAAATCCGGCAAAGATTGTGGCCGGAGAGCAGCTGTATGATGACCCCAGGGTGGAGGCCATGCCCTGTTACCCCGCCCAGGGCTGCACCGAACTCATCGATGGGACGTTGGTGGTAAAGCTGAGCCAGCCGTAAATGGACAGGTTTCTCCGGAGCGGTGTTCGTTATCTCACAGAAAGGCCCTAAAGTAAAGAAACAATGCAAAAAACTGAACGCACCGTTTTGGTAACACCAGCTTTTTCGGGAACAATTGGAAAACCGCTCCTTTGCCAATGAGAGGCAAAGGAGCGGAATTGTATTTTCACTTATTCTTCCCAGTTGTGCCAGATGTTCTGCACATCGTCGTCATCTTCCATGATGTCGATGAGCTTCTCCATCAGGGCAACCTGCTCGGGGTTTTCCAGCTTCTGATAGTTCTGGGGAACCATCTCGATCTGGGCGGAGACGAAGGTGTAGCCCTTGGCGGTGAGGGCATCGGCCACGGCGTTGAAGTCGTCGGGATCGGTGTAGATGGTGAAGCAGTCGTCCTCCGCCTCGAAATCATCCGCGCCGCAGTCCATGGCGTCCATCATCACGGCGTCTTCCTCCAGCTCCTCCTCGGAGTTGTCGATGACCAGCACGCCCTTCTTGTCGAAGGACCAGCTGACGCAGCCGGAAGCACCCAGATTGCCGCCGAACTTGTCGAAGTGGTGGCGCATGGAACCGGCGGTGCGGTTGCGGTTGTCGGTCATGGTCTCCACGATGACGGCAACGCCGCCGGGGCCGTAGCCTTCGTAGGTGATGGACTCGTAGTTGTCGCCGCCGGCACCGGCAGCCTTTTCCAGGCACCGCTTGATGTTGTCGTTGGGCATATTGGCTGCCTTGGCCTTGGTCACGACGGTAGCCAGCCGGGAGTTGTAGGCGGGATCGGCGCTGCCGCCCTCCTTCACCGCCACGATCAGCTCCTTAGCGATTTTGGTGAAAGCAGCCGCGCGCTTGGCGTCCTGCGCGCCCTTGGTCTTCTGAATGTTATGCCATTTGGAATGTCCGGACATTCTATATCTACCCTTTCTGGTTAAAGTATAAAAATAGCGTATCTATTTTAGCAGAATGGATTGAAAAAATCAACCCGTTTCAGAAGAATTTCATGCAGTCCCGGTGGGTTTCGGAGATTTTTACGTTCAGCTCCGGGAATTGGGCGGCGATTTTTTCAGCCAGCAGAGCCGTTACCGGGTTTTCTGTAGCGAAATGTCCCGCGTCAATCAGGTTCAGGCCCAGGTCGTGGGCATCCCAGAACTGATTGTACTTCACGTCCGCTGTGACGAAGGTATCGCACCCGGCGTGCACCGCGTCCATTAGCTCCGAAGCGCAGGCTCCGCCGCCCACGGCCACCCGGTGTACCGGCTTTCCCCCATTTACATAACGCAGACCATCACAGAAAAGGGCGGTCTTCACCTTGGGAAGGAAGTCGGAAAGGGGCTGGGGTTCCACGGTGCCCTGCCGCAGCAGGCCCCAGGGCCTGCCTAGCTCGTCCACCCCGGAGGGGGCAATCACCTGTACATCGCTTAATCCCAGTGTCTGGGCAAGACAGTCGTTGACGCCGCCGGGGGCGCAGTCTAAGTTGGTGTGGGCGTTGATGGCGCTGATGCCCGCAGAACACAGCAGCTGCACCGCCCGGCCGATGGAAGTATCGTCCGTGACGGCCTTCAGAGGGCTGAAAATCAGGGGATGGTGCGTGACGATCAGCTCCGCGCCCCACTGGGCAGCTTCCCGACAGACTCCCTCAAAGGGGTCGAGAGCCACCAGAACTTTCGTTACCGGGTGGCTTTTTCCGCCGCAGAGCAGGCCTACATTGTCCCAGTCCATTTTCATGGAGCGGGGGGCCAGGGTTTCCAGATAGGATAAAATATCACCGACAGTCGTCATTTCAGTTCCTCCAATTCGGCAAGGGCCTGCCGGTTTTCATCATCCGGGCGGTGCTGTACCGCAAGCCGCAGTCCATCTACCACCCAGCAGTAGTATTCGCCTGTTTCCGGGGCCGTGCAATCGCGCAGGGCAGGAGAGAAGTACCACTGGCCCGCCGTCAGCCGGGGAGCCTGGGGATTCCACAGCACCTCCATCACGGTGTACAGGAACCGCCCGTCCCGCAGAACCGTCTCCCGGCAGATTTCCCAGCCGTTCTCGCTTAAGTACCGCCGCAGCAGGGGTGTTTTGCTCTGGCATTGCAGAATCAGCCGATAGCTGCCGCCTTGCAGCCAGGGGGCGGCGGAGAGAATGGACACCATGGTGTCCCCGCCCATGCCGGCGCAGACCAGCGTGTCAAAGTCTCTTGGCAGGCTCTGCACCCCGTCAGAGAGAAAAAAGTCGATCCTGTCTGTAATGCCGTAGGTTTCCGCGTTCCGCTTTGCGCTACTTAACGGACCTTCCCGCACGTCAGATACGTAAACGTGGCTGGCAATGCCGGTTTGCAGCAGGTGGATGCTCAAATGGCCGTGGTCGCAGCCCACGTCCGCCACCCGGTCGCCGGGATGGACAAAGCCGCAGCAGGCCAGAAGCCTGTGGGATAGAGGGAGCTTCATAGAATTCCTCCGAAAAAAGCAGGAGCGGACACGCCGCTCCTGCATCGTATTTTGGTTAAGCGTTCTTCTCGGCCTCGGAAGCCTCGTAAGCCTCCAGGAAGTGGTTCAGCTGGGCCAGGAAGGGCTCGCAGTCCACGCCGTGAACCATGCAGGCTTCCTCAACGGTCTCACCCCGGGAGGAGGGGCAGCCCAGGCAGTGCATGCCGATGGCGAAGAACAGGGGAGCGGACTGAGGAGCGATGTCCAGAATGTCACCGATGATGGTGGATTTTTCAATTTTAACAGCCATGAAAATGACCTCCTATTTATTTCTGGGGTTATTATAACCCGGCTGTTTGAAAAAAACAAGAGGAAAAACCTTATTTCTTCGGTAAATCTCCCGTAGAAGGGTTATCAAGAAGCCTGCCGTCCTCAGAAAACCGGGAGCCGTGGCAGGGGCAGTCCCAGCTTCTTTCCTGGCTGTTCCATTTCAGGGCGCAGCCTAAATGGGGACACCGCTTCCGGGAGGGGGTCAGCAGATTGACAGTGGCTTCCAGGGCGTTGATGCCCAGCTGCCGGTGGAGGATGCTGCGGGAGGGGGAGAACAGGGAAGCATAGGGGTTATCTCTGCCGCGGACCAGGTCGGTCAGAATTTGGGCCGCCGCCATGGAGGTGGTCATGCCCCATTTATTAAAGCCTGTGGCCACATAGAGATTGGGGGTGGACGCGCTGTACTGCCCGATGTAGGGCAGACCGTCCAGGCTCATGCAGTCCTGGGTTGCCCAGCGGCTGACAATTTTCGCGTCGGGGTAATGGCTGCGGACAAAGGCTTCCAGTTCCGCCCAGCCCCCGCCTTTCTTACCCGTGCGGTGCCCGCCGCCGCCCAGCAGCAGGGTATCGCCCCAGCTTCGCAATGACAGGCCGTTTTCCCGGGCGTCCAGATACATCCCTTCGGGGATCGGCGCGTTTTCCAGCGCCAGAACATAGGAACGCTGCTGGTAGAGCTTGAGGAAGTAGCTGCCGTGCTTATTCAGAAAGGGGAAGTGAGTACACACGATGACGGCGCCCGCGTGAATGGTGCCATGTTTCGTCACTGCTCCCGATTTTGTCAGGGACAGCACGGGGGTGTTTTCACAAATGGTCAGATCCCCCACGATACCGTTTAAGAATTTCAGCGGGTGGAACTGGGCCTGATGGGGAAAGCGGATGCCGCCCGCAGACTCAAAGGGCAGGGGAAGATTACCCACCAGCTCTGCCGGATAGTTCAGCCGGGACAGGACGGCAAGCTCTTCTTCCAAAACTGTAACATCCTGCCGGGAATAGACGGTGTGGCTCTGTTCCGAAAAATCGCAGCGGATTCCTGAGCAGAGCGTCCGGTATTCGGACAGGGCATCCTCGTTGGCCCGCAAGTACTGTCCGGCGGCTTCCAATCCGTATTTCTTTGCCAGTTTGCCGTAGATCAAACCATGCTGGCTGGTGAGCTTTGCGGTGGTATCCCCGGTGACACCGGAAGCGATGCGGGTTCTCTCGGCAACCACGCAGTCCACGCCGACATTCTGCAATTGGTAAGCGCACAGCAGTCCCGCCATGCCGCCGCCGATGACCAGCACATCCGTGGATACGTCCCCTCTCAGCTGGGGAAACTGGGGAAGAAACACACTTTCCCGCCAGATGGATTCCATACAATCAACTCCTTGCGCATAGTATGGGCAAAAGAAGCACATTTATTTCGTTGTCATCCAGAGCGGAGCAGCGGGCAGATCCGTCGACTCGCTGCGCTCACTCAGGATGACGGGCGAGAGCGTTCCTTGACTTTCTCCCGCTTTTTGCGTATAATAGGCTAGATTTACTATGGAATGCTTAGGTAGGTTATGAAATTATGGCGAAAAAGCAAGAACAATACGGAAATTCCAGCATCTCCATGCTCAAGGGCGAGGACCGGGTGCGCAAGCGTCCCGCAGTCATTTTTGGCTCTGACGACCTGGAGGGCTGTAAGCACGCGGTGTTTGAGATCCTCTCCAACGCCATTGACGAAGCAAGAGAAGGCCACGGCGACACCATCATCGTCACCCGCTACGAAGACTTATCCGTGGAAGTGGAGGACTTCGGCCGGGGCTGTCCCGTGGACTACAACGAAAAAGAAAAGCGCTACAACTGGGAACTGGTGTTCTGCGAAATGTACGCCGGCGGCAAGTACGGCGAGAACGGGGAAAACTACGAATATTCTCTGGGCCTCAACGGTCTTGGTTCCTGTGCCACCCAGTACGCTTCCGAATATTTTGACGCCACCATCCGCCGGGACGGTTTCCGGTATGACCTGCACTTTGAAAAGGGCAGAAATGTGGGCGGCCTGAAAAAGCAGCCCGCCGACCGGAAGAAAACCGGCTCCTGCTTCCGATGGAAGCCGGACAAGGAGGTCTTCACGGACATCAACATCCCCGTGGAATATTACCGGGACGTGCTGCGCCGTCAGGCCGTGGTCAATAAGGGTGTCCGCTTCAAATTCCGCAATCAGGTGGGCAAGACCTTTGAGGAAGAGGAGTACTGCTACGCGGATGGCATCCGGGAATATATCGAGGAGCTGGTGGGGGACAACGCCTTCACCATGCCCACCTTCTGGGAAGCCGAGCGCCGGGGCCGGGACGCGGAGAACCGCCCGGAGATGAAGCTGAAAATCACCGCCTCCTTCTGTTTCAGTAAGCAGGTCAGCCACATCGAGTATTACCACAACTCCTCCTGGCTGGAATACGGCGGCAGCCCCGACCGGGCGGTGCGGCTGGGCTTCACCGCGGCCTTTGACAAGTACCTGAAAGACAACAATAAGTACACGAAAAATGAGAATAAGATCATTTTTCAGGACATTCAGGACTCTCTGGTGCTGGTGACCAACTGCTTCTCCACCATCGGCTGCTTTGAAAACCAGACGAAAAAGAGCGTCAACTCCAAGTTCACCCAGGACGCCATGACGGCCTTCTTCAAGGAGCAGCTGCAGGTCTGGTTCATTGAGAACGCCCAGGAAGCACAGAAGGCCGCCGAGCAAATCTTAGTCAACAAACGGGCCAGAGAATCCGCAGAAAAGACCAAGAGCAGCGTCAAGAAAAAGCTGTCCGGTTCCATCGACATTGCCAACCGTGTGCAGAAATTTGTGGACTGCCGAAGCAAGGACGCAAATCTTCGTGAGCTGTATATCGTGGAGGGCGATTCCGCCTTGGGCAGCGTCAAGATGAGCCGGGACGCTGAATTTCAGGGCATTATGCCCGTCCGGGGCAAAATCCTCAACTGCCTGAAAGCCGATTACAGCAAGATTTTCGCATCCCCCATCATCACCGACCTGATGAAGGTGCTGGGCTGCGGCGTGGAGGTGCAGGGAAAGAAGGCCAAGGAACTGTCCAGCTTTGACCTGTCCGCCCTTCGCTGGAACAAGGTAGTCATCTGCACCGATGCGGATGTGGACGGCTTCCAGATCCGCACCCTGATTCTCACCATGCTCTACCGGCTGTGCCCCACCCTGATCCGGGACGGCTATGTGTATATCGCGGAATCTCCGCTGTTTGAAATCACCTGCAAGGATAAAACCTGGTTTGCCTACAACGAGCAGGAAAAGGTGAAGATTCTCAAAGATTTGGAGGGCAAAAAGGTCACCATCCAGCGCTCCAAGGGTCTGGGCGAAAACGACCCGGAGATGATGTGGATGACCACCATGAACCCGGAGACCCGCCGTCTGATTAAAGTCATGCCCGAGGACGCTGAGCGTACCGCCCACTACTTTGACGTGCTGCTGGGGGACGCTTTGCAGGAGCGGAAGAACTTCATCGCCGAAAACGGAGCGAAATATCTGGAACTGGCTGATATCTCCTAAAAAAGCCTTCCCCTTTGGGGAAGGTGGCACGGCGAAGCCGTGACGGAAGAGGTATTTTATGAACCATAACAGCAAGCTCACATCCAGAGCACAAAGCCTGCGGAAAACTATGACCAAGGAGGAACGACGGCTGTGGTATGAGTATCTTCACAACTATCCCGTTCGCTTCCGCAGACAGGTCACTAGTGGGAACTACATTCTCGATTTTTACTGTACAGCGGCAAAATTGGCAATCGAACTGGATGGTTCACAGCACTATGAACCTGCTGGTCAGATGTACGATGCACGCAGAAGCGCATACCTGGAACAGCAGGGTATCCAAGTGCTTCGGTTTTCCAACAGCGATGTGATGAACCAACTGCGCGGTGTATGTGAAGTGATTGACGCTGCTGTTTCATCGAGGACAAAATAGAAGTACGGGCGTCCGCACCTCTCCCGACCTCGCTGACGCTCGGCCACCCTCCCCAAAGGGGAGGGCATTATCAGTAAGGAGTGCAATATGGCACGGAAAAATAAGGAACCTGAAAAGAAGAAAAAAGTAAACACCGATGGCGTGATGGGGCTTCACGGATCTACCACCGAGCAGGCGATTTCCGAAACCCTGGAAATCAACTATATGCCCTACGCCATGTCGGTCATCGTCTCCCGGGCCATTCCCGAGATCGACGGCTTCAAGCCCTCCCATCGCAAACTCCTGTACACCATGTACAAAATGGGGCTGCTCAGCGGCGGCAGAACCAAGTCCGCCAACATTGTGGGCCAGACCATGCGCCTGAACCCCCACGGCGACGCGGCGATTTATGAAACCATGGTGCGTCTTGCCCGGGGCAATGAAACCCTGCTTCACCCCTTTGTGGACTCCAAGGGCAACTTTAGCAAGGTCTATTCCCGGGACATGGCCTACGCCGCCTCCCGGTATACGGAAGCTAAGCTGGACCCCATCTGCGGCGAGATTTTTAAGGATATCGACAGCGACACCGTGGACATGGTGGACAACTACGACGCCACCATGAAGGAGCCGGCTCTGCTTCCCACCACCTTCCCCAACGTGCTGGTATCCGCCAACCAGGGTATCGCCGTGGGCATGGCCTCCAACATCTGCTCCTTCAACCTGAAGGAGGTCTGCGACACTGCCATCGCTCTGATGAAGAACCCCGAACACGACATTCTGGAAACCCTGCCGGGGCCGGACTTCTCCACCGGCGGCGAGCTGCTGTTTGACGAGGCCGCCACCCGGGAAATCTATTCCACCGGCCGGGGCAGCTTCAAGCTTCGGGCCAAGTGGCGCTATGTCAAGGATGGCAACCTCATTGAAATCACCGAGATTCCCTACACCACTGCTACCGAGGTCATCATGGACAAGGTGGCGGAGCTGATCAAGGCGGGCAAGATCAAAGAAATCGCCGATATGCGGGACGAAACCGACCTGGGCGGTTTGAAGCTGACCATTGACCTCAAGCGGGGCGTTGACCCGGAGAAGCTCATGCAGAAGCTGTTCCGCATGACCACGTTGCAGGATTCCTTTCCCTGCAACTTCAACATCCTGATCGCGGGAATGCCCCGGGTCATGGGCGTGGGGGAGATTCTCGACGAGTGGACGGCATGGCGCACCGACTGTATCAAGCGGCGGCTGTTCTTCCAGATCGGCAAAAAGGAAGAAAAACTCCACCTGCTGAAGGGCCTGGAGCGGATTCTGCTGGACATCGACAAGGCCATTCGCGTCATCCGGGAGACGGAGATGGACAGCGAGGTGGTGCCCAACCTGATGATCGAGTTCGGCATTGACGAGGTGCAGGCGAATTTTGTCGCCGAGATCAAGCTGCGCAACATCAACAAGGAATACATTCTCAAGCAGACCAAGGCAATTTCACAGTTGGAGCAGGAAATTGCCGATATGCGCGCCACGCTGGAAAGCGCCCGGAAGCTGAAAAATGTCATCATCAAGGAGCTGCAGGCGGTGTCCGACAAATTCGGCCAGCCCCGGAAGACGGAAATCATTTACGATGCTGCCGAGACTGCTCCGGAGGACGAGGGGGAAGAGATTCCCGACTATCCTGTCACCGTATTCGTGTCCAAGGAAGGCTACCTGAAAAAAATCACGGCCCAGTCTCTGCGCATGAGCGGCGAGCAGAAGTTCAAGGAGGGAGACAGCCTGTCCTTTACCAAGGAAACCACCAATAAAGCGGAGTTCCTGGTATTCACCGACAAATTCCAGTGCTACAAATCCCGGCTTTCCGACTTTGACGACGGCAAGGCGTCCCTGTTGGGCGATTACCTGCCCCAGAAGCTGGGCTTTGAGCCGGGGGAGAATCTCCTGTCCATCCAGTTCTGCGGGGACTACAGGGGCTTTATCCTGTTCTTCTTCGAGAACGGAAAGGCCGCCAAGGTGCCGCTCAGCGCCTATGAGACGAAGACCAACCGCAAGAAGCTCACCGGCGCTTACTCTGACAAGAGCCTGCTGGTCACCGCCATGATGCTGGAGGAGGACGCCCAGATTGCCCTGTATTCCTCCGACGGACGGGCCGCAATCTTCTCCACCGCCCAGCTGCTGCCCAAGACCACCCGCAATACCCAGGGCGTAGCGGTCATGACGCTGAAAAAGAAGGCTGTGTTGCAAAACGCGGTGCTGCTGGAAAACAGCGGCATCGTCAATCCCGGGCGCTACCGGACCAAGACCATTCCCTCCGCCGGAGCGCTGCTGAAGGAAGAGGACTCCGGGGACAAGCAGCAATCCTTTGAGGTTTGAGTATGGGGCCTTTTCGTAAAACCTTCGGCTGGATCGCCGTGACCATTCTGGGCAGCGCTCTGTTTGCCTTCGGCTTTTCCTGCTTTCTTATGCCCAATGACATCAGCCCCGGCGGCATCTCCGGTCTGGCGCTGGTGGCGGTGGAGCTGCTGAAATTCGGCAGCGTGGGCAGCCTGAGCGTGCTCATCAATCTGCCCCTGTTCCTCATTGCGGGGGTGAAAATCGGCAGGCGGTTCTTCTTCGGTTCCCTGACGGGGATGCTGGTCAGCTCCGCCCTGATTGATGTGTTCGCGCTGATTCCCATGCCTGCTACGGAGCCGCTGATCGGGGCGCTGTACGGCGGAACGCTGTGCGGCCTGGGGCTTGGGGCGGTGTTTGCCGCCGGGGCCTCTACTGGCGGCTCGGACATCGTGGTGAGGCTATTGAAGCTGCGCTGGCGGGATGTGCCCATTGGGCAGATTTCCATGGCCTTTGACGGCATGGTGGCGGTGATTACGGGCATTGTGTTCCGGGATCTCAACAAGGCGCTGTACACCGGTGTCACTGTGTTCCTGTGCGGCAAGATCATGGACGCGGTGGTGTACCGCTTTGACTATTCCAAGGTGGCGCTCATTATGACGAAGGAGCACCAGAAAATCGCGGAAGTGATAGATTCCCGACTGGGCCGGGGCGCTACCTTCCTCCACGGCCAGGGCAGCTACACACATCAGGAGCTGATGGTGGTGCTCACCGCCGTCAAGCGCCAGCAGATCACGGAACTCAAGGAGCTGGTCATGGAAATTGACCCGGCGGCCTTTGTGATTGTGCAGGAGGCCCATCAGGTTCTGGGTGACGGCTTCAGCCGGTATCACCGAAACGCGTTGTAAAGGGGTGTTATCATGAAACGAACGCTGCTGCCGCTGTTTTTCGCGCTGAGTCTGCTGCTGGGGGGCTGCGGCTGGCTGAATGGAAGCTTTGTATCCGTGACGCCTCACGAGGCCCCCAAACAGGTTGCCCACGCGGATACCATTACCGCGGCCAATTACAAGGATTTTCTGGCAGCCCTGAAGCAGCTGGTGGCTGCCGGAACGGAGGTCGCCGCCATCCATGTGGAGGAGTATCCGGAGAAGGCATTGGAGGTGGGCGTCCGGCGGGCGGTCTATAACGTGATGCACAACGACCCCATCGGCGCCTACGCGGTGGAGGATATCCAGTATGAGATTGGTTCCAGCAGCGGCCTGCCCGCCGTGTCCATTGCGGTGACCTACCGCCACAACTCCACCGAGCTGCAGCGAATCCGCAGAGCGGTCAGCATTCCTCAGGTTCAGATTATCGTTGCCAACGCGCTGGAAAGCTATGAGGCGGGGATTGTGCTGCTGGTGGGCCAGTATGAGGATACGGATTTTTCCCAGTTCGTCCAGGACTACGCCAGGGAGCACCCGGAAACCATTATGGAGGTTCCCCAGGTGACGCAGGCTCTTTACGGAACCGGCGAGAGCCGGGTGGTGGAGCTGATCTTCTCCTACCAGACCAGCCGGGACTCTCTGCGCCGGATGCAGGCCCAGGTGAAGCCGGTGTTCGAGTCGGCGGTGCTCTACGTCAGCGGCGACGGAGACGACTACCAGAAGTTCTCCCAGCTCTACGCTTTCCTCATGGAGCGCTTTGACTACAAGCTGGAAACCTCCATCACGCCCTCCTACAGCCTTTTGCGACACGGCATCGGCGACAGCCGGGCATTTGCCCAGGTCTACGCCGCCATGTGCCGGGACGCGGGACTGACCTGCATGACCGTGACCGGCACCCGGGACGGCGAACCCTGGACCTGGAACATGATTCTGGACGGGGAGGAATACTACCATGTGGATTTGCTGCGATGCAGCGAACGGGGAAAGTACCGGGAGCTTACGGACGAGGAGATGGAAGGGTATGTCTGGGACTATTCCGACTATCCCGCCTGCACCGGCAAACCGGTTCCGGAGCTGACCGAGGCGGCGGAAACCCAGCCCACGGGAAATCTTGAAGAATTTTGAAATTGGGTCTTGACAAATTCTGAAAATTCGCTATAATAAGCCATGTCCGTTGCGGGTGTAGCTCATCTGGTAGAGCGCCACCTTGCCAAGGTGGAGGTAGCGGGTTCGAGCCCCGTCACCCGCTCCAGAAAAAAGAACCCTTTGCTTTTTGGCAAAGGGTTCTTTTTTCAACGAAATAAATCCCTGCGGGATTTGTGAAATGCGCTTCGCGCGTGAAATATGGCTCCGCCATGTGAAATGCCTGCGGGCGTGGGTGGATTTATTTCATTTCACTTTCCGCGTCAGCGGAAAATTTCACAATGCCGGAGGCATTATTTCACATTTTGCGCCAGCAAAATATTTCACTTCACAACCCGTCTTATTTACGGTATAATCCTTGTGAGAAAGGCGGTGTTTCTATGTCAGAATCAAAACTTCGAGATATTTCAACTGATTTTGCGGTCAAAGTTATTATGCTGACCGAAACCATCAAGGGCCATTATTCATTGGTGAATCAACTGGAGCGCAGTGCAACTTCCATTGGAGCGAATATCCGTGAGGCGAATTACGCCCATGGAAAGTCAGATTTCATTGCTAAATTGCAAATCGCGTTGAAGGAATGCTATGAAACAGAGTATTGGCTGGAACTATTTGTGAAGTCTGATATTTTGAATAGGGAACTTGCCGCAGATCTCTATACGCAATGCGGTACGATTCGGCGTATCCTGATTGCCTCCATTAACACCGCTAAGAAGAATAAACAATGAGAAATCCCCCCGATTCTGCATTCCGCAGAATCAGGGGGATTGTTACTTCTCTTACAGGTCGCAGTTGCCTACGGTTCTGGGGAAGGGAATGGCGTCCCGGATGTTGCCGATGCCGGTCAGGTACATGACGCAGCGCTCGAAGCCCAGACCGAAGCCCGCGTGACGGGCGGAGCCGTACTTGCGCAGATCCAGATAGAAAGCGTAGTCCTCGGGCTTCATGCCCAGCTCCTCGATACGGGCCTTCAGAATGTCGTAGTTGTCCTCACGCTGGCTGCCGCCGATGATCTCGCCGATGCCGGGCACCAGGCAGTCCATGGCCGCCACGGTCTTGCCGTCGGGGTTCAGCTTCATATAGAAGGCCTTGATCTCCTTGGGGTAGTCTGTGACGAAGACGGGCTTCTTGAAGACCACCT
This sequence comes from Clostridiales bacterium, assembly GCA_022786965.1. GTDB lineage: Bacteria > Bacillota > Clostridia > Oscillospirales > Oscillospiraceae > Faecousia. Next base: position 30,956 of record JALFXH010000126.1, read on the forward strand.
CGGTGAGGTACCGCTCGTGCTCGGTCTGCAGGTCGGTGCCCCAGTGGACGGGGTACTCGAACTGGTCATTGTGCTGCTCCAGCAGCGCCACGGCGTCGGTATAGGTGATGCGGCCGAAGTCATTGTTCAGCACGTTGTTCAGCCGATCCAGCAGGCCCTTGTCCAGGAACTGGTTGAAGAAGGCCATTTCCTCAGGGGCGTGCTCCAGCACATAGGAGATGATATACTTAATCATGTCCTCCGCCAGACGCATATCGTCCTGCAGGTCGGCAAAGGCAATCTCCGGCTCGATCATCCAGAACTCGGCGGCGTGGCGGGTGGTGTTGGAGTTTTCCGCCCGGAAGGTGGGGCCGAAGGTGTAGATATTGCGGAAGGCCATGGCGAAGGTCTCACCGTTGAGCTGACCGGAAACCGTCAGGTTGGTGGGCTTGCCGTAGAAGTCCTGGGAGTAGTCCACCTTGCCGTCCTCGGTTTTGGGCACGTTGTTTAAGTCCAGGGTGGTGACCTGGAACATTTCACCTGCGCCCTCGCAGTCAGAGCCGGTAATCAGGGGGGTGTGGACGTACACAAAATCCCGGTCCTGGAAGAACTGGTGGATGGCCATTGCCGCCAGAGAACGGACGCGGAACACGGCCTGGAAGGTGTTGGCCCGGGGCCGCAGATGGGTGATGGTCCGCAGGAACTCCATGGAGTGCTTCTTGGGCTGCAGGGGATAGTCGCCGGTGGAGGGACCTTCGATGGTGATTTCGCTGGCCTGAATCTCAAAGGGCTGCTTGGCATCGGGGGTCATCTCCACGGTGCCCTTCACGATCAGGGCCGCGCCCACGTTGATCTTGGAGATTTCCTGGAAATTTGCCAGGGTATCGTTATACACCACCTGCACGGGGGTGAAATAAGTACCGTCGTTCAGGACGATAAAGCCAAACTGCTTGCTGGGGCGCTTATTGCGGACCCAGCCGCCGATCTCGATGGTTTGACCTGCGTATTTTTCGGTGTTCTTGAACAGCTCACGAACAGTCATCAGTTCCATGGGAGGACTCCTCTTTTCTTGCAGAAATATAGAGTCAGTATACGTCAATTTGGGAGATTTTACAAGAGGGAAATGTGTTTTTTATGAAAATTGTCTGATTCTAAGAAAATCTTAAGTGTACACCCGGCGGTTTTTGTGCTACAATGTGGGATAGTTTATCAAAGGAGCGACCCCGAATGGGAGTACATGAAAAATCTGCCGTGAAGACGCACCGGAGGCGGCGCACTGCCCCACTGTGGCTGCTGCCGGTGTCCTTTTTTCTGGTGGAATTGTTTGCGTTTTTCTTTTTATCTCTGAAACCAAAGGACTTTTCCGCTGAACAGCTGTGGCCTCTGGCCTTCGGCGTCCTGTGGGCGGTAATCCTCAGCGCTATTGTGTGGACGCTGCCTGCGAGGGCGGGAAGAATTGTATATGGGGTGCTGTACGGCGTCATCACCGTGTACGCCATCGTCCAGACGGGCTACTATGTGCTTTTCGGCGAAATGATGTGGCTGTCGGATTTTCGCTATGCCTCCGAGGGCGCGGACTATGCCGACGTTATTCTCAGCTATCCGCTGGGCTGGTGGCTGGGCGTGATTGCCCTGATTGCGCAGGGGGTGGCGCTGGTCTGGAAATTCCCCCGGTGGCGGTATGACTGGCGGCTGGCGCTGGTGTCCGCAGTGCTGTGCGTGACTGCCGCTGCCGGCGCTATGGTGATGCCTCAGCTGGTATTTGAGCAGGATGACGATGTCCGGTATTCCAAATCCGATTATGGGCGGGCCCAGTCCACCAGAGCCGCCTACGAAAACCTGTTCAACACCCACCGGCTCTATCAGGTCTGCGGCCTGTACCAGACTCTGTGCAAGGACGTTTACGCCAACGTCATCTATCCCCTGACCCCGGCCTACAAGGAGGCCCACCAGGCGGGACATCAGGAAATCGACGCCTATTTCGCGGAGAAAGACAGGCCGGAGGCAAACGAAATGACCGGCCTGCTGGCTGGGAAAAACGTGATTCTGGTGCTGATGGAGTCCATGGACGACTGGATGCTGGGGGAGTATACTCCCACCCTGAACCGTCTCATGTCCGAGGGCATCAACTTTACCCGGTTCTACACCCCGGTTTACGGCGGCATCCGAACCTTTAACACGGAATTCTGCATCAATACCGGCTCGTTCCTGAGCAGCACGGGCGGCTATGCCTTTGACTATGTGACCAACGATTTCCGGCAGTCGCTGGCGTATCTTCTGCGGGAGCAGGGCTACACCGCGAAGGCGTTTCACTACAACAGCCCCACGTTTTACAGCCGGGGGGTGTTCTCGGAAGCCATGGGCTATGAGGCCTACGTCAGCTACGCCGATTACCTGACGGGATTGTCCGCGGACGCGGCGAAAAAGCTGCTGTACGATGACCAGCTGCTATTCGACAACGAGGGACTGAACAGCGAATTCTTCCGGGAAGGGAAGCGGCTGAACTTTGTTATCACCCGGTCCGCCCACCTGAGCTACAAGTATAATGAGGTTCTCAGCTACTGGGGCCTGAAAAAATACCCGGAATTCAAGGGTCTTACCGGCAACGAGGAAACCGACTGCGCTTACCTGAAAGCCAAGCTGGTGGACGACCTGTTTGCCCGCCTGATGGCGGAACTGGAAGAAAAGGGAGAACTGGAAAACACGGTGATCATCGGCGTCACCGACCACTACACCTACGGCTACAAAAACGAGAAAGCCCTGCTGGAGCTGTCCGGTGTAGATAACAAACTGCTGCTGGAAAAGACGCCCTGCTTTATCTGGAGCGCCGATCTGGAGCCCATGGAGGTGGACAAGGTGCTGAACACCTCGGATGTGCTGCCTACGGTGCTGAACCTGCTGGGCATTGACAGCCCCTATAGCTACATTGGCTGTGATGCATTCGATGAACGTTACGACGGCTTCGCACCCTTCTCCAATGGCAGCTGGATTTATGGGAACGCTGCCTATGACGCTTCCACCAGAAAGCTAATCTCCATTGACGGCAGTGAATCGGAGCTTTCTCAGGAAACCCGGAAGGAGATCGCCCAGCGGGTGCAGCAGTTTACCAGAATCAACAATCTGATTCTGGATGTGGATTATTACGGAGAAGGCTGATTTGAAGAGTAGTACCTGGGCACACATACAAATTGGAATATACCGCGCGAATGCCTTCCCCTTTGGGGAAGGTGGCCGAGCGTGAGCGAGGTCGGAAGAGGTAAACACCTTTTCGCCGAACCCCTGCTGTGCATCGAAAGCAGTACCGCCCTCTTCCGCCCCCCTGCGGGGGCACCTTCCCCAAAGGGGAAGGCTTTGATACGCCAAGTTCCGATTTACCATTTCCCGAATGAATCGAGTTTTCCCATCATGGAGTAAAGAATCCCGGCAGTCTGGTGACTGCCGGGATTACGGTTTACTTAATGGACGCGACGCTTTTTCTCACCAGCGCCCGGTGGAGCTTGGCTTCCGCCAGCTTCAGGTCCATCTGGGAGGCGTTTTCGTCGTGGAGCACCTTGTCGGCTCTTTGATAAGCGGCCTCGGCACGCTCCACATCGATCTTGTCTGACCACTCGAAGGTGGTGGGAACCAGAGTCACCTCGCCGCCGGAGACGCTGAGCATACCGCCGATGCAGGCGGCATTGCGCCGCTGTCCGCCGGAGACCACCGTTGCCCGGCCCATACCCAGCGGGGCCACATAGTCCATGTGGCGGGCTAAGATAGCCACGTCGCCGCCGGTGGTGCGGACAATCAGCTCCTCGGCCTGCCCGTCAAAGATCAGACCGTCGGGGGTGACGATTTTCAGGTGGAAGGGTGTCATGCCTTCTCACCGCCCCGGTACTTGGCGACCACCTCGTCGATGGAGCCGGCGAACAGGAAGTAGGACTCGGGGATATCGTCGTGCTTGCCCTCGATGATCTCCTGGAAGGAGCGGATGGTCTCTTTCAGGGGGACGTACTTGCCCTGATAGCCGGTGAACTGCTCGGCAACGTGGAAGGGCTGAGAAAGGAACCGCTGCACCTTACGGGCACGGTTGACGGTGAGCTTGTCTTCCTCGCTCAGCTCGTCCATGCCCATGATGGCGATGATGTCCTGCAATTCCTTATACCGCTGCAGGATGCCCTGCACGGCACGGGCGGTCTCGTAGTGCTCCTTGCCCACGACCTCGGGAGACAGAATCCGGGAGGTGGAGTCCAGGGGGTCCACGGCGGGGTAGATACCCAGAGAGGCGATGCCACGATCCAGAACCGTGGTGGCGTCCAGATGGGCAAAGGTGGTGGCGGGGGCGGGGTCGGTCAGGTCGTCCGCAGGGACGTAAACCGCCTGCACGGAGGTGATGGAGCCGTTCTTGGTGGAGGTGATACGCTCCTGCAGGGCGCCCATTTCGGTGGCCAGGGTGGGCTGGTAGCCAACGGCGGAGGGCATACGGCCCAGCAGCGCGGACACCTCAGAACCGGCCTGGGTGAAACGGAAAATGTTGTCGATGAACAGAAGCACGTCCTGATGCTTTACATCCCGGAAGTATTCTGCCATAGTCAGGCCGGACAGGCCCACTCGCATACGGGCTCCTGGGGGCTCGTTCATCTGACCGAAGACCATGGCGGTCTTGGCGATAACGCCGGACTCGGTCATTTCATTGTACAGGTCGTTGCCCTCACGGGTACGCTCGCCGACGCCGGTGAACACGGAGTAGCCGTTGTGGGCGGTGGCGATGTTGTAAATCAGCTCCTGAATCAGAACGGTCTTGCCCACGCCTGCGCCGCCGAACAGACCGATCTTGCCGCCCTTGGCGTAGGGGCAGATCAGGTCGATGACCTTGATGCCGGTCTCGAGGATCTCGGTAGCGGGCTGCTGCTCCTCATAGGAGGGAGCGGGGCGGTGGATGGGCCACCGGTCGTCGCCCTCCACAGGGGGCTTGTTGTCGATGGGCTGACCCAGCAGGTTAAACACACGGCCCAGGCAGGCATCGCCTACGGGTACGGAGATGGGAGCGCCGGTATTGGTGGCTTCCACGCCCCGCTGCAGGCCGTCGGTGGAGGACATGGCGACACAGCGCACCACGTTGTCACCGATGTGCTGAGCAACCTCGGCAACGATCACCCGCTCGCCCAAGGGGATTTCGATGGCGCTGAGAAGCTTCGGCAGCTGGTCGTCGGGGAAACGAATGTCAAGAACAGGACCCTGAACCTGGATCACGGTTCCTTTGTTGTTGGCCATTGGGGATTCAACTCCTTTATTTGAGGGAATCGGAAATTAAGAGCCGGCGACGATTTCGGTAATTTCCTGCGTAATCGCGGCCTGACGCGCCCGGTTGAACTTCAGGCTCAGGTCGGCAATCATCTCGTCGGCGTTCTGGGTAGCGGAGTCCATGGCGGAGCGGCGGGCAGCCTGCTCGGAGGCCCGGCTCTCGCACAGCGCGCCGTACAGCACGCCGCCCAGATATTCGGGGACAATGGCGGCGAAGACCTCCTCCGCCGGGTGTTCATACAGGGTATCGCAGCGGCGGGGCGGGGCATTCTCCTGCGTCTCAGGCTTTTCAAGAGGCAGCAGCTTCATAAAGTCCGGAGACTGGGACAGCATGGACACGAAGTCGGTGTACGCAACGTACACCTCATCGTACTGCCCGTCTAAGAACGCCTTACTCAGCTGCTTGGCGATGGAGAAGCAGTCGCCGATGCCCACAGAAGCGGCTTCCGCGTAGGCATCCGTCAGAATGGGAATGCCCTTACTCTTAAAGCTGTCCACGGCCTTCTTGCCGATGGGCAACACGGCGGCTTCCTTGTCCTGAATCTGGGAATAGACCAGCTTGAGGACGTTGCTGTTATAGCCGCCGGCAAGGCCCCGGTCGCCCGCAATGACCACATACAGAACTTTTTTGTCACCCCGCTTTTTGAGGTAGGGAGAGGAAAAGTCCCGGTTGGAGCGGGTGATGTCCTCGATGGTGCTCCGCAGAATTTCAAAATAGGGGCGGGAATTGGCGATTTGCGCCTGCGCCCGGCGAAGCTTGGAAGCAGCAACCATTTCCATGGCTTTCGTGATCTGCTTGGTGCTCTCCATGCTCCGGATGCGGTTTTTGATTTCCTTGGTGGAAACGCCAGCCATGGGAAACCTCCTTCCTTATGCGGTGAACTGAGCCACCAGCTCGTCCAGAGCGGCCTTCAGCGCATTTTCGGTGTCGGTTTCCAGCTTGCCTGTGGTGCGGATAGCTTCCAGGACGTCAGCATGGTAGTTGTCCATGTGCTCTTCCAGCCGCTTTTCAAACTCCGGCACCTGCTCCACGGGGATGGTTGCCAGGTAGCCGTGGGTGACGGCGTAGATGATGCACACCTGCTGGGCAACCTCCTTGGGGGTGCCGTTGCGCTGCTTCAGCACGGCCACAATCCGCTCGCCCAGAGCCAGGCGGGACTTGGTGTCCGCGTCCAGATCGGAGCCGAACTGGGCAAAGCTCTGCAGCTCCCGGTACTGGGAGTACAGCAGTTTCAAAGAACCCGCAACCTTCTTCATGGCCTTGATCTGGGCGTCGCCGCCGACACGGGACACGGAGATACCGGGGTTCACGGCGGGCATAACGCCGGAGTTGAACAGTTCGGTTTCCAGGAAGATCTGACCATCGGTGATGGAAATGACGTTGGTGGGAATGTAGGCAGAAACGTCGCCTGCCTGGGTCTCGATAATGGGCAGTGCGGTCAGAGAGCCGCCGCCCAGCTCCGGGGACAGCTGTGCCGCCCGCTCCAGAAGACGGGAGTGGAGGTAGACCACGTCGCCGGGGTAAGCTTCCCGTCCGGGGGGACGGCGAATCAGCAGAGAGATGGCACGGTAGGCCACCGCGTGCTTACTCAGGTCGTCGTAGATTACCAATACGTCCTTGCCCTGATACATGAAGTACTCGCCCATGGTGCAGCCGGCGTAGGGAGCGATATACTGCATGGGAGCCAGCTCGGAGGCGGTGGCGGAGACGACGATGGTGTAGTCCATGGCGCCGCCCACGGTCAGGCTCTCCACAACCTGGGCCACGGTGGAACGCTTCTGACCGATGGCAACATAGATGCAGATGCAGTTCTTGCCCTTCTGGTTCAGAATGGTGTCGGTGGCGATGGTGGTCTTACCGGTCTGGCGGTCGCCGATGATCAGCTCACGCTGGCCCCGGCCAATGGGAATCATGGAGTCGATAGCCTTGATACCGGTCTGCAGGGGGCGGGAGACGTGCTGACGCTCGATGATGCCGGGGGCGGGCATTTCAATGGCCCGGTAGGCTTCTGCTTCAATGGCACCCTTGCCGTCGATGGGTTCGCCCAAGGCGTTGACAACACGGCCGATGAGCCCTGCGCCCACGGGAACGGACACCACCCGGCCGGTACGCTTGACGGTGTCGCCCTCCTTGATGCCCTGGTCGCTGCCCAGAATGGTGATGGATACGGTGTCTTCCTCCAGATTCTGGGCCATGCCGAAGGAGCCGTCGGGGAATTCCACCAGCTCGCCGGACATGCACTTGTCCAGACCGGAGGCTTTGGCAATGCCGTCGCCCACCAGAATGACAACGCCGGTCTCGCTGGCTTCCATTTTGTGCTCGTAGTTTTTGATCTGACTACGAATGATTTTTGTGATTTCTTCGGGTCTCAGTTCCATACAGTCCCTGCTTTCTCGTCAGAGTACGGTTTTGCTCAGCAGCTCACGCACCGCGTCCAGATGGTGGGACACGGTATCGTCCAGCCGCTGACCGTCATAGTCCAGGCGGACGCCGCCCAAGACCGCGGGATCGATCCGGTTTTGCAGAATGACGTGCTTGCCGGTGATCCGGTTCAGTTTCTCGGTGATCTTTGTGCTTTGGGCTTCCGACAGCGCCACGGCGGTGACGGCGGTGACCCGGAGATTACCGTTGTCCTGATCAAAGTGCTCCGTGAACGCCTGGCAGCAGTCACCGAAATGGCGCATATACCCCTTTTCCGTGAGAATTTTCAGAAAATTCAGCACGTAAGGGTGCACCTTATCCCGGAAGCTGTCCTCCAGGATTTGGCAGCGTTCGGCCTTGGTCAGGTTGGGAGAGGAAAGAAGGCGGATAAAATCCGGCTCCTGACGAAAGCCTTCCCGCAGGGCGGCGAGCTGATCTCCGATCTGTACGGAGAGCGCTTCGTCCTTCGCCAGCTGGTACAGGGATTCGCCGTAGACATTTCCAACTTCCGTCATACGTTATCACCCAATTCGTCAATGAAGCGGTCGATCATGTCCGCCTGATCGCTGGCGTTCAGCTCCCGGGCAACCACCTTGCCGGCAATGGCCATGGCCAGGTCGGAAATCTCGTTCTTGGCCTCGTTCAGGGCCTTTTTCTTCTCCAGTTCGATATCGGCAGCGGCCTTGGACTTAATCTGAGCGGCCTGCTGCTGGGCCTGGGCGAGAATCTCCTCGCTGCGGGAATTGGCGGTACGCTGGGCGGTCAGCAGAAGATCGTCTGCCTTCGCCTTCGCCTCGAGCATATTCTGCTCATAGGTCTTTTTGATGGCCAGCGCTTCGGATTTGGCGGTTTCAGCCTCGGTGATCTGCTTGTCGGCAGCTTCCCGGCGCTGGTCGAGGATGGCCTTGATCTTGTCCAGGAAGAAGATCTTCACGATCAGCAGCTGAATGAACAGGTTGCAGATCTGGGCGATCAGGGTCACTGGGTTTACCGTCACTAAGGACTGGTAAAGGGTATCCATTGCGTTGCCTCCTTCCGGCGTAAATTAAATGGTAGAATGCCGGAATCAGCCCAGATAGTTCATGAACATACCGGGAGCCACGAAGATCAGCAGCAGGCCGGTGACGAAGCCGTAGATACCGGTGGTCTCGGACAGAGCGATACCCAGAATCATGGAGCTGGTCACGTCGCCCTTGCACTCGGGGTTCCGTCCGATGACTTCACAGGCACGGGCGGCGCAGTTACCTTCGCCGATACCAGGGCCGATACCCGCGATCAGAGCCAGACCGGCGCCGATGGCGCAACCTGCCAGAGCAATGCCTTTAGCCAGAATTTCCATACTATTTTCCTCCTAAAATTGATTACTGTTTTTATTCAAATGGCGGCAGTCAATCGCCTGCGGCCTGTTTGATGAAGAGAGTGGTCAGCGTGCAGAAAATGAAGGCCTGAATGCAGCCGCCGAACCAGTCGAAATACAGGCTGGGGATGGCGGGGATACCCACGGTGAGCCAGGGGAAGGTGGCGCCCAGGGTGGTGAAGATACCCAGTACGCCCAGCACCGCGGCGATAATGCCCACAATGAAGGGCAGCTTCTTCCCCTTCTTCCGGCCCAGAACAATCAGCGCCGCGCCCACGGCTGCCACAACGATGCCAACGTACAGGTTGGAGCCCAGGATGTGGAAGAGGGCGGTATTGGCGGCGGTTAGGGCCGCGTAGATCAGGGTGCTGATGACCGTACCGGACAGGATGTTGCCGAAGTGACGGCAGGCCATGGACACGGGGGTGAAGCACTCGCTCATGATGTTGATAGGCAGCAGGATGAAGATGGGCTCCAGAAAGCCCTTCAGATAGCCGCCAATGCCGGATGCCTTGATCTTGTGGTAGGTAATGAGCACGAAAACCACCAGACCCCAGGCAAGCTCCGTCATCAGGTCCGCCGTGGGGCTCCAGATGCCGAGTAAGCTGATCAGATTGGAGATGATGCTGGTGACGAAAATCGTGCCCACCAGGGGAATGTAGCGGTCAAATTCCGGCCCCATGTTGCCCCGGACGAAATTCACCAGGGAGGTGTAGATCATCTCCGCCACCGCCTGCTTCCGGGAGATGCCCGTGACCTTCAGGTTAGATCCCAGCCAGATGCACAGGGCGGAAATGATGAGCATCACCAGCCAGGCTACCGCCAGGGTCTGGGTGATCTGCACCGTGCCGAAAATGGGGACATTTTCAAAGGTTGCCAGAATTCTCGCGCCGTTGATTGATACTTCCATAAAACACAATCACCTCATTATCAATGAACTGTTAAACTTCGAATGGGCCAAGGTTGTCCTCTTCCGGTTCCCCGTCATCCGCCATGGGCTTCGCGGGGGCGTCGCTTTTGGGGAACAGCTTGTTCCGGCTTTGCAGAAAGAAAATCACCACGTTGGGGAACAGAATAGGGGCGGCTCCCGCTACAAAGTGGATGGGCTTTAACACAAAGCACAGCACCACCCAGCCCGCCTGCAGGACAAGACGGATATTGTAGCTGAGCTGGAAGCGGGCTTTCATTTTCTTCTTGTTTTCAATCTCCACCGCGCTCTGCACCGTCAGGCACAGAATTGCGAAATTTAAGATGGCCACGACGGAGCCGCAGGCGGCGCCCAGCAGGATACGGAAAACGTCAAAGCTGCCGACACCAACCAGACTCAGCACAAACAGGGCGGCAATCATCACCCCGTCGCAGACCAGGGTGCCGATGGCAATGCGGGAAAGCTCCTTACGGGAAGCGGGTTGTAGTTTCATGGGTTCGTTACCTTCTTAAGCTCAGTGATGGTCGTTAAAGCTGACGGGGTGCTGCTTCTTTCCGGCGGCTTCCTCCGCGGCCTTGCGCATGGAGCGCAGGCAGGAGCGGGCGGAGCTGACGCTGGTGAGGATGCCTAAGATTCCGAACACCACCACAATCCACATACCCAGTCCAAATCTGCCGCGCAGCCACACGGCGGCAAGCAGAAAAAAGACGGTGGGGAAGATGGCGGACAGACCGAACTGGCCCACCCACATCAAAAGCGAGATAAATTTCATGTTTCCTCCGTGACAACTCAATATCGATACTATTATAGCGTTATAGCCGTCAAATTGCAAGAACAATTTGGGCCTTTTTTCGAAGCTTCTGGCAGTTATGCCCTATTATTTCCACTTTGTTCACAAAAGATTTCCCCGGCCTCTTTCCTTTTGAAAGGAAATCGTGTAAAATAGAGCAAAACGCGTCCGGCGGGAATACAATACCATAGGGGTGAGCATATGGGTTGGTATATTCTGCTGGGATTTCTGTCGGCCTATGGGGCGCTGAGCGTCCTGTGGGCATCCCTGGGCTGGCTGCTGCCGGGGCTGAAGGGCTGCGCGGTGGTGTACATGGGCATGCCCAGCCAGGGCATTTGCCGCAGATACCGCTTTCTGCGGGGACTGGGCCTGATCAGCTGCCCCTTCCTCGCGGTGGGCGAAGGGACGGAAACGGAAGAGATTGAAATGTGCCGCCGGGAGGAATTGCTGGACCGGCTGGCGTGGGAGGCAGAGAGATTTGGCGGAACAGGAGCTTGAGATTTTACAGGGTGCGGTCAGCGCCGTGGTGTATCAGAATTATGAAAACGGCTACGCCGTTCTGCGGCTAAATTTGGGCGGCGGACAGACGGTGACGGTGGTGGGCACCATCCCCCTGCCCGCCGTGGGCGAAAAGCTCATGGTCACGGGAAAGTGGAGCAATCACCCGAGCTACGGCCGGCAGTTCGAGGCGGAATTTTTGGAGCGGCTCATGCCCCAGACCACAATGGAGATTCTGAACTACCTGTCCAGCCGGGTCATCAAGGGCATCGGCCCCCGGATGGCAGCCCGGATTGTGGAGCGGTTCGGGGCGGAAACCCTGGCGGTGATGGAGCGGGAGCCGGAGCGTCTGGCGGAGGTCGCCGGGATTTCCCGGGAAAAGGCCCGCTCCATCGGCGAGGAATTCCGCTTGCAGGTGGGTATGCGGCAGATTATGGAGTTTTTTGCCCTGCACCATCTTCCCGCGGAGCTGGCGGTGCGCACCTACAAGCGCTACGGCGACAGCACCATGGAGCTGCTCTATGATGACCCCTACTTACTGATGGACGAGGAGCTGGAAGCGGAATTCGGGGCGGTGGACCAGTTTGCCATCGCTCTGGGCGTGGCGGGAGACGACCCCCGGCGGGTGGAGGCAGGGGTCCTGTTTGAGCTGAACTACAACCTCACCGGGGGCCACAGCTTTCTGCCCGAGGACAAGCTGGTTGCCGCCACGGCAAGGCTTCTGACCGTGGAGGAGGACACCGTGAAGCAGGCGGTGGCGCGTCTTCTGGAGGTGGACAGGCTGAACCGGGAACAATTGGCGGGCATTACCGTCATCTACCTGCCCCAGCTGTACGAGGCGGAGACAGAATCCACCCGGCGGCTGCTGGAATTCGCGGGAAACGCCTTTCCGGAACCCAAGAATCTGGACAAGCTCATCCGTTCCGTGGCAAAGGACAGCGGCATTGACTATTCGGTTCAGCAGCTGGAAGCCATTCGGGAGGCGGCGACCTCTGGCTTGCTGCTGATTACCGGCGGCCCTGGAACGGGAAAAACCACGATTTTGAATGGAATATTGGAACTTTTAGGAAGAATGCAGCTGCGGTGTCTTCTGGCGGCCCCCACGGGCCGGGCGGCAAAGCGGCTCAGCGAGGTCACCGGGGAGGACGCTTCCACCATCCACAGATTGCTGGAAGCGGGCATCGACCCGGCTACGGGAAAGATGTTCTTTGCCCGGGACGAGGAAAACCCCTTAAAATGCGACGCGGTGATCGTGGACGAAATGTCCATGGTGGACATCCAGCTGCTCCACTGCTTATTACAGGCCATCCCCCAGGGCAAGCGGCTGATTCTGGTGGGGGACCCGGACCAGCTGCCCCCGGTGGGGCCGGGGTTTCCCTTTGGGGATATGCTGCGCAGCGGGGTGCTGCCCTCGGTGCGGCTGACGGAAATCTTCCGGCAGGCCCAGAAGAGCCTGATTGTCATGAACGCCCACCGGGTCAATCAGGGTCAGATGCCGGACTTAAGGTGCGTCACCAGCGACTTTTTCTTCATGCGAAGGAACAATGAGGAGGCTGTGTGCAGTCTCATCCGGGATCTGTGCGCCACCCGGCTGCCGCAGAATATGGGAATCCCCTCTGACCAGATTCAGGTTTTGTCCCCCACCCGGAAGGGCGCGGTGGGCACGGTGAACCTGAACCGTTTGCTGCAAGCCGCTCTGAATCCCCCCGGCCCCGACAAAAAGGAGCGGGCATTCGGGGATTACCTGTTCCGGGAGGGGGACCGGGTGATGCAGATTCGCAACAATTACGACATTCTTTGGAAAAAAACCGATGGCAGTATGGTAGGCGCGGGGATTTTCAACGGTGACGTTGGCATCATCCAGTCCATCGACACCGGGTCGGAAACCCTGAGCGTTCTGTTTGACGACAGGGTGGCGGAGTACGACTTCACCCAGCTGGGTGAGCTGGAACCGGCCTACGCCATGACGGTGCACAAAAGCCAGGGCAGCGAATACCGGGCGGTGGTGCTGACCGCCTGGAACGGTTCGCCGTATCTGCTCAGCCGCAGCGTCCTCTACACCGCCATCACCCGGGCAAGAGAATTGCTGGTGATTGTCGGAAAAGAGGAGACGGTGGGCATCATGGTGGAAAACGCCAAGAAAAACCGCCGCTACAGCGGCTTGAAGCTGAGATTGCAGGGGAAGGTTGGATGAAGCTGTATCATTTTCTCATGGAGCTGCTGTTCCCGCCCAAGTGCGTACTGTGCCGGAAGCTGCTGAAAGACGGGGAGATGGACCTGTGCGGTGCCTGCCGGGTGGATGGGCCGGAGTACCCGAACCGGAAAATTAAGCTTCCCTTTCTTGACAGTTTCGCCGCGGTCTGGTACTATGAAGGGAACGTGAGGAGCAGTCTTCTGCGTTATAAGTTCTACAACGCCCGCTCTTACAGCGTTTCCTACGGCAGAATCCTCGCCATGAAGCTTCTGCGGGAGTACCCCGAGGGCTTCGACATTTTGACCTGGGTGCCCGTGAGCCGCCTGCGCAGGCTTCGCCGGGGCTACGATCAGGTGGAGCTGCTGGCGAAGGCCGTGGGAGCAGAGCTGGGGCTGGCCCCGGTTCCTACATTATATAAGATTCGCAACAATCGCCCCCAATCCCGCATGAAAGACCCGGCGGCCCGGAAGGCCAACGTGCTGGGCGCGTACCGGGTTCTGGAAACCGCGGACGTGAAGGGAAAGCGCGTTGCGCTGCTGGACGACATTCTCACCACCGGCGCCACCGCCGGGGAATGCGCCCGGATGCTGCGCATGGCCGGGGCGAAGGAAGTACATTGTGCCGCTGTGGCGGCCGCACGAAAGTAAAGGTGTCGCTATGAGTCTGTTTTCTATGTTTTCCAACGATTTGGGCGTGGATTTGGGCACGTCCAATGTGCTGATTTACGCCGACGGCAAGGGCCTTGTGGTTCGGGAGCCGTCGGTTGTGGCGGTGGATAAGAACACCGGCAAGATTCTGCAGGTGGGCGCCGCCGCCCGGAATATGCTGGGCCGTACCCCCGGCAACGTGGTGGCTATGCACCCGCTGAAGGACGGCATCGTGTCCGACCACGAAATGACCGTTAAAATGTTGCAGGAAATGTTCAAAACCGCTACCAAGGCGGGCCTGTTCACCCCCAAGCCCCGTGTGGTCGTGTCCGTTCCCTCCGGTGTTTCCGAGGTTGAGGAGCGAAGCGTTATCAACGCCGCCATCGAGGCTGGCGCCCGCCGTGTGTTCCTGATCGAGGAGCCGTTGGCGGCGGGCCTTGGCGCGGGACTGGATATTCGCGGGGCCAGCGGCCATATGGTGGTGGACATCGGCGGCGGCACCACGGACATCGCGGTGCTGAGCATGAACGGCGTGGCCGTGTCCTCCTCCCTGAAAATCGCGGGCAACTACTTTGACGAGATGATCGCCCGGTATGTCCGGCGTCAGCATGGCGTGGTCATCGGACAGGTCACTGCCGAGAGCGTGAAGATTCAGATCGGTCAGGTCTACCCCCGGGACGAGGAGCGGAGCATGAACATCAAGGGCCGGGACTTCAAGACCGGTATGCCCAAGATGGTGACCCTGACCTCCACGGAAATCTACGAGGTTCTGCGCCGTCCCGCCCGGCAGATTGCCGACGAGGTGCTGGCGGTGCTGGAGGAGACCAGCCCGGAGCTGGTGAGCGACGTTTCGGAAAACGGCATCACCCTCACCGGCGGCTGCGGCCAGATCTGGGGCATGGACTTGCTCCTGATGGAGCGCACCGGCATCGCCTGCATTCTGGCGGACGACCCGGATTCCTGCACCGCCTACGGCGCGGGCAAGAGCCTGGCTTGGATCAACAATATGCAGGAAGGCCCCATCAACATCGCCCGCCGCCGGGCCATGCGGGGCTGATTCGGAAATCGCGATACCGGCTTCGTCCCAAACTGGGCGAAGCCGGTTGCTTATTAAGTGAGGAAAAGGAGAATAGACCGGATCAAAGCCTCCCCCATCAGGGGAGGTGGCCCGGCGTAAGCCGGGTCGGAGGGGTGCACCCCTCAGTCAGCTTGCGCTGACAGCTCCCCTCAAGGGGAGCCTTGGGTAACGCCGCTAAAGAACAATATAGTGAATGAACGAACCAATGACATTTTCCCCTGTTTTTTTGAAAATAACATTTGACAAATGAGGACAAAGCCTATATAATATCTAGGCATGACTATGAGAAGGGGGAAAAGTATGCTGTTAGGGCTTTCCAAAATCATTGACTGCCCCGGTGCGTCCCTCCCTTTTTCCGTCAGCGTTGATCTGAGTGATCTTTGTTACGGCGTCAGCTACCCCGTGACGGAGCCGGTTCTGGCTTCCGGTACGGTGCGCAATACCGCGGGCGTCCTGATGATGGACGGGGAGCTTTCCACCACCATCCACGGGCTTTGCGACCGCTGCGCCAGTCCCTTTGACCGGGAAATTCATTTCCCCATCAACGTGGTGCTGGTGACGGAACTGGCAGACGAAGAGAACGAAGACGAATGGGTATTCCCTCTGGAGGGAGACAGCGCCGATCTGGATGACATTGTGCGGACGGTTTTTGTCCTGAATCTGGATTCCAAGCTGCTGTGCAAGGAGGACTGCAAGGGTCTTTGCCACCGCTGCGGCAAGAACCTCAACAATGGTCCCTGCAATTGCCAGAAGGAGCTCGATCCCCGATTTGCTGCTTTGAAGCAGCTTCTTGAGAAGTAAGTCCAATTATGCTGTGACAAGCAGTTTGACCAAGGAGGTGTCACCATGGCTGTCCCTAAGTGTAAAGTGTCCAAGGCCCGCCGCGATAAGCGCCGTGGCTCCAACTGGAAGCTGTCCGCTCCCAGCGTTGCGGTTTGCCCCAAGTGCGGCGAGCCCGTAATGCCCCACAGAGCCTGCAAGGCTTGCGGTACCTACAACGGCCGTCAGGTTCTGGCTGTCGAGGCTGAGTAAGGCACACGGAAATGCAGAGGAAGGCGGTTTCGTCTTCCTCTTTTTCCATATGCGGCGAGTCGCCGCTGACAATGCGGCCCGCAGGGCGGGCAGCCAATGCGTTACGGACGCTGGGTGGATGACGAACATCCTTTGGGCCCCTCGACAGGAACTGCTCAGTATATTAGTAAATTGTGCTTTCGTGGCGTTACCCAAGGCTCCCCTTGAGGGGAGCTGTCAGCGCAGCTGACTGAGGGGTGCACCCCACCCACCCCGCTTAAGCCGGGCCACCACCCCAGATAAGGGAGGCATTAGAACGCTAAATTCTCCTTAATACAATCATCGCCGAAGGCGATACCACCACTCCACTCTCCACACTTAATAAATTTTCCCGTTGCTTTTACCGCCAAACTGTGCCATAATAAATTGACCCCTTTAAGAAAGGAAGTGTTGTCATGGCAAAACCACTGGTAGCCATCGTCGGACGGCCCAACGTGGGAAAATCCATGCTGTTTAATAAGCTCACCGGCCAGCGCACCTCCATTGTGGAGGATACCCCCGGCGTCACCCGGGACCGGATCTATGGCGACTGCGAATGGTGCGGCCGGCACTTTTCCCTGGTGGACACCGGCGGCATCGAGCCGGACACCGACAGCGATATGCTGAAATTCATGCGCCGTCAGGCGGAAATCGGCATTGAACTGGCGGACGCCATTATTATGGTAGCCGATGTCCGCAGCGGTGTCACCGCCGCCGATCAGGACGTTGCCACCATGCTGCGCAAATCCGGCAAGCCTGTTGCCCTGGCGGTCAACAAGTGCGACTCCATCGGGCTAGTCAACGCCGACGCCTTTGAATTCTATTCCCTGGGCATTGGCGACCTGTTCGAAACCTCCGCCGTCCACGGTCACGGCACCGGCGATTTACTTGACTGGGTGCTGGAAAACATCCCCGAAAATGACGAGGAGGACGAAGACAGCGATGTCATTAAGGTCGCCATCGTGGGCAAGCCCAACGTGGGCAAGTCCAGCCTCCTGAACCGGATTCTGGGGGAGGAGCGGGTTATCGTCTCCAACGTGGCGGGCACCACCCGGGACGCCATCGATTCTTACTTTGAGAACGAAACCGGAAAATACTGCTTCATCGACACTGCCGGTATGCGCCGGAAAAGCAAGGTGGACGACGCCATCGAAAAATACTCCAATATGCGCTCCATCAGCGCCATCGAGCGGGCGGACGTGTGCCTGATCCTGATTGATGCCAATGACGGGGTCACCGAGCAGGACACCAAGATCGCGGGTTTGGTTCACGAGGCGGGCAAGGCCGCCATCATCGTTGTCAACAAGTGGGACGCGGTGGAAGATAAGGAAACCAACACCATGCGGGACATGGAGGCCAAGGTTCGCCAGGGCTTAAGCTATATGCTCTACGCCCCGGTGCTGTTCATCTCCGCCCTCACCGGCTCCCGGGTAGACAAGCTCTTCCAGCTGATTCAGGACGTCCACGCCCAGAACACCATGCGCATCACCACCGGCGCGCTGAACAGCGTCCTGGCCGACGCCACCGCCCGGGTGCAGCCCCCTACGGACAAGGGCCGCCGGCTGAAAATCTACTATATGACCCAGGCCAGCTCCAAGCCGCCCCACTTCGTCATTTTCTGCAACGATGCCCGGCTCTTCCACTTCTCCTACCAGCGGTATCTGGAAAACCAGATCCGGGAGGTCTTCGGCCTGCAGGGCACCCCCATCCGCATCACCATCCGTCAAAAGGGCGACAAGGAGGAGCAGTAGCATGGTACTTTCTATCGTGATTGCCGCCGTGGCTGCCTACCTGCTGGGCAACCTCAACGGCGCGGTGGTGGTGAGCCGGATTGTTGCCCATGAGGATGTGCGTACGAAGGGCAGCGGTAACGCGGGGCTCACCAACTTTACCCGCAACTACGGCGCCCATACCTCCGTATTCGTGATCCTCATTGACGTGGGCAAGGCCGTGGCGGCCTGTCTCATCGGCGGGCTGCTGCTGAAGGGCTATGGGCACTACGCCGACGGCGTTGCTCTGGGCGGCCTGTTCGTGATTTTGGGCCACGACTTCCCGGCTCTGCTGGGCTTCAAGGGCGGCAAGGGCATCCTCAGCGGCGTTACCGTGGCCCTGATGCTGGATTGGCGCATCGGCCTGTTCGTCTTCGGCATCTTCCTTCTGGCCTACGCGCTGACCAAATATGTCTCTCTGGGCAGCGTCCTGTCCTCCGGCGCTTTCGGCCCCATCTACGCGGTTGTACACTGGGGGGAAGGCTGGTTCCCCATCGTAGTTGGCTTTGTCCTCAGCGCGTTGATTGTGTGGATGCACCGGGGCAACATTGTCCGCCTGGTAAAGGGCGAGGAACGGAAAACAAACCTGTTAGGGAAAGGAAAAAAGCAATGAAAGCAGTTGTTGTTGGAAGCGGCGCCTGGGGCACTGCCCTGGCCATCCGCCTGTGCAAGAACGGTCACGATGTGACCATGTGGACCTTTGAAAAGGACCTGATCCCCGAAATGGAAGCCACCCACCGCAATCCCCGTCTGCCGAATGCCGTGCTGCCCGAAACCTTAAAAATCAGCGGCGACTATGCCTGTGCCAGAGGGGCCAAGCTGGTGGTGATCGCCAGCCCCTCCTTCCCCTTAAGAAGCGTCAGTAAGGGCGTGGCCCCTTACATCGATGACGACGCCGTGGTGGTGTCCGTCACCAAGGGCCTGGAACAGGGCACCCACCTGCGCATGAGCCAGGTGGTGGCTCAGGAGACCGGCAAGGACGTAGTTGTGCTCTCCGGCCCCAGCCACGCCGAGGAAGTGTCCATTGACGTGCCCACGGGCCTGCTGTCCGCCTCCGCCGACCAGAAAAAGGCGGAATTTGTGCAGGATGCCTTCATGTCCGACACCCTCCGGGTCTACACCAGCGCCGACCCCGCCGGCGCGGAACTGGGGGCGGCTCTGAAAAACGTTATCGCCCTGTGCGCCGGCATCACCGATGGGTTAGGTTTTGGCGACAATACCAAGGCCATGCTGATGACCCGTGGTCTTACGGAAACCGCCCGGCTGGGCGTTGCCATGGGCGCGAAGAAGGAGACCTTCACGGGTCTGGCCGGTGTGGGCGACCTGATCGTCACCTGCACCTCCATGCACTCCCGGAACCGCCGGGCCGGCATTCTCATCGGTCAGGGCAAGGACGCCCAGACCGCCATGAAGGAAGTGGGCGCTGTGGTGGAAGGTTACTACGCCGCCAAGTCCGCCTATGAGCTGGGCAAGGCTATGAACATCGATATGCCCATCACCGAGGCCGCCTATAAGGTGCTCTACGAGGGCGCGGACGTAAAGCAGGCTGTACAGTCTCTGCTGACCCGTCAGCGCAAGGCCGAGTCCGAGAACCCCGGCTGGCTGTAAACAAAAAAAAAGACCGCGGACGGCCCGCCGGATTTTTCCGGCGGGCTGTTTGGCTGTCCGCGGCCTTGTGGGCGGCAAAAAATTCACAGTCTTTCCCTTTACCCCGGCGGAAAAACGTGGTAAACTAATGGGAAATCATTCACCGTTCTGGAGGAACCTCATGAGACTTGGAAAACGCGCGCAATGGAATTTTGCTGCCTTGGGCTTTGCCATCCCCTGTCTGGGAATGCTGATGGTCATGCTCATCAGCCATTACGCCCCCTTCGGCAAATATTCCATGCTGTATTCCGATATGTACCACCAATACTACCCCTTCTTCGTGGCCTTCCGCAACGCCATCCGCGGCGGAAACGGCCTACTGTATACCTGGAGCGTCGGTATGGGCATGGACTACCTGGGGCTGATTGCCTACTATCTGGCCTCGCCCCTGAACCTTGTCAGCGTGCTGCTGCCGGAAAGCTGGCTTTTGGGCTATTTTTCTCTGCTGGTGCCCATCAAGCTGGGGCTGGCCGGGCTGTTCTTCTCCCTGTTCCTGAAGGACATTTTTCGCAGGAACGATGTGTCCATTGCCGTGTTCGGCGGGCTCTACGGCCTGTGCGCCTGGGCGCTGGGGTATCAGTGGAACGTCATGTGGCTGGATACCTTCGCCCTTCTACCTCTGGTAGTGCTGGGGGAAGTGAAGCTGCTGCGGGATAAAAAGGTGGTTCTGTACACGGTGAGCCTGTTTCTGTCCGTGTTCACCAACTACTATATCGGCCTGTTTACCTGCTTTTTCGTGTTCTTCCTGTTCTTTATCTACGAAATCTGCCGCTGGGGCGGGATTAAGAAATTCTTCTGCGACCTGCTGCGCATTGGCCTGTTCTCCGCCATCGCCTTAGGGCTGACGGCGATTCTTACCGTGCCCGCCCTGTTCGCTCTGGGCACCACCCAGTCCAGCGTGAATAAGTTCCCCACCTCCTTCCGGCTGAACATCGCCAAGGAGAATACCATTTTGGGCCTGCTGGACGCCATGCGGCAGGTGGCGGGCAATATGGGCGGCTCCATCGAGCCCAGCTTCAAGGAGGGCCTGCCCAACCTTTACTGCGGCATTATCAGCGTGTTCCTCATGTTCGCGTACCTGCTTTCCAAACAGGTGAAGCTCCGGGATAAGGTCTGCGCCGTGTTTCTGCTGGTGTTCTTTAACCTCAGCTTTATCGTGCGGCAGCTGGACTATATCTGGCATGGCTTCCACTTTACCAATATGATTCCCTACCGGTTCAGCTTCCTGTACAGCTTCGTGGTGCTGTACATGGCCTACCGGGCCTGGACGCTGCGGGGTTCCTTCTCCACCAGGCGGATTCTGGCGGCGGGAGTGCTGGCGGCGGGGGTGCTGGCCTGCTCCAACCAGTTGACGGAAACCATTGAGCTGACCCTGTTTGGCAGAGATTGGGATTTTCCCCTGTATTTTGTCTATAATCTGGTGTTTCTGGTACTGTACCTGCTGGCTATGCTGTCCGGCAACGTTACCGAACCCATCCCGGAGGAGGCGGAACGGGAGGAGGCTGCCCGGATCCGGCTGGAGAATATCCGCCAGCGGCGGCGGTCCCGGGCGCTGGTGCTGACGGTTGCTTGGGTGGAGCTGATCGCCAATCTCATCTGCTTCGGCCTGTATTTCCCCGGCACCGGAGTCTCCGACTACCCCCGGGGAAAGGAAAAGACGGCCTCCGTTATCCGCTACATGAAGGAGCGGGAGGAAGATACCCTTTTCTACCGGGCGGAGAGCACCCACTCCCAGACCCTGAACGACGGCGCCCTCAACGGCTACAACGGCGTGTCCGCCTTCACCAGCTCCGCCAACGTCAAGACCACCCTGTTCATGCAGGCTCTGGGCTACGGGGCGAAAAACACCTACAACCGCTACCTCTTCGAGGAAAGCTCCCCGGTTGCCAACCTGTTCCTGAACCTCAAATACATGATCGAGCGGGACGGGAAGGATAAGGAAAGCGCCTACTTTACGGAGGTTAACCGCTTCGGCAATACGGCTCTGCTGGAAAACAATGCCTATCTGCCCCTGGGCTTTCTGACGGAGTCGGCCCTGGGGGAGCTGGCGTTTACCACCTCCGGCAACGCTTTCTCCTTCCAGAACGACCTGTTCTCCGCCGCCACGGGGGTGGATGGAGACGTCTGGCATAAGCTGGAAGGGGAGAACCTGTCCATCCTTCCCGGAGACGCGTGGATTTCCGAGGAAAATGACACCGGCTACTGCCGCTACGAGACCACCGATCAGTCCGAGGTGATCTACAGCTTCACCGCCGACCGGGACGGCTTCGCCTGCATTCATCTGGACCTGCCCAAGCGCAATGACTTCTATGTCAGCGTCAACGGGCTGGAGCTGTACAAGGAGAAAATCAGCCTGCCCCAGATGCTGGCGGTCAGCGACGTACAGGTCGGGGATGTCATCGATGTGCGGATCGTCTGCCCCGCGGGGGAGAGCAGTACCATGACCGTGGGGGCGGCGATTCTGAACCCGGAGCGGTTCCAGGCAGGGTATGAAATCCTGAATGCCTCCACGCTGAAGCTGACAAAGTTCCGCTCCACCCGGGTGGAGGGAACCATCGACTGCGACCGGGATGGCCTATTGTACACCTCCATCCCCCAGAACGGCAACTGGCAGGCCACCGTGGACGGCCGTCCGGTGGAAACCGCCATGGTGGGAGACTGTATGCTGGCCCTGCCCCTGAGCGCGGGCAGCCACAGCATCACTTTGACCTACCGCAATTCCGCCTTTATTCTTGGGGCGCGGATTACCCTTGCCTGTGCAGCCGTCTTCGCGGCGCTGCTTCTGACCGCCTATGCCGACGAGCTGCGGCCCAGACAGGGAAAATTCTCCAGAGGAAGGGAAAAGCGGGAGAAATAGTGGTTGTAAAATCCTTATAAATATAGTATAATGCTGTGAGCTTTGCAAATTACAAGCGGGGGAACAGTCAATGATGTTTCAGAATAAGAAAATCGCCAAATATCTCACACCCGGCTGTCATGTGCACCTGGTCGGCATTGGCGGCGTATCCATGCGCCCCCTGGGACTGGTGCTCAAGGGCATGGGCATGGAGGTAACAGGCTCCGATATGAGCGCCTCCGATGGAACCAGAGAACTGGAAGACAAGGGGATTCCCGTGGCCATCGGACACCACGCGGAAAATATTGAAGGCGCGGCCTGCATTATCCGCACCGCCGCCGCCCACAACGACAACCCGGAGATCGCCGCCGCCCGGGCCGCCGGCATTCCCGTCTTCGAGCGGGCCCAGGCCTGGGGAGAGATCATGAAGTCCTACAAGAACGCAGTCTGCGTCTCCGGCACCCACGGCAAGACAACCACCACCTCCATGCTGACCCACATTCTCATGGAGGCCAATCTGGACCCCACTGTCATGATCGGCGGCTACCTGCCGCTGCTCCACGCCAGCCACCGGGTGGGCCACGGCGACACCATATTGCTTGAAAGCTGCGAATACTGCGACTCCTTCCTGAATTTCTTCCCCACCCTGGCCCTGGTGCTGAATGTGGAGGAGGATCACCTGGACTACTTCAAGGATCTGGCGGATATCCAGAAATCCTTCCACAAATTCGCCGCCATGGCTACCTTCGGCGTGGTTGCCAACGGCGACGACCCCCACACCGTCAAGGCCATGGAGGGTATTGACTATGTTTCCTTCGGCCTGGGGGAGAATAACCGCATCCACGCCGCCAATATGTGCCCGGACTGGCGGCACTTTGACGTGGTGTGCGACGGGGAATTCTACTGCCACCTGGACATGGGCGTGCTGGGAAAGCACAACGCCATGAACGCTCTGGCTGCCGCTGCCGCCGCCTGGATGATGGGCATTCCCGGCGAGGCGGTGTCCCACGGTTTGGAATCCTTCCACGGCGCGGGCCGGCGGATGGAGTTTAAGGGGAAATTTAACGGCGCGGACGTGTACGACGACTACGCCCACCACCCCGACGAGGTGGCGGCTACCATCGCCGCCGTCCGGGACGCCATGCCGGGAAGGCGGCTGGTGCTGGCTTTCCAGCCCCACACCTACTCCCGCACCAACGCCCTGTTTGACGATTTCGTCCGGGAGCTGAGCAAGACGGACGTGCTGGTGCTGGCGGAAATTTACGCCGCCCGGGAGCGGAACACCATCGGCATCTCCTCCGCGGACGTGGCGGAGAAAATCCCCGGCGCGGTATTCTGCGAGACCCTGCCGGAGGTCACCGCGTACTTAAAGGCCAATGTCCGGGAGGGCGATGTGGTGATCACCATGGGCGCCGGTGATATCTTCCGGGCAGGAGAGGCGCTGCTGGGGAAATAAAACAGGCTCCCCTTGAGGGGAGCTGTCAGCGAAGCTGACTGAGGGGTGCACCCCTCCGACCCGGCTTACGCCGGGCCACCTCCCCTGAAAGGGGAGGCATTAGAGCTCTAAATTCTCCTTTACCTACCTAAGCACTTCCGGTCGAGGGGCCCCATGGTTGTACGACAACCACCCAGTGTCCGTAACGCATTGGCTGTCGGCCCTGCCGACCGCATTGTCAGCGGCCACTGGCGGCCCGCAAAAGAAAATGTGCCGGTTGCCCGGCACATTCTCCTATTCCTCCAAAACCAGATGGTCCACGCCGGAGGATTCAAATTCCGACATATATCTGTCCATCCGCTCCACGATTTCGTCATAGTTGTCCCCGTTGATCTCGGGATAATCCATATCCCGCCGGGAAAGCTCCTCGGCGAGGATTTCGTAGAATACGTTGTCCTCGTAATAGGCGATGGCCTCGTGGATGCCGCCCTCGGTGTAGGCCCGGGAGGGGACGATGGTTCCGTTCCAGGGCTCGGACAGGGCGGGGGACAGGGCGAAAATCTTACTTTCCAGGTCATCGTAGTCCTGGAAACGGTCATCACCCCGGGTGGAATTGAGCACCCAGTTGCCGATGTAGACCAGGTCCAGCAGACGGCGGAACTCTTTCGGAGTCAATTCGATGTTCATGGGCGTCCCTCCTTCATATTGATTGGCTCAATTATAGCACTGATTCCGGGAAATTCCAGTGGAAATTTGTAAAATATCCGTTTTATCCGATTATGAGGTGAAGTTATGGGAAAATTAACGGTTTGCATTCTGTTCGGCGGCATCAGCCCGGAGCACGCGGTGTCCCTGCGCTCGGCGGAATCCGTCCTGAACCACATTGACAAGGAAAAATACCACGTTCTGCCTGTGGGCATCACCAGGGACGGAAGGTGGATCTACTTTGGCGGCACGGACTACGCCATGCTGCCCGCCGAGACCTGGACATCGGCCCCCGGATGCTGCCCCGCGGCCATTTCTCCCGTGCGGGGACAGGGGCTGCTGCGTTTTTCGGGGGATACCGTAAGCGCCACCCCCATTGACGTGGTGTTCCCGGTGCTCCACGGCGAAAACGGCGAGGACGGCGCCATGCAGGGCTTGCTCCAAATGGCGGGGATTCCCTACGTCGGCCCTCATGTAGCGTCTTCCGCCGTGGCCATGGACAAGACCCTGACCAAGCTGGTCATCGACAAGGAGGGCATTCCTCAGGCCGCCTGGGAGCTGGTGCGGGCCTGCGAACTGGAAGACAGGATGGATGCCATTGTGGCCGGGCTGGAGGGGAGATTTACCTACCCCATGTTCGTCAAGCCCGCGGGCACCGGCTCTTCCGTGGGTGTCTCCAAGGCCGCTGACCGGGAGCAGCTGAAAGCCGCTCTCGCCGCCGCCGGAAAGTACGACAGCAAGATTCTGGTGGAGGAGTTCATCAAAGGCAAGGAGATCGAGGTTGCCGTTCTGGGGAACCGGGAGCCCGTGGCCTCTGTCTGCGGCGAAATCGACTCCGGCGCGGAGTTCTACGACTACGATGCCAAGTACGTCACCGATACCTCCACGGCCTACATCCCCGCCCGGATTTCCGAGGATTTGCAGGCCCGGATTCGCCAGGCCGCGGTGCGGGTATACAAGGCCGTGGGCTGTCAGGGCCTGAGCCGGGTGGACTTCTTTGCCACGGAGGACGAAAGACTGGTGTTCAACGAAATCAACACCATTCCCGGCTTCACCTCCATTTCCATGTACCCCAAGCTGTTCACGGCCAGCGGAATTCCCTATTCCCGGCTCATTGACCGGCTGCTGGAGCTGGCCCTGGAGGCCGGAAAATGAAGCAGACGGTGATTCTGTCTCTGCGCTCCGTCCAGCGGTATGAGGAACAGGAGGCGGAGGAGCTGGAGCTGGTCACGGAAGGCACCATGGAGTTCCGGGACGGGGGCTGGGATATCAGCTACGCCGAAACGGAGCTGACGGGGCTGGAAGGGGTGACCACCACCTTCCGGGTGGAAAAAGATCAGCTGACCCTGAGAAGGACGGGCCAGCTGAACTCGGAAATGGTGTTCCGGCTGGGCTATGCCCACGATTCCCTGTACCAGATGCCCTTCGGCGCGTTTCTGATGCGGGTGGAGACCCTTTCTCTATTCTATGACATTGTGCCCGACGGAGGTTCCATCGACTTAACCTACCGGGTGACCATCGAGAACACCCAGGCGGGGCTGGTTGAGTATCATATGGATATCCGGCGGCCGGTGACCGCGGACAATGCGTGCGTGGGCGATCTGTAGTCGTTACACCGTTGGGTATTGCTCGGTAACGCTTTGTGAAGAAAACAGGCTCCCCTCATAGGGGAGCCTGTTTAATCATTTCTCCGTCTTCCGCCGAAGATCGTCAGCAGACGCAGCAGCTGGGCCAGGGCCACGGCGGTGGCGGCAACGTAAGTCAGAGCCGCGGCCCGGAGGGTCTTCCGGGCGCCGCTGAGTTCCTCGTCGGTGAGAAGCTGCCCATCCTCGATGGCGGACAGGGCCCGGCGGCTGGCGTTGAATTCCACGGGCAGCGTCACCAGCTGGAATACCAGCGACAGGCCGAAGCAGGCGATGCCCAGATAGATCAGGAAATCCGACATGGAGCCCAAGGCGGACAGCACGATTCCCAGCAGAATCAGGGGCATGGCCAGCTGGGAGCCGAAATTCGTGATGGGAATGATGGCGGCCCGGAGCCTGATGGGGGCATACTCCTGGGCGTACTGCACCGCGTGGCCCGCCTCGTGGCAGGCAACGCCGATGGCAGCGGTGGAGGTGCTGCCGTAGACCTCATCCGACAGGCGGATGACGTTGGCTCTGGGGTCGTAGTGGTCGGTGAGCTTGCCGCTGACCCGCTCAATGCGCACATTCCGGACGCCGTGGGCATACAGAACCCGCTGGGCAGCTTCCGCGCCGGTGAGGTGCCGCCGGGAGAACTGGGAAGAATACTTCTTAAAGGTGGAATTGACATTGGCGCTGGCCCACAGAGAAAGCAGAATGCAGGGCAGCACCAGAACCACATAGGTCCAGTCGAAGCCGTAATAATACATGGGATACATGAAGAATACCTCCGGTATCAATAGTTGACAGTGGATAGTTGACAGTTGACAGTGATTTTTGCAGCCATTTCCGTTCCCGAAACTGTCAACTGTTCACTGGTATTATATCCCGCAGACAGGAAAATGACAAGATGGTCCCGGGTGATATAAATGTAAACTTTCTTCGTGGGTGAATCGAATTGTTCACACTTTATTCATACTGCGCGGAATCGCAGCTGGTATACTGTAAAAAGAAAAGGGGTGAGGCCTTTGAAGGATCCCGATAAACAGCGATATCTGTATCTGACGCTGTCCCTGTTTGGGGGCATCAGCTTAAGCATTGTGGTGTTTTTTGTGGTGTACCGGTTTCAGGGCATCGGCGATATCCTGCACCGGCTGGGGGACATTCTGGCGCCCTTTATTTACGGCGGTATCGTGGCCTATCTACTGCGGCCCATGTGCAATTTCTTCGAGCAGACCATGGAAACCACCCTGCCGGGGAAGGCAAAACGGGCAGCGGCGCCGCTGGCTGTGGCCCTGAGCCTGCTGACCGGCATCCTGCTGGTGTACGCCCTGATCATCATGATCGCCCCTCAGCTCTATGAGAGTGTCCGCAGCCTGTGGAATTCCATTCCCGACAAGGTCAGCCGCTTTACCCAGTGGGCCACGGAGAAGTTCGGCGAGGAGGAAATGGTGGCCCGGGTTCTGACCCTGCTGAATACCAACAGCGAGTCCATTTATGACCAGCTGGAAACCTGGGGAAAGAACCTGCTCAGCCCCTACCTCACCGGCCTTACCAGCATCGTCAGCGGCGTGGGCAGCAGCCTGATCAAAATTCTCAAATTCCTGTACAACCTGCTCATCGGCCTGATCGTGGCCTGCTATCTGCTGGCCAGCCGGAAGCGGTTCGCCCGGCAGAGCGTCATGGTGGTGCGCAGCCTCCTGAAGCCCCGGTGGGCCGACCTGTTTTTGGGCGAGGTGGCTTTCGTGGACCGGATGTTCGGCGGCTTCATTGATGGGAAGCTGCTGGATTCCGCCATCATCGGCGTGCTGTGCTACATCGGCTGCGTCCTGTTCCGGTTCCCCAACGCCCTGCTGGTGTCCACCTTTGTGGGCATCACCAACGTGATTCCCTTCTTTGGCCCCTTCATCGGCGCGGTGCCCTCCACGCTGCTGATTATGATTGAAAACCCCATCAAGGGCCTGTGGTTTATCGTGTTTGTGCTGGCATTGCAGCAGCTGGACGGCAACGTCATCGGCCCCAAGATTCTGGGGGACCGGACAGGGCTATCCAGCTTCTGGGTGCTGTTCGCCATCGTGCTGTGCGGCGGACTGTGGGGTGTGGCGGGCATGGTGATCTGCGTGCCCATGTTCGCGGTGATTTATGATATCGTGAAGAAGCTGGTGCGCCGGGGCCTGGCCAATAAGGGCCAGACCCAGCTGTGGGAGCAGTACCATGAGGACTACCCGGAAGAAACGGGAAAACAGTAATACAAATCGCCGCCTTTGGGAAAAAGGCGGCGATTTTTTGAAGTGTGCTTATGAGCCGGATACGTTAGGCGGATAAAGAAGAATATATCCGCGTAGGGGGCGGCGTCCTCGACGCCCCGTTTCCCGGTTTTCCACCGGGGTGCAAGGATCGCTGCATAGCAGCGGGACGTCCGGAGGCCGTCCCCTACGGCTGCTAAAGGGGAATTTAGCGGAACAAAGCCTTCCCCTTTGGGGAAGGTGCCCCCGCAGGGGGGCGGATGAGGAACGGCGACATCCCAGAACTCAGAATGCAGCCCAGTAAGAAGGTACAGTCTTCAAAATAGTACCTTTTTACGAACTGCATTCATAATCGATACCTTTCGCCGATCCTCATCCGACCTCGCTTACGCTCGGCCACCTTCCCCCCGGGGGAAGGTATTAC
>JALFXH010000150.1 GCA_022786965.1 Clostridiales bacterium
GCTGCTTTTTTGTCGAAAGTGAAAAATTTTTGTTGCAGAATTTGTAAAGTAGTGATAAAGTAGGAGAATACCATGACTCAGCTACGTTTGTACATACAGGACGCAATTCTGGGCCTGCCTGCCGCTGCGCTCATTCTTGGCGTGGGACTTTATCTCACGATTCAGCTGGGGTTTCCCCAGCTGGCACTGTTCCCAAGGGCCTTGAGGTTGTTTTTTCGCCGGATGTTCGCAGGGAAGCTCCGGGAGGGGGTATCCTCCTTTCAGGCGCTGTGTACCGCGCTGGCGGCTACCGTGGGCACCGGGAATCTGGTGGGGGTGGCGGGAGCCATCTGCCTCGGGGGGCCGGGGGCCATTTTCTGGATGTGGGTCTGCGCTTTTTTCGGCATGGCCACCAAGTATTCAGAAGCCGCGCTGGCGGTGCGCTGCCGGGTTAAAACTCCCGACGGCTACGCCGGCGGGCCCATGTACACCATGACCTACGGACTGGGGCCGCGGTTTCGCCCGCTGGCGAAAGCATACTGCGTCTTCGGCATTTTGGCGGCCTTTGGGGTGGGCAATGCCGCCCAGATCAACGCGGTGGTTACCGGCGTGAATGGGGCGGTTTCCCGCTTTGGCGGGGAGCCAAGTCTGGCAGGGAACCTGCTCATGGGCCTGATTCTCGCGGTGCTGGCGGGATTTCTGCTGCTGGGCGGTGCGAAGCGCATCGGCGCGGCGGCGGAGCTGCTGGTTCCCGTTGCGGCTGGCTGCTATATCCTGCTGTGTATCGGGGTGCTGCTGGTGTTCCGGCGGCGGATTCCTGCCGCCTTCGGTCAGATTCTGGCGGGGGCTTTCTGTCCCCGGGCGGTTACCGGGGGAATCCTGGGTTCCGCGTTTCAGGCCCTTTGTGTGGGCTGCCGCCGGGGGGTCTTTACCAACGAAGCCGGGATGGGCACCGCTTCCATCGCCCACGCCTGTGCCCAGGCTGAGCCTGCCGAGCAGGGCCTGATGGGCATGGTGGAGGTGTTCCTCGACACCATCGTCATCTGCACCCTGACGGCGCTGGTGATTCTCGTCTCCGGCGTGTCCATTCCCTACGGCGTGGATGTGGGCGGGGAGCTGACCACCGCGGCGTTTTCCCAGGTTTACGGGGCCGGGGCTTCCGTGTTTCTGGCCGCGGCGCTGATTTTGTTTGCCGTTGCCACCATTTTGGGCTGGGGGCTGTACGGTTCCCGGTGTGCCCAGTTTTTATTCGGCGGCTGGAAGGGCTTCGCCGCCGCCCAGACTGCCATGGTGGTGCTGGGGGCGGTGCTGGACACGGAAACGGTCTGGTATTTTTCCGAGCTGGCCAACGGACTGATGGCCATTCCCAATTTGATTTGCCTTGCGGCCCTCACCGGTGAGCTTCGCCGCATTACGAAAGATTATAAAAAATCCGGCGCTTTTGGCAGCCGCCGGTGGAGGTAAAGAAATATGCAGATTTCCATTAACGCCAATCGTTGTGAGCCGTCCCCCATGCGGAAATTCCATCCCCTTGCCGTGCAGGCGAAGAAGGATGGGAAGAAAATCTACCATCTGAACATCGGCCAGCCCGACCTGCCCACCCCCAAGGCCTTCTATGAGGCGGTCCATGACTTTGCCGACCAGACCCTGGCCTACGAGGCTTCCCCCGGACGGCCCTGCCTGATCGAGGCAATCAAGAAGTACTACGGCACCCTGGGGGTTCCTCTGGAGGACAACGATATCCTGGTGACCACCGGCGGCAGCGAGGCCCTGCTCTTTACCTGCCTGTCCATTCTGGATCCCTATACCGAGGTCATCATTCCCGAGCCCTACTATCCCAACTACACCACCTTCGTCCACGCTGCCGGCGGCGTCATCCGGGCCCTGCCTACCAATCCCTGGGAGGGCTACCGCTATGCCGACCGGGAGCGGATTGAGAGCCTGATCACCCCCAACACCCGGGCCATCCTGATTACCAACCCCGGCAACCCCACTGGCGTGGTGCTGGACGAAAGCGAAATGCGGATGATCGCGGACATCGCGAAAAAGCACAACCTGTTCCTGATCTGCGACGAGGTGTACCGGGAGTTCTGCTACGACGACAAGTTCGGCGTGCCCACCATGGCGAGGTTCCGGGACATTGACGAGAATCTGGTCATTGTGGACTCCGTGTCCAAGCGGTTCTCCGCCTGCGGCGCCCGGGTGGGCTGCGTGGTTACCCGCAATAAGCAGCTTCAGGCGGCGCTGCTGAAGTTCTGCCAGTCCCGTCTGGCGGTGGCTACGGTGGATCAGGTGGGCGCGGCGGCGCTGTACAGCGTGGACGCTGCCTTCTTCCGCAGCTGTAAGGAGGAGTACCGCAAGCGCCGGGATACCGTCATCCGGAAGCTGCGGCAGATTCCCGGTGTGGTGGTGGAGGAGCCCATGGGCGCCTTCTACCTGATGGCCAGCCTCCCCGTGGATAACGCGGACAAGTTCCAGAAGTGGCTCCTTGAGGAGTTCAGCGACAACGGCGATACCGTCATGTTTGCCCCCGGCGCGCCCTTCTACGAGACCCCCGGCAAGGGCATGAACGAGGTGCGGATTGCCTACGTCCTGAAGCAGGAGGATCTGGAGCGGGCCATGGACGTGCTGGCAAAGGGCATCGCCGTTTACCAGAAGACCGTCATGGAGGTCAAGCCCGTGCCGGTGGTGGAATAAGGCAGTTGACAGTGAACAGTTGACAGTGGACAGTTGACAGTGGACAGTTAGATACCATAACGATCAACTGACCACTATCAACTGTCAACTCAAAAAGCGGAGCGCGTCAGCGTTCCGCTTTTTTTCGCCCGGTCCCTTTCGCTATACTGACGGTATCCATACGAAAGGGGAGAGGGCATTTGAAACGGGGAATCATGGCGCTGCTGCTCACTGCTGTGGTGCTGTCACTGAGCGTGACCGCCGGGGCGTCGGAACTGAAAGGCTCTGTGGAGGTCAAGCTGGATGCGGGGGAGCTTCCGGTGACCAACGGGGCGGTGACGCTGTATCTGGTTGGGGTCCCCACCGAGGGCGGCTACCGGCTGCTTGACCGGTACGGCGGCGGAGTGGTTCGCAGCGAAGACGCCGTGTCCGGCAATCTGGCCTACTGGCTGAGCGAGCTGTCCGATGGCGGGACGGAACTGCTGCTGGATGTGGACGGCAGGGTTGTTTTTTCCGGGGTGGAGCCAGGGCTGTATCTTCTGGAGCAGACCCGGCGGATGGATGGATTCTATCCCTTCCGGGCCTTTTTGGCGGAGGTGCCCGCCGGGGGGCAATGGACTCGGCGCTTTGAACCGCTGGTGTTTCCCATCACGGATGAACCGCCCTGCACCGGGGACATGACGACTTATCTGGCGGTACTGAGCATGGCCCTGTCCGGGGGCGGACTGATGTGCTGCGGAATCTGGGGCAGAAAGAGACAATAATTTGTTCTTATCGGCTTTGCTCAGCAAAAAACAGTATATCCGCGTAGGGGGCGGCGTCCTCGACGCCCCGTTTCCCGGATTTCCACCGGGGTGCAAGGAATTGCTGCTTACCATCGGGACATCCGGAGGCCGTCCCCTACGGCGGTTAAAGGGGAATATAGCTGAGTAATACCTTCCCCTGGGGGGAAGGTGCCTCCGAAGGGGGCGGATGAGGAACGGCGACATCTTACCATGTGGAATGCAGATAAATAAGAAGGAACAGCCTTCAAAATAGTACCTTTTTTACGAAATGCAATCATTATCGTTACATTTCGCCAATCCTCATCAGTCTCGCTGCGCTCGACAGCTTCCCCCCCGGGGGAAGCCATGGGCGCTCCCGCGCCAGTGCAGCTAAAGGGAAACATTCTTGAGCAGTACCCCTCGAGGGGCCCAAAGAATGTACGACGACTGCCCGGCGTCCGTAACGCATTGTCCGGCCGCACTGCGGCCTAAAATAATTTTAAGATTTCTGGGGGAAACTTGAACTTTTTGAAGGTCGGTGATATAATGACCGCGACTGACTGAAACAGGAGGTTGCGTATGAGCTATCACGGACGTTTTGAGGAGCAGAAACAGCCGAAACATAGAAAGAACACCCAAAAGACCGGCGGAAAGGGCATGAAGCTCTTTTTGATTGTGCTGGCGGTGGTGCTGGCGCTGGTTATCGCGGGCTTTGGGCTGGTATACTGGTTTATCCAGAATAAATTCAGCAAAATGAACGTTATCACCCTGCCGGAGGACACCTACGTCTACACGGAGTCCACGGACGAGTACACCCGCCCGCCGGAGACGGAGCCCGAGACCACGGAGGAAACCACTGCGGCGACTACCGAGGAGACCACCAGACCCCCAATGACTGCTGATGACATCATCAACATTCTGGTGGTGGGTCAGGCCGCCCGAGCAGGCGAAGAGGGCCACATGGCGGACACCACCATGCTGGTGTCCATCAACACCTACACTGAGGAAGTGACGGTATTCTCCATTCTCCGGGATTCCCTTGTGCAGCTACCGGCCTATAAGGGCCTGGGCGGCGGCAGAAACAAGTTTACCATGTGCTACGCCCTGGGCTACCAGCAGGGCGGCACCGCCGGGGCTATGGAGATGACCAACATCTGCCTGAAGGACAATTTTGGTATCGAGGTGGATTACAATATTGAGGTCAGCTTTGACGGCTTCATCCGGATGATAGACTACCTGAACGGTGTGGAGCTGGAGCTGACGGAGGCCGAGGCAGACTACCTCAATAAGGATACCCTGTATGTTCAGCGGCACATCGACCCGGGTGTGCAGGTACTGCAGGGCATGGAGGCCCTGTCCTACGCTCGGATGCGCAAGGCTGCCGGTGACGGAGAATCCGACATCAAGCGCACCGCCCGTCAGCGCAATCTGGTGTCCGCCCTTCTGAAGCGGTTCCAGGGTATGAGTCTGAGCGAGCTGAACGGCTGGGTGGACGAGCTGCTGCCCATGGTGACCACCACCATGACCCCTTCCGACGTGACCAGGCTCGCGGCGACGATCCTGCCCATGGTGAGCAGGCTCTCTATGAAGGGAGAAACCGTTCCCGTGGGCAAAACCGGCTGGGGCGAGATGGTGGACATCTACGGCGACGGCACACAGCACAGCGTGATGCAGTTTGTATCCTCCCAGCAGAAGCAGCTGATCCGGGCAATCACCGAAGC
This sequence comes from Clostridiales bacterium, assembly GCA_022786965.1. GTDB lineage: Bacteria > Bacillota > Clostridia > Oscillospirales > Oscillospiraceae > Faecousia. The sequence continues at coordinate 5,141 of JALFXH010000150.1, forward strand.
GGAGGGAAATTGAGGGGATTTCCATAAAAAACAGGTGAAAAAAGTCTTGTAATCTGAAATGCGCCGTGATACAATAGCCGCTGAACGACTGCAGATTTTAAGATTCTATGGTCCATCAGGAGGTTATACATGAGCTATCATGGACGTTTTGAACAGCAGAAGCAGCCCAAAGGCCGGGGTAACCAGCCGAAGAAGGGCGGCAAGGGGCTGAAAATTTTCTTGATCGTGCTGGCGGTGCTGCTGGCGCTGATTCTCATTGCCGCGGCGGTGGGGTACTGGTTCATCCAGAACAAGTTCAGCAAGATGAATGTCATTGAGCTACCGGAGGACACCTACGTCTACACGGAGGCAACGGATGAGTATACCCGCCCGGCGGAGACCGAGCCGGAGCAGGCCGAAGACGCCACGGAGGAGGAAACCACGGCGCCTACCGTCCATCAGATGTCCGCCGACGATATCGTCAACATTCTGGTGGTGGGTCAGGCGGCCCGGGCCGGCGAGGAAGCCAACATGGCGGATACCACCATGCTGATTTCCCTCAATACCTATACCAAGGAAGTGACCGTATTCTCCATTCTTCGGGACTCCTTTGTGAAGCTGCCGGACTATAAGGGTCATACCTGCGGCAGAGCCAAGTTCACCGTCTGCTACAATCTGGGCTACCAGTGGGGCGGCGGTACCGCCGGGGCCATGGAGATGACCAATATCTGCCTGCGGGACAATTTTGGCGTTGAGGTGGATTACAACATCGAGGTCAGCTTTGACGGCTTCATCAAGATGATCGACTACTTAAACGGCGTGGAGCTGGAACTGACGCAGGCCGAGGCGGACTACCTCAATAAGGACACTCTGTATGTTCAGCGGCACATCGAGCCGGGCGTGCAGGTGCTGCAGGGCATGGAGGCCTTGTCCTATGCCCGGATGCGGAAGGCCGAGGGCGATTCTGACAGCGACATCAAGCGCACGGAGCGTCAGCGCAAGCTGGTGGCTTCCCTGCTGGAGAAGTTCCGCTATATGTCCCTGAGCGAGTTGAACGGCTGGGTGGATGAGCTTCTGCCCATGGTGACCACCACCATGAAGCCCGCCGATGTGACTAAGCTGGCGGCAAAAATTCTGCCTATGGTGATCGATCTGAAAATGACCGGCGAGACCATCCCCATCTCCGGCACTGGCTGGGGCGATATGGTGGATATTTACGACGACGGCAATATCCACAGCGTTATCCGCTTTGAAACGCCTCAGCAGAAGAAGCTGATCCGGGCTATCACCGAAGCGGAGGTCAGCTGACAATCCCATAATCAAAGCCACCACGGAAGGGATTTCCGTGGTGGCTTTTCGTCATGGAAGCAGAATTGAGTTGACAGTTGATAGTTGACAGTTGACAGTCAAGGAGTCCCTGCGGGACAGTATTATAAAAGCCAGATATGACGGGTTTCTTCAAAAAAACAACGCGTATTTGCTATATGATACCTTATGTAAATCCATCCCGAAGGGATACTACAACTGTCAACTGTTCACTGTCAACTAAATCCTAATTTATCGGTTGTAATAATTGCATAATGAGCGGGAATATGTTATACTGTACAAGACTATACACCCGGAGGCGTTTATGACGGAATTGACGGAATTTCAGAAGAAAATCACCGGTTTGCTCCCCAATTTGGAGCTGCGGCTGAATGAGCCCATGGCAAAGCACACCTCCTTGCGCATTGGCGGTGAGGCGGAGATCATGGCCTTTCCGGAGACCGAAGAAGAATTGGCGGAATTACTGAAACTATCCGCTTTATTGGACTGTAAGTGCGCTATTTTAGGCGCGGGAACCAACGTACTGGCCCCGGACGAGGGAGTTTCCGGGCTGGTTATCTGCCTGAAAGATGCCTTAACCGGCATGGAGGCTCTGCCTGAGAACCGAATTCGGGTCATGGCAGGTGTGACCATGAGCCGGGCGGCTGTGTTCGCGGCGAATCTGGGCTTATCCGGCCTGGAATTTGCCCACGGCATCCCTGGAACCATCGGCGGCGGCGTCTATATGAACGCCGGGGCCTACGGCGGCGAAATCTGTCAGATTTGCCACCGGGTGCAGGTCATGGACCGGCAGGGGAATACCCGCTGGCTCAGTAACGCGGAAATGGAATTTTCCTACCGCCGCAGTGTGCTGGAAACCTCAGACGACATTGTGATCTGCGCCGAATTCAACCTGACCCCGGCCCAGCCGGAAGAAATCAAGGCCCGGATGAAGGAACTGATCGGAAAGCGTTCCACTTTCCAACCTCTGGATCTGCCCTCCGCCGGGTCGGCCTTCAAGCGCCCGAAAGGCGGCTACGCCGCGGCCCTCATCGATCAGGCGGGGCTGAAGGGCTTCCGGGTTGGAAACGCTGGTATTTCCGAAAAGCACGCGGGCTTCGCCGTGAATCTGGGCGGTGCTACCGCAAAAGATATGAGGCAATTGCTGCAAACCGTATCCGACCGGGTCTTCGAGCAGTCCGGCATCCGCTTGGAGCCGGAGATTCGGATTTGGTAAAATTTTTGGCTTCCCCTTTTGGGAAGCTGGCAAAAATCATAGATTTTTGACTGAAGAGGTGCGGTGACTGCTTTCGATTCGGTCGATTGATCGGCGAATACGATGCTGCGGACGACCTCTTCCGACCTCGCTTTAGGCTCGGCCACCTTCCCCAGAGGGGAAGGCATAGGAGAGGCTGTAGAAAGAGTGGTGTTAATATGTCAATCTCCTTTTCCTCCGCCGCCCGGGCGGAAATCTGCCGGGAGCTTCCCCATAAGCATTGCTGCGCCCTGGCCCAGTGCTTCGGCATTCTGCTGTTCTGCAACTGTTTTCAGGATGACGGCATAAAAATCATCACCGAAAGCCGAGAATTTGCCTGCATCTTGCCGAAACTCTTCAAAAAAGCCTTTGATCTGGACTTTGACAGCTATCCCAGTCTGGCGTCCTCCGGCAAGCTGGTGTTCCTGATTCGGGATCCAGAGAAGCTGTCGGCAATCATGGAGGCTTTCGGTTTTTCGGC
>JALFXH010000172.1 GCA_022786965.1 Clostridiales bacterium
TCAGGATGACAGACTAATCATCTATATTGTTCTTTAGCTGAGCAATGCCTTCCCCTTTGGGGTGGTGCTCCGCGCAGCGAATCTGCAATGCCAATGATTGCCGGTGGCAATCATACCTCTATTCATTAAGGTGGCCGAGCGTAAGCGAGGTCGGAAGAGGCTCCTGCGAATTCGCCGAAACGCTGAAGAAGGGTTTATCTGTTACCGCCCTCTTCCGCCCCCTACGGGGGCACCTTCCCCAAAGGGGAAGGCTTTGGTGCGATAAATTCCCCTTTACCTACCTAAGCACCTCCGGTCGAGGGGCCCTAGGGATGTACGATGCCTTCCTGGGTTCGTGACGTATTGTCTGCCGGCACTGCCGGCCGTGACGCATTGTCCGGCCGCACTGCGGCCCGCTCACTTCTTTTCGGATTTTTACTTTACAGGATCGCCCTTCCCGTGGTATAATTCCCGTCAGAGACTGTATGAAAAGCTGAGGTTATGCCGCCATGTCCTACCCCTATGATACCCTGGAATTTGAAGAGAACTACACCTATCCCGGACGGGATCTGGGCGCTTTCTGGTCGGAAAGCAAAACCGTGTTCCGGGTCTGGGCGCCCACGGCCCAGGATGTGGCCCTGCTCCTGTACCGGGAGGGCCGGGGCGGCGAGCCCCTGGCCCGGCAGCAGCTGCACCCGGATGTGAAGGGCACCTGGATTGCCCAGCGGGTGGGGAATCTGAAGGGGCTGTACTATACCTATCTCGTGACCGTGGACGGTGTGACCCGGGAGGCCTGCGACCCCTACGCCCGGGCCGTGGGCGTCAACGGGGAGCGGGCTATGGTGGTAGACTTAGCCGAAACCGACCCGGCGGGCTGGGAGGAAGACCATGACCCCTTCACCGGAAAAGGCATCACCGACGCGGTGCTCTATGAGCTGCACCTCCGGGACCTGTCCATGCACCGCTCCAGCCACATCCGCAACAAGGGCAAATTTCTTGGCCTGACGGAGACCGGGCGGAAAACCCGGGGCGGCCAATCCACCGGCCTTGACCACATCAAGCAGCTGGGCGTGACCCACATCCACCTGATGCCCGTCTTTGACTTTGGCTATACGGATGAGGCCGCCTTCCATCCCCAGTTCAACTGGGGCTATGACCCTGTGAATTTCAATGTGCCGGAAGGCTCCTACGCCAGCGACCCCTTTGACGGCAAAACCCGTGTGCGGGAAATGAAGCTTCTGGTGAAGGCCGTCCATGACGCGGGGCTGAGTGTGGTGATGGATGTGGTCTACAACCATGTCTATGACGCGGGAAGCTTCTGCTTTAACAAAATCGTCCCGGGCTATTTCAGCCGCGTGGACGAAAATGGGCGCTACAGCAACGGCTCCTGCTGCGGCAACGACACCGCCTCCGAGCGGAGCATGGTGCGTAAGTTTATTGTGGATTCTGTCAATTACTGGGCGGACGAATACCACATTGACGGCTTTCGGTTTGACCTGATGGGGCTATTAGATATTGTCACCGTCAATGAAATTGTCCGAACCGTCCACGCCCGGCACCCCAAGGCTGTTTTCTACGCGGAAGGGTGGCACATGAACACCCAGCCCGTAAAGCCCGGGGTGGAGCTGGCGGTGCAGGGTAACTCCGCCAAAATGCCCGGTTTTTCCTTTTTCAGCGACACCCTTCGGGATCTGCTGCGGGGCTCCATTTTTGACAGCCGCGCCCCCGGCTTCGTGTCCGGGGCCATTTGCGACAAGAATCAGCTGAACGCCTGCTTTATGGGAATGCCCTACTGGGCGAAGGAGCCTGCGCAGTGCGTCAACTACGTCTCCTGCCACGACAACAACACCCTTTTCGACCGTCTGGCCATCATCTCCCCGGAGGCGTCCTTTGAGACCCGAGTTCGGCAGAACTGTCTGGCGGCGGCCTTCGCCTTTCTGTCTCAGGGCGTTCCCTTTTTGCAGGCCGGGGAGGAAATGCTGCGCTCCAAGCCCAAGGGCCGGGGCAGGTTTGACGAAAACAGCTACCGCTCCCCGGACCGGGTCAACGCCCTGCGCTGGGAGAATCTGGACAAGCCGGAATATCAGGCGGTTTACCAATACTATCGGGGTCTGCTGGCCTTTCGGAAGGCCCACGAGGGCCTGCGGCAGCCAAAACGGGAGACTGTCTGCGTAACCTGTGTTCCTGTGGACAACGCCAAAGCCGTGGCCTACCGGGTGGAGGACCGGTATCACAGCATCATCCTGATTTTCAACGCCGACAGCGCTCAGCTTTCCCTTCCCCTGCCCCCGGGACGCTGGGATGTGAATATCCATGACCGGAAAGCCGGTACGGAGCCGCTGTTCACAGCGGAAGGACAGATCGCGGCCCTGCCGGTGTCTGCCACGGTGCTGACCCAGAAAAAACCGGTGGACGTGGTGGCGGCTCTGATCTGGGAGAAGGACAAATTCCTCATCTGCCAGCGGCCCGAGCACAAGGCCCGGGGGCTACTGTGGGAGTTCGTGGGCGGCAAGGTGGAGCCGGGGGAAACCATGGAGCAGGCGCTGCAGCGGGAATGCGCCGAGGAGCTGGCCATCCAGGTAAACGTGGGTGGGCAGTTTTTGCAGGAATACCACGATTACCCGGATATGCTGATCCGGCTCACCCTGTTCCATTGCACAATCCCCAGTGGGGTGCCCCAGGCGCTGGAGCATAAGGATTTACGGTGGATTCACCCCAGCCAGATCGGGGATTTCGAATTTTGCCCGGCGGACAGGGATTTTCTGAACGAGATTCAAAGGGTCTATGAAAACCGCAAGCCGCTGTGATTTTTCATAATGAGCGTACTCAGCAAAAGCGGAATTTAGCGGACCAAAGCCTTCCCCTTTGGGGAAGGTGCCCCCGCAGGGGGCGGAAGAGGGCGGTAACAGATAAACCCTTCTTCAGCGTTTCGGCGAA
>JALFXH010000039.1 GCA_022786965.1 Clostridiales bacterium
TCGACCATGGGTGCTTTGGAGGGTAAAGAAGAATTTATCAGCGTAGGGCTTATGTCATGACCCCGCCGACCCGGTATCGTTTTCCCGAAGGCTACGATAAATGGTGTTCGGCGGGCTAACGTCCAGACAATTACCGTTGGACGACCGCAAGGCAATAGACCTACCTGATCGGCGGGGTCATGACCCCGCCCTACGCAGTTGCTGAACTAAAGAACAACATAGCTGAGTAAACGGATAAGCACATTTCTTATTCTGTAATCAGATTTCTTATTAAATTGCGGACGATGCTGTAGGAAACCTCGTCCTCAAAGAGCATATTGTCGATGGTGTACAGCACACTCTCATCGTGGTGCATCAGGGACTTGCGCAGGAACTGCTTCATGCGCCCGTACTCCCGGCGGACATCCGCCAGAGGACGGTCAAGGCTCAGGTACAGATCCAGCCGTTCGATACCCTTGCCCAGCTTGATGATGTTCCGTGTCTGCTCATCGTAAATCAGGTCGTTGACGCAGCCCCAGAAGGCCAGAATGTGGTCGATGACCAGCATCAGGTCGGCAAGATAGGTGTCCTCCCGGCGAGCGGTCTTCATGTCGTCAATGGCCAGCTGGATGTAGGCCATGGTCTCGGTGCCGATGTAGTCGCGCATGACGATGGCGTTGTCGTAGGCCCGATAGAGGTTGCTGAAAATAGAGTTGGGATCGTCGGTGTCGAAGGGATACCGGGTCCAGAAGGCCTCCCGGGAGCCGTAAATGTCCGGGATACCAACTTTTTCGCAAAAAATGGCGTAATAGTCCGGGTCCCGGTCAATCATCCGGTCCGTGGCCTCGATGTAGTATTTCAGAGTGGTGTGCACCCGCTCGGTGTATCTGCCCAGCCAGAGCAGATTATTGCTCTTTTCTAGCGTGATAATACCCATGTGTCCTTAAAACCTCCGCCCTGAGAAGAATTGACAATAAACGAATTGGGGTTCCGTGAGAATCGGGTCAGGCCGCTGGGCCAGACCTGTGTCTCGCTGCCGGTGAGCACGAAGGCCCGCAGATCGGCCTTTCTGGGCACCCTGCCGCCGTTTTCGTCCAGAATGTCCAGATCGTAGAAGTCGATGACCTCCTGGGCAATAAAGCGGCGAGGCTCATTTTTGAGAAGGGTGATGAAGTCCGCCTTCTGCTCCTTTGTCAGGCTGTTTCCGAAGACCACGCCGTAGCCGCCGGCCTCCGCCACGTCCTTGATGACCAGATTGTCGAAGTTATCCAGCGTGTACTTCATGTCCTGTTCGTAGTAAGGAAGGTAGGTGGGGGCATTCTGCAAAATGGCTTCCTCGTCCAAATAATAGCGAATCATCTTGGGCACAAAGTAGTAGATGCCCTTGTCGTCCGCCACGCCGTTGCCGGGGGCATTTAGCAGAGCCACGTTGCCCTTTTTGTAAGCCTCGAATACGTGGGGAATGCCAATGACGGAATCCTCATAGAAGGTCATGGGATCGAGGTATTCATCGGAGATCCGGCGGTACACCGCGCCTACCCGGCGCTTTCTGCCCTCGTAGTCCACATAGTAGAGGTTGTCGTTTTCGCAGACCAGATCGCTGCCGGTGGTCAGCACCGCGCCGGTGCGCTCGGCGAGGTAGGAGTGTTCAAAGAAGGCGGCGTTGTACCGGCCCGGAGACAGGATCACGTTGATACCACCGGTGTTCACATTGTCCATAACACCTTTCAGCATCCGGGCGTAGTTCCGGTTGTCAATCACGCTGTTGTGGAGGAACGCCGCCGGGGCGCTCTTGCGCTGGAACTCCCGGGCGATCATGGGGTAGGACGCGCCGGAGGGCACCCGCAGGTTATCCTCCAGAATGTACCAGCTGTCGTTTTTCGACTGCACCAAATCGATGCCGGAGATGTGGCTGTAGATGCCTTTGGGCGGCACAACGCCGTCACAGGGCGGCAGGTAGCCCTTGGCGGAGAACACAAATTCCTCCGGGATGACGCCGTCCTTCAAAATCTGCTTTTTCCCGTAGATGTCCCGCAGGAAACAGTTCAGGGCATCCACCCGCTGCCGCAAGCCCTTCTCGAGATAGGCAAATTCCTCGTGGCCAATGACCCGGGGGATGGGGTCAAAGGGGAACAGCTGCTCCTTGAATTCGCCGTTTTTGTAGATGCCGAATTTCACGCCGTAGCGGGCCAGCAGCTTATTAATCGTTTCACTGTGCTGAATGAGTCCATCCATAGGCTTCTCCCTCCGTATTATGAAAAGGCGCTTCTTCCCCATTCGGAAAAAGCGCCTTTACTCTTTACGAAAGTATTTTATCACCGCGGGAAAATCTTGTCAACTGTCGGGCCACGGTTAAAAATGCCGAAAATCTGTCGTTTTCTGCCGGAAAATGAATGAAAAATGCCGATTACTCCGCCGTATTCCCTTCAAAGGAGCCTTCCCACAGACAGCAGCCCCCATGATTATCCCGCTTGGCCCGGTACACAGCCTGATCCGCCCGCTCGATCAGCACCGAGGACGGGCACTCGTCAATGCCGCACAGAGCGATTCCCACGGCGCAAGTGGGGGCAAATCATACCGGATCATAGAGGCGGTTTCCCGCAGTTTGCTCCGGCTGACCACCCGGTGCTGAATCACCTGAGGCCGGTAGCGCAAAGTCCGCAGTGCTGTTCTGCCGCCTCGTCTGTCAACGCATCCAGAGGAAGTCCATGAAGTCGGGAATCAGCTTTTCCCAGTCCGCCTCGCAGTGGCCGCCGCCTTCCTGGCAGTAAGCCCAGCCCGCGCCGCCGCAACGCTCCACCTGACTGGCAACGGCATGGTTCCAGCGGTAAGAAGGGCTTCGGGGGTCTTCCCGGTCGGGATCATGCTCCCCCCATGCCTCCCGGGAGCCCCAGGACAGGTACACCCTGGTATCCGGGTCAATGGGCGTGCCGTACACATCCGCCATGACGGATTCCGGGCAGAAGCCGATGGCGCTGGACACACAGGCTGCCTTGGAAAAGCAGAAATTATAGCGCAGTACCCCCCGAATGGCCATCAGCCCGCCCATGCTGGAGCCGGCGATGCCGGTGCACTGCCGGTTGGGATAGGTGCGGTACTCACGGTCGATCATGGGCTTGACCGCATTGACAATCCATTCCAGCGTCTCGTTGCCCTTCACCGCCAACGGCCCGAAGGCCTTGGTGGTGGCGGGGTACGGCAGGTATTCCTCCAGCCGCTCATTACCCACATGGCTGCACTCCATGCCCACGATGATCATGTTCTTTCTCCAGCTATCCAGAAATGTCTTCAGCCCCCAGCTTTTGCCGTAGGTGGCATCGCTGTCGTAAAACAGATTGTGCCCGTCGAAGAAATACATCACCGGATAACGCTCATCGGTCTGGTAATAATCCTCCGGCAGATAAATGTGCAGAGGCCGGTTGGCCCCATAGTAGTTACAATCCCGCTTGATAATCATGGTTTTCTCCTCTTGCTCAGATTATAGGAAATGCTTATCAGCTTAGCTCAGCGAAAGAAGAATACATCTGCGTAGGGCGGGGTCATGACCCCGCCGATCAGGTTGGTCATATGCCTAGCGTTCGTCCAACGGAAATCGCTTGGATGTCAACCAGCCAAACACCATTCATCGAGACTGCCGATAGTCGATACCGGGTCGGCGGTGTCATGACATAAGCCCTACGAAACTCAGATAAAGAACAATACAGATGAGTAGAACCAATAAGCACATAATGATGTATTATAGCAGTTTTTTCCTGCTTTGCAAGGAATGGGAATGCCCCCGGGGAATGTCCCGGGGGCATTGATTCACAGGTTCGTATAACCCATCAGGTATTCATCCACCACGGCGGCAGTATCCCTGCCCTCCCGCAGCGCCCAGACCACAAGGCTCTGGCCCCGGCGCATATCGCCGCAGGAAAAGATACCGGGCTGGCTGGTGGCGTATTTGGTATCCGCCACAGTGCCCCGGGGGGTCATATCCACGCCGAAGGCTTCAGCAACGTAGCTTTCACAGCCGGTAAAGCCGGCGGCAATCAGCACCAGATCACACTCGACGGCAAATTCCTCCCCGGTGGGCACCATCATGCGCCGGCCGTCCACCACCTGGCTTTCCAGCTTGGCAATCAGCGCGCCGCAGACGTGACCGGATTCGTTCTTGTAGAACTCCTTGACGGTGGTCTTGTACAGACGGGGATCAGAGCCAAATTTGGCGATGGCCTCCTGCTGACCGTAGTCGGTTTTCAGCACCCGGGGCCATTCGGGCCAGTCGTTGCCGGGAGCCCGACAGGTGGGCGGGCAGGGCATCATTTCCAGCTGGGTCACGGAGGTGCAGCCCTGCCGGATGGAGGTGCCAACGCAGTCGTTGCCGGTGTCGCCGCCGCCGATGACCAGCACTTTCTTGCCGGCCGCGGTAATGGCCTTGCCGTCGGCAAAACCGGAATCCAGCAGACTCTTGGTAACGCTGCTCAGGTAATCCACAGCAAAGTGGATACCCTCCGCGTCCCGGCCGGGAGCGCCGATGTCCCGAGGCTGCTTGGCGCCGCAGCACAGCACCACCGCATCGTACTGCTGCTTCAATTCCTCCGCGGAAATGTCCCGGCCCACGTCTGTGCTGGTGATAAAATCGATGCCCTCTTCCTTGAGGATATCCACCCGGCGGTCGATGACCCACTTCTCCAGCTTCATGTTGGGGATGCCGTACATCAGCAGGCCTCCCACCCGGTCGCTGCGCTCGTACATGGTCACCTTATGACCACGCTTATTGAGCAGGTCGGCTACGGACAGGCCGGAGGGGCCGGTGCCCACTACCGCCACCCGCTTGCCTGTGCGGGAGGGTGGCGGAACGGCATGGATGGTACCGCTTTCATAGCCGTACTCCACCACCGCCCGCTCGTTTTCCTTGACGGTGACAGGGTTTCCCGTGGTCATGCCGCAGGTGCAGGCGGCCTCGCATAGGGCGGGGCACACCCGGCTGGTAAACTCCGGATAGCGGTTGGTGGCAATCAGTCGCTTCACCGCCAGGTCCCACTGGCCCCGGTAGACAAGGTCGTTCCACTCGGGGATCAGGTTGTTCAGAGGACATCCGCTGAACATTCCTCCGATCAGCATACCGCTCTGGCAGAAGGGCACGCCGCAGTCCATACACCGGGCGCCCTGAGCCTGCTGTTCATCCGAATGCAGGGGAATGTGAAATTCGTTAAAGTTTTTGGTGCGTTCCTCCGGCGGCAGCTCGTAGCTTACCTGCCGGTTGATCTCCATAAATCCTGTAGGCTTTCCCATTGTCGCGTCCCTCCTTACTTTCCGTTTTTCATGGCGTAGAACGCCTCAATCTGGGCCTGCTCGCTGTCCTCGCCTTTTTCTTCCATCTGGGCGATGAGCCGGAGCATCTTGTCGTAGTCATGAGGCAGGACCTTCTTGAACTTGTGCAGGTAAGCGCCGAAGTTGTCGAGAATTTCCTTGCCTCTGGGAGAACCGGTGGCTTCCACGTGCTCCCGAATCAGATCTTTCAGCAGGGAAACATCGTACTTGTGCTCCACAGGCTCGAGACTTACCATATCCTTGTTGACCCGCTGGTAGAAATCCCAGTCCTCGTCAAGGACATAGGCGATACCGCCGCTCATGCCCGCGGCGAAGTTTTTGCCGGTCTTGCCCAGCACCACCACGGTGCCGCCGGTCATGTACTCGCAGCCGTGGTCTCCCACGCCCTCCACAACTGCCGTTGCGCCGGAGTTGCGGACGCAGAACCGCTCGCCTGCCACGCCGCTGATGAAGGCCTTGCCGCCGGTGGCGCCGTAGAGAGCCACGTTGCCGATGACAATGTTTTCGCTGCGGTCGTAGGTAATGTTTTTGGGGGGATAGACGATGATCTTGCCGCCGGACAGGCCCTTGCCCAGATAGTCGTTGCAGTCGCCGATCAGCTCCAGCGTCAGACCCTTGGGGATGAAGGCGCCGAAGCTCTGGCCGCCGTAGCCGTTGCAGACCACATGGAAGGTGTCGTCGGGCAGAGTGTTGCCAAATTTCGCGGTGATCTCGCTGCCGAAAATGCTGCCGAAGGTCCGGTCGGTGTTGCCCACCTCCACGGTGATGGTGGAGGGCTTTGGCTGTGCCATGTCGAAGCTCTTTTTGAACTTCTTCATCAGCACCTGCATATCCGGGGTCTGCTCCAGACCGAAGTTGTAGACGGCCTTCGGCTCAAAGTGGACGTTGGAGTTTTCCACAAGGGGATTGTGCAGCAGCGCGGACAGATCCATCTCGCTGGCCCGGGAGCCGGGAGCGGCGGGCTTGACTTTCAGCAGGTCAGTACGGCCCACCAGCTCTTCCACGGTGCGCACGCCCAGCTTGGCCATGTATTCCCGCAGATCCTGAGCCATGAACTTCATGAAGTTCATGACATACTCGGGCTTGCCCTTGAACTTCTTGCGCAGTTCGGGGTTCTGGGTGCAGATGCCCATGGGGCAGGTGTCCAGATTGCACACCCGCATCATGACGCAGCCCATGGCAACCAGCGGGCCGGTGCCGAAACCGAATTCCTCCGCGCCCAGCATGGCGGCGATGGCCACATCCCGGCCGGACATCAGCTTGCTGTCGGATTCAATCCGGACCCGGGAGCGCAGACCGTTCATAATCAGGCACTGGTGGGCTTCCGCAATGCCCAGCTCCCAGGGCAGGCCCGCATTGTGAATGGAGGAATTGATGGAGGCCGCGCCGGTGCCGCCGTCAAAGCCGGAAATCAGAATGACCTCCGCGCCGGCCTTTGCAACACCGGCGGCGATGGTACCAACACCGGCTTCACTGACCAGCTTGACATTGATGGCGGCCTTGCGGTTGGCGCACTTGAGGTCGTAAATCAGCTGGGCCAGATCCTCGATGGAGTAGATATCATGGTGGGGCGGAGGAGAAATCAGGCCCACACCGGTGGTGGAATTGCGGCACTTGGCAACCCAGGGATACACCTTTGCGCCGGGAAGCTGGCCGCCCTCGCCGGGCTTCGCGCCCTGGGCCATTTTGATCTGGATTTCCTTGGCGGACACCAGATACTTGCTGGTGACGCCGAACCGGGCGGAGGCCACCTGCTTGATGGCGCTGTTGCGCTCGGTGCCGAACCGGTCCTCGGCTTCGCCGCCTTCGCCGGTATTGGACTTGCCGCCCAAGCGGTTCATGGCGATGGCCATGCACTCGTGGGCCTCCTGAGACAGCGCGCCATAGCTCATGGCGGCGGTCTTGAAGCGTTTTACGATACTGTCAACGCTCTCTACCTCGTCAATGGGCACACCCTCAGAAGGATAGTTAAAGTCCAGCAGGCTTCTCAGGTGCATATCGTCGCCATTTTCGTTGGCGGCCAGGGCGGTGTACTGCTTGAACTTGCCGTAGTCGCCCGTCCACACCGCCTGCTGTAACAGATGGATGGTCTGGGGATTGTACAGGTGCTGCTCCGCCGCCGGACCGCTGCGGAACTTATGCGCGCCTGTGCTGGGCAGGTCCATGTAGATGTCCAGTCCCAGGGGGTCAAAGGCCTGGCGGTGCCGGTCTTCCAGCTCCTGCTGAATGTCCAGCAGCGTGATGCCGCCCACCCGGCTGACGGTGTTGGTAAAGTATTTGTCGATGACGTCGGAGCTGATGCCCACGGCCTCAAAAATCTGGCTGCCCTGATAGGATTGGATGGTGGAGATGCCCATTTTGGAGGCGATCTTCACGATGCCCGCCAGCACGGCCTTGTTATAGTCGTTTACAGCGGCGTAGTAGTCCTTTTCCAGCAGTCCATCGTGAATCAGGCTGCCGATGCTCTCCTGGGCCAGGTAGGGATTGATGGCGCAGGCGCCGTAGCCCAGCAGAGTGGCAAAATCGTGGGTCAGCCGGGGCTCGCCGCTTTCCAGAATCAGGGCCATGGCGGTACGCTTCCGGGTGCGCACCAGATACTTGGACACCGCACCCACCGCCAGCAGGCTGGGGATGGCAACGTGGTACTCGTCAATGTCCCGGTCGGACAGAATCAGAATGTTGGCCCCGTCCCGGTAGGCCCGGTCCACATCCACGAACAGCCGGTCAATGGCCTTTTCCAGAGAGGTATTCTTATAGTAGCAGATGGAAACGGTGACCACCTTGAACCCCGGCACCTTCATGGCCTTGATCTTCATCAGGTCGGTTTCCGTCAGAATGGGGTTGTCGATTTTCAGCACCTTGCAGTTGTCGGCAGCCTCTTCCAGAAGGTTACCCTGAGCGCCCACATAGATGGTGGTGGAGGTGACGATTTTCTCCCGCAGCGCGTCGATGGGCGGATTGGTCACCTGGGCGAACATCTGCTTGAAGTACTCGAACAGAGGGGGATGGGTGTGGCTCAGCACAGCCAGCGGGGTGTCGCTGCCCATAGCGCCGGCAGGCTCACCGCCGTTTTTCGCCATTTGCAGCATGATGGTGCTGACGTCCTCGTAGCGGTAGCCGAAGGCCTTTTGCAGCCGCACCAGCTCCTCATGGGTGTGCTCCGGCACCTTTTCGTTGGGCACCTTCAGATCGTCCATGCTCACAAGGTTCCGATCCAGCCACTCGCCGTAGGGCTGACGGCTGGCGTAGTCGGCCTTCAACGCCTCGTCGTCCACCAGCTCCCCCTTTACGGTGTCCACCAGCAGCATCTTGCCGGGGCGCAAACGATCCTTGCGCTCAATGTCCTCGGGGGGGATGTCCAGCACGCCCACCTCGCTGGACAGAATCAGCCGTCCGTCCTTGGTGATGTAGTAGCGGCTGGGCCGCAGGCCGTTACGGTCCAGCACCGCACCCATGACGTCGCCGTCGCTGAACAGGATGGAGGCGGGGCCGTCCCAGGGCTCCAGCATGGTGGCATAGTACTGGTAGAAATCCCGCTTCTTGGGGTCCATGCTCTTGTTGTTGCTCCAGGGCTCGGGGATGGTCACCATCACCGCCAGGGGCAGCTCCATGCCGTTCATCAGCAGGAACTCCAGGGTGTTATCCAGCATAGCGGAGTCGGAGCCACCCTGATTGACGATGGGAAGGACTTTGGTCATGTCGTCCTTCAAATACTTGCTGCTGATGGTCTCCTCACGGGCCAACATGGTATCCACATTGCCCCGGATAGTGTTGATCTCGCCGTTGTGCAGAATGTAGCGGTTGGGGTGGGCACGGTTCCAGCTGGGGGAGGTGTTGGTGGAGAACCGGCTGTGCACCATGCCGATGGCGGACTCGTAGTCCTCGTCCTGCAAATCCGGGTAGAACAGCCGCAGCTCCTTTACAAGGAACATACCCTTATAGACAATCGTCCGGCTGGACAGGCTGCACACGTAGGTCTCCTGATTGGACTGCTCAAAGACCCGGCGGGCAACGTAGAGCTTGCGGTCAAAGTCAATGCCAGCCTTCATCCGCGGGGGCTTGCCCACAAAGCCCTGCCAGATGCTGGGCATACAGTCTCTTGCCTTGTGGCCCAGCACGTCGGGACAGGTGGGCACCTCCCGCCAGCCCAGGAAGGGCAGGCCTTCCTTCTTGCAGATGATCTCAAACAGCTTCTTCGCCTGATTGCGAGGCAGTTCCTCCTGGGGGAAGAAGAACATACCGATGCCGTACTCCCGCTGGCTGCCAAGCGTGATTCCGGCCTGGGAGGCTGCCTTGGTAAAGAATTTGTGTCCGATCTGAAGCAGAATGCCAACGCCGTCGCCGGTTTTGCCCTCGGCGTCCTTACCGGCCCGGTGTTCCAGGTGCTCCACGATCTGCAGGGCGTCGTCAAGGGTCTTGTGGCTTTTGCGGCCCTTGATGTCCACCACCGCGCCGATGCCGCAGTTGTCGTGCTCGAACCGTGGGTCATACAGTCCGGCGGGAGACGTGCGTTCGGTGAAATTATCCATATCTTCTTCTCCTCTCGGATTTCTCTCCCACGTGCCAGAGCTGCCGTCCGGTCCGCGGGGATGAAAAAAATATGGCGTCCCCAAATTGGACGCACTTGTCCAATTGGGAACGCCATTGTTCTCGTCAACACTATAGCACAATCTGACATTTTTTACAATAGGAAATTTTCGTTTCCCTGTTTTTCACATTTCTGGAATCCAATCAGACAGGATTCTTATGGCAAATCGTCAAGAACGCACACCTGATCCCGCCAAAATCCCGTCTAAACCGGCCCATCGGTTCTGGATTCCCGGCGAATGAGACGGAAAACGATCAAGTACATGGCAATCACAAAGGCCACAAATACCAGCGTTGAGCGGTTGGTTCCCAGCATACAGCAGGTGTCGTAGACCCCGTGGAGGAACACCGGGAACAGATATCCCAGAATCAGGTTCACCTTGCAGCCGCAGCCGTTGCCCCAGTCATAGCACCGCTTGGCTCTGCCATAGAAGATTCCCATGAACACCGCGAAGCCCATGTGCCCCGGCACTGCCAGAATAGCCCTGGGCAGGGCCACGGACAGGCCGTAGCTGAACACATATTTCACATTCTCAAAGGCGGCGAAGCCCAGAGAGACGAATACGGCGTAGAGAATCGCGTCAAAGCGGTAATTGAAATTGGGATCCCGCCAGGTCCGGCGGTACAGGAAAAAGAATTTCGTTCCCTCCTCCACAGCCGCCACCACCAGGAAGGCCATGAGGTAGACATAAATCGGATTCTCCGGGTCCACCAGAGCGTTCAGAACAGACTGGCCCAGCATTTCCAGCACGATAGCCGCCAATGCTGCCCAGATACCCTTGCCGATGAGGCTGACCAGCAGGGGTATGGGCTCGTGCTCAATTCTGTCCTGCTTATACACATAGCGCATGAGAAAAATCGCGGGCAGCACCGCCGCCAGCACATAAATCGCCATCAGATAGAATACCGGACTGGCCCAGAACAGTGGGAAATAGAACATGGTTTACCACGACCCCTTTCATATAAATCGTATCACCGGCACAATGCGGGAAAATGAGTTGACAGTTGATAGTTGACAGTGGACAGTGGTGGTATCCCCTTCGGGGATGATTAGAAATATTGGGTAAACTCACGCTTGTCTTATTTCAATTGTCCCGCAGGGACTCCTTAACTGTCCACTGTCAACTGTCAACTATCCACTGCTCAGCAATCACGCCGCTATTATTGCAGAATCTCTGCGGCATTGCAAGACACCCAACAAAAATATATGCAAAATTTCATCCCCCCGGGGGGCTTCCATCCCCATTTCCGCTCTGATATAATGGTGTCATCAAACAGAAAAAGGGGTGCATTTGTATGCATATGGCAGACGCGTTACTGGCTCCGGCTGTGGCCGCGACCATGTATGCTGCTACCGCAGTCACGGTTGGCGCTTCCGTGAAAACACTCAGAAAAGATGAAACCACCGCCAAGCTCCCCACCATGGCCGTGACCTCCGCGCTGGTCTTCGCCGGTCAGATGATCAACTACACCATCCCCGGCACCGGCTCCTCCGGCCACCTGTGCGGCGGCATGCTGCTCACCGCTCTGCTGGGGCCTCAGGCGGGCTTCCTGTCTATGGTGGTCATCCTCGCCATTCAGGCCCTGTTCTTCGCGGACGGCGGATTGCTGGCTCTGGGAGCGAATTGCTGGAATATGGCCTTCTACGGGTGCTTCGTGGGGTACTATTTACTATGGCGGCCAATAATGCAGAGTAAGCTCTTCGGCGCCTCCAAGGGAGCTGCCCGGGCGAGAATCACCCTTGCATCTATCTTGGGCTGCGTCCTCACCTTGCAGCTGGGCGCCTTCTCCGTGGTCCTGGAAACCTCCGCTTCCGGCATCACCGAGCTGCCCTTCGGCGCCTTCGTGGGCATTATGCAGCCCATCCACCTGGCCATCGGTCTCATTGAGGGTCTGATTACCTCCGCTGTGCTGGTGTTTGTTTATGAGGCCCGGCCTGAGCTGCTGATGGATGTGAACGCTGCCGGCAAGGACTCTGGCAAATACTCCCTGAAAACCACACTGGTGATTCTGGCCGTGGTGGTCGCCATCGTGGGCGGCGGCCTGAGCCTGTTCGCAAGTTCCAACCCCGACGGTCTGGAGTGGTCCATGTTCGGCAACGCCGAGTCCGGCTACAGCCAGAACATGGGGCTTGACGAAGAGGACTACGGCGTCTCCAGCGGTGCGGCTGAGGTGGCAGGAGCCATTCAGGAGAAGACCGCCTTCCTGCCGGACTACGCCTTCGCCACCAGCGACAGCGCGGCGGGCACCAGCGTTTCCGGCCTGCTGGGCAGCGCCATCGTAGCGGGCGCGGCGGTGCTGGTGTGCATGGCCGGCGGCTTCTTCCGCAAGCACAAGGCAGCTGTCAACACATAACTCCCCCATGATCTCTTCGGAGGCACCCACCCGGGTGCCTCCTTTTTGTCGCTTCAGTGCTATATCAAAAAGATATAGTTTATCCCATATTTTTGGTATTTTACTTTTTGCTATATCTGTATTATTATAATGCCAGAAAGAACAAAACACCGAACCGAAAGGAGATGTCCCTATGAAGACCGTCAAAAAGATCGAGGCTCTGCTGGAAGAATATTATGAAACCTTCAAACATTGATCGCTCGCTGAGCACCAGACGAAAGGAGAACTACTATGAAGACTGTTAAGAAAATCGAAGCCCTGCTGGAAGAATACTACGAGACCTTCAAACATTGATTCCCTGCTGAACTACAAAATGCGAAAGGAGCTTTTCTATGAAGACCGTTAAGAAGATTGAAGCCCTGTTGGAAGAATATTACGAAACCTTCAAGCATTGATCGCGTTACAGAGAGGGATTTCATGACAAATACCGACAATTCATAAACCCCGTCGCTTTACGAACGAAAGTGACGGGGTTTTTGTTGTGCCGATATTCCGAAACTAGCTAAAGGAGAATTTAGCGGCGAGTCGCCGCGGACAATACGTCACGAACCCTGGTTGTGGTCGTACATCCTTAGGGCCCCTCGACCGGAGGTGCTTAGGTAGGTAAAGAAGAATATAGCGCCAATAGCTTCCCCCGGGGGGAAGCTGTCGAGCGACAGCGAGACTGATGAGGAACGGCGGCATCCTATGATTCGAAATGCAGTCAGATAAAAAGGGATAGCCTTCAAAACAGTACTTTTTTACGAACTGCGTTCAAAATCTGTACATCTCGCCGATCCTCATCCGACCTCGCTGTCGCTCGGCCACCTTCCCCCCGGGGGAAGGTATTGCTGCGCTAAAGAACAATTTACCTCATTACTGAGCACTGCCGGTCGAGGGGCCCAAAGGATGTGCAATGACCACTGGGGTTCGTAACGCATTGTCCGGCCGCACTGCGGCCCGCATTGTCAGCGGCCACTTGCCGCCCGAGTCGCCTGCAAATAATCGGTGACAAAATCCAGAAAGGTCTGGGACAATTCGGACATGGAGGCGTTCCGCTTGCGCACCAGCAGATACCTGGCCTGATGGGACGGCTCCACGATCCGGCGGCAGACGATGCCGGGCATGGTCTCCGGGGCGGTCTGGGGGAAGATGCTGATACCCACGTCGGCGTGGGCCATGGCCAGCACGTCCACAAAGTTGGAGTGCCCGCCGATGATGGTCGGCTCCGCCCCGGCCTGCCGGAACCAGCTTCGAATCTCATCCACCCGGGACCGGCGGTGGGGCACGATCAAGGGCTGGCCCGCCAGTTCTTTCAGCGGCAGGGGCGCATTCGGCTCCGCCGCCAGAGGATTCCGGTCCGACATAATCGCGCACCAGGGCTCGCTGCCCACCGGAATGCCCTCCAGATGCTCGTCGTCATAAGGCGCGGCAATCAGCCCCAGCTCGATGTAGCCCCGCTGAATCTGATCGATGATGTCATCGCTGCTGCCGTTGACAATTTCAAATCGCACCAGCGGATATTCCTCCCGGAATCCCGCCAGCCACCGGGCGGCCAGAAAGGGTGCCAGACCCGCCACGCTGCCAAGGCACAGCGTGCCGGACAACCCCATGGCAAGAGACCCCACCTCTTCCCGGGTCCGCTCCGCCAGATCCAGCAGTTGAGCCGCCCGGCGGTAGAGAAGCTTGCCGGCCTCCGTCAATTGCAGCGTTCTTCCGCCCCGCAGAAACAGGGGCGTACCCAGTTCCTCTTCCAGCGCCTTAATCTGGTTGCTCAGCGGCGGCTGGCTCATGCTGAGCCGCTGGGCGGCCCGGGTAAAATTCAGCTCCTGGGCCACCACCGAAAAATAGTGAAGTCCTCTAAGATCCATAGCCGCTCCCCTCTCCCGTCAGAAACCCAACGTTTCCGCGAAAGCCGCGTTGCACTGGGCGATTTCCTTTTTCCCCTTGATGTAGTCGTCGTAGAACTCCCACAGGTCAATGTCGCAGCCGTCCATGGCCTCATCCTCAGGAATCCACTGCCGCACAATCTCAATGCGCTCCTGCACTGTGGTGTCCGCGATCAGAATACTTTTTGCCATCGTCTCCGCTCCTTCGCGTTTTATTTGAACGTATCATAGCAGATTGCGCTCGGCGCTGTCAACCGCCCCCTTGTGAAGAATGGGACAGGCTCCTTTTCCTCTGCCGGATATTTCGGAAAAAGCCGCATATGCGGTTGCCTTTTGCATCCGGCTGTGGTATGCTGATGTATATATGTATGAGGGGGCGCGGGGCTGGTGGAGTGGAACGACATCTATGATGAAAACCGGAATCTCACCGGCAGGGTGCACTGCCGGGGAAGCCAGTGGAAGCCAGGGGAATACGGCGTGGTGGTCTGCGTCTGGGTCTACGACGGCGCGGGGCATCTGCTGCTGACCCGCCGGGCCAAGGGAAAGAGCTTTGCCGGCACCTGGGAGAATTCCGGCGGCGCGGTAAAGGCCGGTGAGACCAGCCGTCAGGCCGTGGCCCGGGAGCTGTTCGAGGAAACGGGCATCCGTGCCGACCCTGAGGAATTCGAGTATCTGGACACGGATTCCGACCGGAATATGTTCTACGACCACTACTGTCTGCGCCGCCGGGTAAGCCTGAAGGACATTGTGCTGCTTCCGGGGGAAACCGACGACGTGATGTGGGCCAGCTTCGGTAAGGTGAACTGGATGATACGCACCGGCAAAATCTGCAAAATCATCGGCGGGCAGTTCCGGCGGCAGGAAAAGGCCCTGCGTTTGCGCAATTTGCCCAAGTCAAAGCGGTAATTTTTGGCAGCCATTTAGGCAGCTTGCCCTTGCGTTTTTCTGTAAATCGGGTTATAATCAAAAAAAGCGTTTTTCAAGGGTCCGGCGAAAACGCTTGCGCCGGACAGAAAAACGCCTTTCTTTTTGACAAACTCTACTCAAAATGGAGGAAGAAATCATGATCCAGCTTGTAAAACTGCCTGTTAAGCGCGGCAACGCCCCCCTTCGGATTGCCAAGGGTCATTTCGTGACCAACCACTCCCATATCAACTACTATGTGGATATCACCTTCCAGAAAACCCGTCTCAGTGAGGCCCGGGACAGTGCCTATCAGCTGGTGTCCAATTTTGTCAACGATACCCCCGTGGATACGGTTCTGTGTCTGGATGGCACCGCGGTGCTGGGAACCTGTATCGCTGAGGAACTGACCAAGTCCGGCTTCCGTACCATCAACGCCCATGAGACCGTTTATGTGGTTGAGCCGGAGTACAACGCCAACTCCCAGATCATCTTCCGGGAGAACATTCAGCCCATGATTCGGGGTAAGCACGTTCTGGTGCTGATGGCCTCCGTCACCACCGGCTTCACCGCCAAGCGCTCCATTGAAGCCATCCAGTATTACGGCGGCAAGGTGGCCGGCGTGGCCGCCATCTACCGGGCTGTGGACGAGGTGGCCGGCTTCCCCGTGCGCTCCGTCTACTCCATCGCCGACCTGCCCGACTACGAAAGCTACGATTACCACGAGTGCCCCTACTGCAAGGCAGGCAAAAAGGTGGACGCCCTGGTCAACAGCTTCGGCTATTCCTCCCTGTAAGATCATACATCCGGCCCCCTCTCGGCAGAGAGGGGGCTTCCAATTGCGGGAATGTAACACATTTGCAACACATTTCCCACGGGCATCTGCTATACTTTGGAAAAAGGAGGCGGAAACCATGCTGGAAATTCTTATTACGGTTCTGTTTGTCTGGCTGCTTTTCAAGGTCATTGGTCTTGCGTTTCGGGTTGCCTGGGGCGCGGCAAAAATCGTGGCATCCATACTGTTCACTCTGGCGGTGCCGCTGCTGGTGCTGTGCCTGATTTTTGCCGGCGGTATGCTGATTCTCATTCCCCTTGCCATGCTGGGCGCTGCCTTTGGACTGCTGAAAGGCTGCACGAAATAGCTCCCTGCCCCGTCGCAAGTGACCATAACGCAAGCGCTTGAAGAAAGTAAATGATACATAGATTCCGGTTTCACCTATGGAAAGAGAACATCGGTTGCCTTTAAGCCGTTATAGCGGTATACTGCAATCAGGTGGTGATTAGATGGATGCACATAAGTTTGGCAATTTTGTTGCCATCGCAAGAAAAGAAAACCATATGACGCAAGCAGAATTGGCATCAAAACTGCAAGTAACCGATAAGGCAGTCAGCCGCTGGGAGCGTGGATTGGGATTTCCGGATATCAATACCCTTGAACCTCTGGCAGAAGCTTTGGGGCTAAGTGTATTGGAACTAATGAAATCCGAAAGAATTAAGGAAACGGACATGCAATGTACAGACGCTTCCGTTGTATTATCGGATACGATAAAAGAGGTAGGCATGCAAAGATTGCAGGAACGGAAGCAGGAACGAAAGATCATAGCGGTCTCCATTGTCTTAACAATGGTTCTTTCACTTTTTGTTTTGCTTATGGACAACGTTGGCTGGTCTGTGCAAAATGTGTTGTTTACAGGTCTTTGTGTGGTTTTGCCATTGATGAGCATAATCGCTTTGATAGCATTCACCATTGTCGGTATTGCCAGACATATTATGGGAAAATCATGCAAACAGGTATTTGTTGCGGCCCTGAGCTTTGCTGCTGTGATTCTTGCCATGATGCTTGCTCTGTTTGTAATTGGGCTGTTTGCGTTTCCGGGACAGCACTAAAACTTCTGTTGATAGGATCAATTGCCAGCTGTTTATTTGAAGCGGCAAAATGAATCCTCCGTATGGTCTTGACCGTACGGAGGATTCCCTGTTTTACGGACACCGTCCAATAGATGGGGAGCTTTTTAGTCCGGTTCTTCCCCTGCGGGCACAACATCCTGTGGCCTGACAAAAAGAAGGCCGGCTTTTCTTAAAAAAACTTCTGCTCTTTTCCGTTGTCCCAAAGGGAAAGCTGTGCTATAATGTCTCTAAATAGCGAATTTTGCGAGGAAATGTCCAATGATGACGGAAGAGCTGAAAATTTCACAGAATGATATGCGCCTGATTCTGTCCGCCGCCAGCCCGGACGCGGCGCTTCTGTACCTGTACTTAAGCAGCGGCAACGAATTGCGCACCGCCGCGGTCGACTTACATATGAACGAGTCCCGACTTGGCTGCGCCGAAGCAACACTGCGGCAGCTGGGCCTGCTGATGGATGACCGGGTCAGCCATATCGCCCCGGGAGAGCGTCCGGGGTACTCGGAAAAGGACGTACTGGAAGCCATGGACGGCGATTCCTCCTTCCGGGGCCTTTACGGGGAGGTGCAGCGGCTGCTGGGCCGGAGCCTCAACACCGAGGAGCTGAAAATCCTGCTGGGCTTTGTGCGGTATCTCGGCATGACCCCGGAACTGATTTCCGTGCTGGTGTGCTACTGCAAGGAGCGCGCCCGGCGCAGGGGCAGTCTGCGCAATCCCAGCCTGCGCGCCATCGAAAAGGAGGCCTACGCCTGGGCAGAGCGGGGCATCGAATCCGTGGAGGACGCCGCCGCCTTCATTCAGGCCCAGAATGTCCGCAATTCCCGGCTGTCCCGGCTCATGAGTCTGCTCCAGATCCGGGGCAGGAATCTCACCGCCGCCGAGGAAAAGTATGCCCAGAGCTGGCTGGACATGGATATGTCCGAGGAACTGATTTCCATGGCATATGAGCGCACCTGCCTGAATACCGGCGGGCTGAACTGGGCGTACATGAATAAGATTTTGCAGCGCTGGCACGCACAGGGCCTGCGCACAGCGGAGGATGTCCGGAACGGCGACAGGAAGGCTGCGGCGCCCAAGGGTGCCTCCGGCGAGCTGGGCGAAGCGGAAATCGCGGCAATTCAAAGAGTTTTGCGGGAGGAATAACCCATGGCATACAGTGCGGAGGTGGTCAGCCGGGCACGGGCGCGGCTGGCACAGGCAAAGGAAGACCGGGAGTCCGAAAACCGGCAGCATCTGGCGGTAGCCTACGCCCGGGTTCCCAGAATCCGGGAAATCGACATGCTTTTGCGCCAGACCATGGCCCAGGCGGCCTATGCTGCCTTCCAGCAGGGCAGCGACGGCAGGGAGCTTCTGGAACAGGCAAGGCAGCAGAATTTAGAATTACAGCAGGAGCGGGCCATTCTCGCCATGGAGAATTTTGAGGAAGGGTATCTGGACGACAGCCCCATCTGCGACAAATGCGGCGGCAGCGGCTACATTGGCTCCAATATGTGCGAGTGTCTGCGGGAGCTGTGCCGGCAGGAGCAGAAAAAGGAAGTGTCCATTCTTTCCGGCAGCCGGGATACCTTCAACCAGTTCCGGCTGGACTACTACCCAGACCGGATTGACCCCAAGTACGGCGCCAGCCCCCGGACCATCATGGAGCGGAATCTGAAGGTCTGCCGCACCTACGCCCTGACTTTCACCCCCAGCGCGGGAAATCTGCTGTTCGTGGGCGGCACGGGACTGGGCAAAACTTTTTTGTCCGCCTGTATCGCCCGGGCCGTGGCAGACCGGGGCTGCAGCGTCGTCTATGAATCCGCCGGGCACCTGTTCTCCAAGCTGGAACAGGCAAAGTTCAATCCCAGCGAGGAAACCCGCCGGGAAGCGGCCCGCTTTAACGACTGCGACCTGCTGATCCTGGACGATCTGGGCACGGAAATGCCGGGTCAGTTCACCACAGCAGCCCTGTATACCCTGCTCAACGATCGAATTTTGGAGAATAAACCCATGGTCATCTCCACCAATCTCACCATCGATGATCTGGGCAGACGCTACTCCCCCCAGATCGCTTCCCGGCTGAATGGCAATTTTCTGCTTCTGCCCTTTGTGGGGGAAGACATTCGAGTCATGAAAAACAGAGGATTATAGGATGAAAACTGGTATTATATTCGATTTGGACGGCACTTTGCTGAATACGCTGGAAGACCTGCTGGACGCCACCAACTACGCGCTTGCTCAGTGCGGCTACCCTGCGCGGACACTGGTGGAGCTTCGCCGGTCTGTGGGCAACGGCGCGGAGAATCAGATTCGGATGTGCCTGCCCGCAGGGACTTCCCCGGAGGAAGTGCAAAGGGTTCTGAAAATCTACAAGCCCTACTATACCGAACATTGCCAGGTCAAAACCCGGCCCTATGACGGAATTTTGGAGTCTCTGGCAATTCTGAAAGAGAACTATCCCATCGCGGTGGTATCCAACAAGCCGGACGCCGCCGTGAAGAGCCTGTGCGCTCAGGTGTTCCCCGGCATCTTCGCCCTGGGAGAAACCCCAGACTGTCCCCGCAAGCCCGCCCCGGACATGGTGTACAAGGCCTGCCGGGCCATCGGCGCGGATACCTGCGTGTATGTGGGCGACAGTGAGGTGGACGTGCGCACCGCGAAAAACGCCGGTGTGCCCTGCCTCAGCGTCCTGTGGGGCTTCCGGGACAGGCCAGAAATCGAGGCCGCCGGGGGGCGTTTCTTCTGTGATGATCCCACCGAAATGGCTCAGAAAATCGAGGAAATCATCCATGGCCAATGAATTTTACGCCCTGCTGGGCCGGATGCGCAACATCACCCGCTGGGGTCTCATGCGCAACACCTTCTCGGAAAATATCGCCGAGCACAGCTACATGACCGCGGTGCTGGCCCACGCCCTGGCGCTGATCCGCCGGGATATTCTGGGCCTCCCCGCCCCCGACCCGGACCGCTGCGCCGTGGCGGCCCTGTACCACGACGCTTCGGAGATCCTCACCGGCGACCTGCCCACCCCCATCAAATACTACAATCCCGATATCAAGACCGCCTACAAGCAGGTGGAGCGGGCGGCGGGAGAGCGGCTTCTCGATATGCTGCCGCCCCAGCTTCGGGACTGCTACGCAAGCGATGTGCTGGAGGACGATGAGGCTCTTCTGCCCATTGTCAAGGCGGCGGACAAGCTCAGCGCCCACATCAAGTGTCTGGAAGAGCAGAAGGCCGGCAACACGGAGTTCGACTCCGCCGCCCGCCAGACCCGGGAGGCTATGCAAGCCATGAACCTGCCGGAGCTGAACTGGTTCACAGAGCACTGTCTCGGCGCCTTTTCCCTGAATCTCGACCAGCTGTGATACTTGACTGCCTTGCGGGTTTGTGCTAAAATAAGCAAAGCCGCCGTTGTGGTGGAATCGGTAGACACAGGGGACTTAAAATCCCGCGGGCCGGATGCAGCACCCAATCCGAATTGTGCTTGCAAACAGCCTACTTTTTGAAATTTGATTATCTCTGTTTTGGAGCATCCCTCCAAAACATCCCTCCAACTTCATATCCCTTCATTTGAAGGGATTGAATACGCCGCTATGATGGAATGGTAGACATAGTGGACTTAAAATCCACCTGAAGCGATTCAGTACCGGTTCGAGTCCGGTTAGCGGCACCAAACCAATATA
>JALFXH010000041.1 GCA_022786965.1 Clostridiales bacterium
GCAGGAGGTCTTTGTGGTCAGCCTCTATAACGAGCTGACACCCATCGCCCGGCGCATGGAGGAAGCGGGAATCCGAATTGTATATCTGGACAAAAAGCTGGGGCTGGATTTGTCGATGGTGCCCAAGCTGACCAGGATTATCCGGCAGGAGAACCCGGATGTGGTGCACACCCACTTGGATGTCATTAAGTACACGGTTTTGGCGGCAAAGCTGGCCGGGGTGAAGAAGTGTGTCCACACGGTGCACAGTCTGGCTGACCGGGAGGCAGAGGGCCGGGTGCAGAAGCTTATCAACGGATTCTATTTCCGCCGGGGCTGGTCGGTGCCCGTGGCCCTGACGCCGGAGGTGCAATCTTCCATTGCGGAATTTTACGGCCTGCCTCTTGCGCGGATTCCCGTGATTTACAACGGCATCGATCTGTCCCGGTGCGTCCCCAAAACCACCTATGACACGGGGGAGACCGTGACCATTCTCCATGTGGGCCGGTTTGACGTACCCAAGAACCATCCGGGGCTGTTGGAGGCTTTCCGGCTCCTGCTGGAAAGCTGCCCACAGTGCCGTCTGCGGCTGGTGGGAGATGGGGATTCCCGGCGGGCTATGGAAGCTTTGGCCCGGGAGAAGGGGATTGCGGATTTCGTAGAGTTCTGCGGAATGCAGTCCAACGTGTACCCCTATCTCCATGACGCGGACATTTTCACCCTTCCCTCCATCTACGAGGGAAATCCCATGACCGTGATCGAGGCCATGGGTACGGGCCTGCCCATCGTTGCCTCCCGGGTGGGGGGCATTCCGGATATGATTTCTGATGGGGAAAGCGGCTTTCTGGTGGAGCCGGAACCCCAATCTATCTGCAATGGTCTCAGCATTTTGGTGGCGGATGGGGCCCTGCGCCAACGTCTGGGCGAAGCCGCCAGAGAACAAAGCCGGTCCTTCTCCGCGGAGCACATGGCCCGGGAGTATCTATCCTGCTACAGCAAATGAGGTGAAACCATGGACACCATTTCGGTGATTGTACCGGCCTATAACATCGGCCCCTATTTGGGGAGGAGTTTGGACAGCCTTTTGTCCCAGACCGTTCCCAACCTGGAAATCATCGTGGTGGACGATGGTTCCACAGACAATACAGCGGAGGTTATGCGGGAATACGCGGAAAAATCCGATAAAATCCGCACGATCTTTAAGGAAAACGGCGGCGTCACCTCCGCCCGGCTCAGGGGCGTGCAGGAATCCACCGGCGATTGGATTGCGTTCATGGACGGCGACGATTATGTGGAACCCCAGATGTACGGCAGGCTCCTCCAAAACGCCCTGAACGCCGGCGCGGATATCTCCCACTGCGGCCATCAGGTGCATTATGCCGATGGGCGCGTTGAATACGTCCACCAGTCCGGAAAAATCCACCGGCAAGATCACCGCATGGGTCTGTGGGAGCTGCTGGACAACCGGGACGTGAGTATGAGCCTGTGCACCAAGCTGTACCGGCGAAAGCTCTTTGAGGGTCTGGAAGACTGGATGGATTCTTCCATCCGCAATAACGAAGACCTACTCATGAATTACTACCTCTTTGACCGGGCGGAATCGGCTGTCTTCGAGGGAAACTGCCCCTATCACTATATTCTGCGCAAGGATTCCGCCTCCTGCAAGGGCATCACGGAGGCCCACATTTTTGACCCCATCCGGGTGCGCCGACTGCTTTTGGAACGGGCTGCTCCGGACATGAAGGACGATGTTCAGCAGGCCCTTCTGCGCAATCTGCTGTTTGCCTACGCCCAGGTGGATGTGAACCCCCAGCGAAAGCAATATGAATCCTATCGCCGGCGGGTACGAGAGATGCTCCAAAAGGAGCGGGAAACCTTCCATCTGCTGTCGCTGAGAAATAAAGTGCTTGCCAATATGATCTGCTATGCTCCCTGGAGTTTCCACCTGGCCTACGGCGCCTTCGTGGCGCTATTCCAGCGGGAGGAGCAGCATTAAGGAGATACTATGACCGATTTACCGCTTATCAGCGTGGTTGTCCCGGTGTACCGGGTGGAAAAATACCTTGATCACTGCATCCAGTCCATCACGGAGCAGACCTATTCCAATCTGGAAATCCTGCTGGTGGACGACGGCTCCCCGGACGGAAGCGGCGAAATCTGCGACCGCTGGGCGCGGCAGGATGCCCGCATCCGGGTGATTCACAAGCAGAACGCCGGCGCCGGCGCCGCCCGGAATACGGCTCTGGACACGGCAGGGGGAGACATCATCGCGTTTGTGGACAGCGATGACTACCTGCATCCGAATATGTTATCCCACCTGTACGGCCTGATGAAGGATGGGGTGGACATTGCGGAGTGTGAAATCGGCATAACGGAAACCGATGACCTCGCCATGGATGACGGAACCGGGGCCAGCGTTCTGGTCTGCGAAACCGAGGAAGCCCTCCGCCTGCACATTCAGGATGAAGTCTTCCGGCAGACACCTCCCAATAAGCTTTACCGCCGGGAATGTGTTGGCGATATTCGCTTCCCGGAGGGAAACCTCATTGATGATGAGTTTTTTACCTACAAAGTTCTGGGAAACGCGAAAAAACTGGCTCACAGCTCCGCCTGTATGTATGCCTACCGCCAGCAGTCCGGCAGCGCCATGCACAAGCCCTATTCACTGCGCCGATTGCAGGGGCTTGACGCCAAATTGCAGCGGCTGCGCTACTTTGAGGAGAGGTTTCCGGGGCTGGTCCGGGAAGCGAAAGCGGATTTGCTCATGACCTGCCTTGGGGCCATGCAGGGCTGCCTGCGTTCCCTGACCGGCGAGGAACTGGAAACAGCCCGGGCGAAACTGAACGAGGTTCTATTGCGGATTGCGCCTGTGGGAATCCCGGAGGGGACGCCGCCCAAGCGAAAGCTGCTGCTGAAAGCCGCCGGGAAACATCTGGAACCGACTGCGAAAGTATTGAACTTTTTAATTGATATCCATCTGCTGACCTGAGGTGTTTCATGGATTTTTCGTATAAAATTACCGTCTTTACCCCGGCCTACAACCGGGCTCACACATTGGAAGCCCTGTACCGCTCCCTACAGAAACAGTCCTTCCGCAATTTTGAGTGGCTCGTCCTGGATGACGGCTCCTCCGACGGCACCGGGGAGCTGGTCAGAAAATGGCAGAAGGAGGACAACCCTTTTCCCATCCGCTATGTGTTTCAGGAAAACGGCGGAAAATGCCGGGCCATTAACCACGGTCTGGAGCTGGCGGCGGGAGAACTGTTCTTTACGGTGGATTCCGATGACTACCTTCTGGACAACGCGCTGGAAAACGCTGCCAAATGGGAGTCGGAACTGCCCAAGGATGGAAAATTCTGCGCCCTTTCCGGCAATCTGGGCACCGCCCCGGGGCAAACACCCAATGAGGCCCTGCCGGAGCCATACTATGACGGTACGGCCCTTGACCGCTACGGCGTGGTGAAAGGGGAGCGGGCGCTGCTGTTCTATACCGCCGTGCACCGGAAGTATCTGTACCCTGTCTGTGAGGGCGAGCGGTTCATGACGGAAGCGGTAGCCTGGAACCGCATGGCCGCCGATGGCTGGAAAATCCGCTTTTATAACGAGATTTTGACCATTTATGAATATCAGCCCGACGGCCTGACTCAGGCCGGGGACGACCTGTTCTGGAATAACCTTCAGGGCACCGGCATCTTTTTCCGTGAGAAAGCGGCGTTCCTCCACGATTCCACCGGCAAAAAACTGGCTATGTGG
Source organism: Clostridiales bacterium (assembly GCA_022786965.1). Classification (GTDB taxonomy): domain Bacteria; phylum Bacillota; class Clostridia; order Oscillospirales; family Oscillospiraceae; genus Faecousia. The sequence continues at coordinate 3,733 of JALFXH010000041.1, forward strand.
TATGGCTATGCCACAGAAGCGGCGGACAGGCTCACAGATGCCCAAATCGCGGAATATATCGGAATGCCCCGGATTCTGGTGCCCCCGGTGCGCTGGATTGACCGCCTTGTAAAAACATGGAAGAGGAAGAGGTAAGCTATGGCAGAGTATCATACCCATATATCCGCAAGACATAAATGGCTGGATCTGAACCTGAAAGAGGTCTGGAACTACCGGGACCTTATCTATCTGTTCACCAAGCGCAATTTCGTGGTCTCCTACAAGCAGACCATTCTTGGCCCGGCGTGGCTGTTCCTGACGCCCCTGATGAGCAGTCTGGTGCAGGCCTTCGTCTTCGGTGAGATTGCCGGCATCGGTACGGACGGCGTGCCGACCTATCTGTTCTATCTGTGCAGCAATGCCATCTGGGCCTACTTTGCTAGCTGCCTGACCACCAATGCCAGTACCTTTACAGAAAACGCCGGTGTCTTTGGCAAGGTCTATTTCCCAAGACTGGTGACGCCTATTTCCAATGTGATCTCCACGATCATCCGGTTCTTCATCCAGATGATCATGGTGTGCCTGTTCCTGGGCTATTTTTTGATTCAGGGCGCGGTGCAGCCCCATTGGGCGGCATGGCTGATGATTCCGGTGGAGCTTGTGCATCTGGGCATTCTGGGCATGGGCTGCGGCATCATCATTTCCAGCATGACCACCAAATACCGGGATCTGACGGTTCTGGTGGAGTTCGGCGTGCAGATGTGGATGTATCTGACTCCCATCGTCTACCCCCTGTCCACCGCGGCGGAGGGCTGGGTACGCACGGGACTGCTTCTCAACCCCGTGACCAGCTCCGTGGAACTGATTCGCTACGCGGTTCTGGGGCAGGGAAGCCTGCATTGGGGCTTCTACGGCCTGTCCTGGGCAGTCACCGTTCTGGTGGCGCTGCTGGGCATTATGATTTTCAACCGGGTCGAGCGTACCTTTATGGATACGGTGTAAGGAGGCGTGGACATTGGAGAATAGAGAAGTTGCTCTGCGCCTGCAAGGCGTGAAAAAGCGCTACCGGCTGGGCCAGATCGGCGGCGGCACCCTGACCGCTGACCTGCAGAGCTGGTGGGCAAGGGTTCGGGGGAAGGAAGATCCCAATACCCTCATCGGCACTGACCAGCGGCTGGTGGGCAAGACCTTCATGGCCCTCAACGGCATCGATCTGACGGTGTACAGGGGCGAAGCCCTGGGTATCATCGGCAGCAACGGCGCGGGCAAGAGCACCATGCTGAAGCTGCTGTGCCGGGTCACCGCGCCTACGGAGGGTGAGATTGACCTCTACGGCCGGGTGGCCTCCATGCTGGAGGTGGGCACCGGCTTCAACGGCGAGATGACCGGACGGGAAAACGTCTATATGAACGGCGCGATCCTGGGCATGACCAAAGCGGAAATCGATGCCAAAATGGAGGATATCATCGAGTTTTCCGAGGTTCGGGAGTTTATTGACACCCCCGTCAAGCGGTATTCCAGCGGTATGTTCGTAAAGCTGGCCTTTTCCGTTGCAGCCCATCTGGACAGCGAAATCATGATTATGGACGAGGTGCTGGCGGTGGGCGACGTGGCCTTCCAGCGCAAGTGCATCGATAAGATGCGGGATGTAGCCAAGCAGGAGGGAAGGACCGTCCTGTACGTCTCCCACAACATGAGCACCATCCGCAGGCTCTGTGACCGCTGCGTGGTCATGGACAAGGGCAAGATTATCTTTGCGGGGGATGTGGAGCAGGCCATCGAGCTGTACCTGAGCAACGCCCACGAGCAGTGGTCTGAGAATCAGACGGTATTCGATTTGACGAAGACCGCTTCCCGGTCTCCCTACACCCCCGGAAATGCCCAGATCACCTGTGTGGAGCTGCTGGAAAGGGACAGTTCCCTGTACCGTCCCGGGGAGAAAATCTGCATGAAGCTCCGGGTGCATACGAAGAAAGCCTTCGAGGGGATGCATCTGCGGCTGGAGCTGCGGACCCGGGACGAGACCCCTGTGGGCACCATGGCGGACGTGCTGTTGGGGTCTTGCGGGGAAAATGCGGATCAGGAATACGTTGTGGAGTTTGATCCCATCAGTCTGACGGGCGGCCGCTACCGGCTGGATATGGTGCTGTTTGAAAAGGATGACTGCGGAAACAGCTTCGACCAGGAGCTGCTGCTGCCCGCCTTCTACTTTGAGGTACAGGAGCCGGAGGACATTGTGTGGAATCAGGCCAACTGGGGACACATCCGGTTCCCTGTTGCCAGGGTTCTGCCCCGGGGCAGGGAGGAATAAGGTATGGAACGGATCCATATTCTGTTTGTTCAGCACAAGCTGGTCTGCGGCGGGGCGGAGCAGGCGCTGTTTGATCTCATCGGCCTGCTGGATAAAACCCGCTTTGAAGCGAAAATTTTTGTGCAGAATCCGGGCGGCGAGTGGGAGCAGAAATTCCGGGACGCCGGGATTGAGCTGATTTATGACTATTCCTGCCGCCAGCCCACCTGGAATCCCATCAAAAAGCTGAGTAATCTTTCCAAAAAAATCCGGACGCAGAAGGCCTACGCTGGCGGCGGCGGGGGACTTTTGGATGTGTGCCTGCCCCATTGGGCGGACATCGTGGTGTCCTATAACGTCTGGTATCATGAGGAAATGGTGTTTGGCAGAAACGCCAAAACCGTGAAATATGTCCACGGCGACCCCGGCACCAACCCGGATTACCGCAATGAGGCGGAGAATCACCGGGAGCTGCTGAGCCGGTTTGACCGAATCGTCTGCGTTTCCAATTCCGCCTGGAATGCATTCCGGCAACTCAGCGGCCTGGAGCGGGGGGTAGAGCTGCACTATAACCCCATGAACAGCGAGAATGTCCGCCGTCTGGCGGAGGCGGAAGCGGACCTGCCGGGTTCCGACCTGCCCTACATCTGCGCGGTGGGCCGGCTCTCGGCGGAGAAAGCCTTCGAGCGGCTCATTGTCATCCACAAGCGTCTGCTGGAGCGGGGAATCGCCCACCGGCTGGTGATTGTGGGCGACGGCCCGGATGGGGACTTCCTGCGCCGTCTGATTCGCGCCATGGGGCTGGAAGATACGGTGATCATGGCGGGCTATCAGCCCAATCCCTATCCATACATGAAGCACAGCCGTTTCCTGGTCAGCAGCTCCTATACCGAGGGTCTGCCGGTAATTGCCATGGAGGCTCTCTGTCTGGGGGTGCCCATGGTGACGCCCATCGACTCGGTGGGGGAGGTATTCGGCGGAGAGACCTGCGGCCTGATTACGGAAAACACCAACCCGACGCTGGAAGAAGCTATTGCCCGTATGCTGACGGATGAGGAATTCTACCGCCAGACGGTGCGGGGCGCGAAAAATCGCAGCGCGTATTTTGACGGAACCAGAATGATTCAGGAAGTGGAAGCGATGTTTGAGGAGCTTGCACGAACCTGACAAAACGCAGAGGTGTGACTATGGCGGTCATCAGTGTAATCACCCCTATTTTTAATACGGAAAAGCTGCTGGGAAGATGTGTTGACAGCATTCTGGACCAGAACTTTCGGGATTTTGAACTGATTTTAGTGGATGACGGCAGCACCGACGGCAGCGGCAGGCTCTGTGACGAGCTGGCGGCCCGGGACAGCCGGATTGTGGCGCTGCATCAGCAAAACAGCGGTGTGGGTGCAGCCCGGAATACGGGACTGGACTGGGTGTTGGGGAATTCCGACAGCCGGTGGATTACCTTCGTGGACAGCGATGACTGGGTACATCCCCGGATGCTGGAGCTGCTTCTGGATGCGGCGGTTTCCGGCGGAACGCTGCTCAGCGCCTGCGGCTATCAGGAGCTGTCCGACGGGCAGCTGGAAGCGCCGGAAGATATTGGGCAGCCGGAAATCTGGACGCCGGCGGACTTCTACCGCCAGAGGCAGATTCTGGCTACGGTGCCCTGGGGGAAGCTCTATGCCAGAAGCTGTTTTGAGACCATCCGTTATCCCGTGGGCACCTTTTTTGACGATGAATACGTGACCTATCGGATTTTGTTTGGGCAGGCCGCTGTGCCTGTGGTTCCAGCCCGGCTCTACGCCTACTACTGGAACCCCGATGGACTGACCAAGAAGAAATGGAGTCCCAGACGTATGGAGGTCTGGCAGGCTTATGAGGAGCAGATGGATTTTTTCACCCGGCGGGGCGACGAGGAAATGCGCGCTTTCCGGTGCCGGGAATACTTGGAAAATATCTATGGCCAGCTGCTTGAGGTGCGCTCCGCACCGGAGGGTCTGAAACAATATGATCGTCAGATCCGCGCCCGTCTGCGTCGGGTAATCTGGCGGGCATGGCGCATGGGCTATATCGAGTTCTGGGCGGACTATCAAATGCTGTCGGACTGCAATCCATTGGCGGCAAAGCTGGGAAGGTTCTGGATGGAACACAGAAAAAAGTGAGAGGAAGGTATGGAAAATGCCGGAGATCAGCATCATTGTCCCAGTTTATCGGGCGGAAAAATACTTAAATGTCTGCGTGGACAGCATTCTGCGCCAGACCTACGCGGATTTTGAACTGGTGCTCATTGAGGATGGCAGCCCGGACCAGAGCGGCGCTATCTGCGATGAGTACGCCCAAAAGGATGACCGTGTCCGGGTGATTCACCAGCCTAATCAGGGCCAGGCGGCAGCGAGAAATCACGCCCTGCCCATGACCCAGGGCAAGTGGTTGTGCTATGTGGACAGCGATGATATGATTCATCCCCAGATGCTGGAGCACCTGTACCGGGCGGCGGTGGAAAGCGGCGCGGGCATCAGTATGTGCCAGTTTCTGGAAGCGCCGGAGCCGCCGGAAGACTATGAGCAGCCCGCGGATTTTTCCTACGAACTGCTGACCATGGATGAACCGACCCTGACGGAGCTTCACGACCGGGATCAGTACCCCGGCTGGGTGGCCTGTGCCAAGCTGATTCGCCGGCAGTGCGTGGAAGGGTATCCCTTCCAAACGGGCCGGGTCTACGAGGATAACGAGGCGGTGACCCGCTGGCTGCTGCCGGCAAAGACGCTGGCCATGCTGCCGGCGCAGCTGTATTTTTACCGCACGAACCCGGAAAGCACCACCAAGAGCCAGTTCAGCCTGAAAAAGCTGGACTATCTCTGGGCGCTGGAGAGCATGATCGGCTATTTTCAGTCGGTGGGCTATCATACGCTGGCTCAGCGGTTTCTCACCCGATATGTGGAGGCGGCAGCCTCCGCCTGCTATGGCGTGCGCAATGAGCTGAAGCGCCCGGAGATGGCAAACGGCATTCTGGCGGACGTCCAGAAATTTCTTTCTCGGGAGGAGTTGAAGCTGACCCGGCAGGAAAAGCTGAGTCTTTTGGAAGCGGCTCACCCCAACGCTATGGGAAAATTCTGGAAAACGGCGGAAAAAGTGCGAAAACTCTGGAAATAACCGGGAGGGACAGATATGGCGATCCCGAAAGTCATTCATTACTGCTGGTTCGGCGGAAATCCCAAGCCGAAGCTGGCGGAAAAGTGCATCAAAAGCTGGAAAAAGTACTGCCCCGATTGGAAAATTGTGGAGTGGAACGAGGGAAATTTCGACCTTCGTAACGTTCCAACCTACGTTCGTCAGGCCATGGAGGCCGGTCGCTGGGCCTTTGTGACGGACTATGTGCGCCTGCGGGCCCTGACGGAACAGGGCGGCGTCTACATGGATACGGACGTGGAGCTGGTGAAACCCCTGGACCCATATTTGAAGCATCAGGCCTTCGCGGGCTTTGAGAGACAGGATGGGATTCAGACCGGGCTGCTGGCCTGCGAGAAGGATTTCCCTTTGTTTCGGGAATTTTTGCGGCATTATGACACTGCCAGGTTTCTGCTGCCGGACGGCACACCGGATACGACTACCAATGTGCAGGTGCTGACGGACCTGTGCCTGCAAAAGGGCCTTGTGTGTAATGACCGGCTGCAAACGGTGGCGGGGCTGACCATCTACCCCAAAGAGATTTTCTGCCCGGTGGACTTTGACACCAGGGTGCTGCATAAGACCCGAAAAACCGTGGCGATTCACTGGTTTTCCGGCTCCTGGCAGACGGAGGAGGAGCGGCAGTATCTGGAAGCCGAGGCCAAACGCCTGGCCCGGGAGCGGGCCAGCGCCCGCCGGGTAGCCATCGGCACCCGCCTGCTGGGGGAAGCGGGCTATGAAAAGGTCAAGTCGATTCTGAGAGGGAAATGAGATGGCAAACATCAGCGTAATTGTGCCGGTCTATAAGGTCGAGGAATTCCTGAGCCGCTGCGTGGACAGCATTCTGTGCCAGAGTTATTCGGACTTTGATCTGATTCTGGTGGACGACGGCAGCCCGGACCGCTGCGGCCAGATGTGCGAGGACTATGCCCGGCAGGACAGCCGCGTCCATGTGATTCATCAGGAAAACGGCGGCCTGTCCGCCGCCCGGAATTCCGGAATCGACTGGGCCTTTGCCCATAGCAACAGCCGCTGGCTGGCTTTCGTGGACAGCGATGACTGGGTACATCCGGACTTTTTGAAGGTGCTGTACAGAACTGCGGAGCAGACCCTGTGCCGCGTCAGCGTCTGCGGCTTTTTCCGCACCTCCGGCGAGGATTTCCCGGAACAGCCCTATCACACCGCCATGCGCATCGCTGCCGGGGACTTTTACTGCGGCGATTATCAGAACGGCCAGACGGCGGTGGCGTGGAACAAGCTGTACCACAAGTCGCTGTTCAAAAATCTGCGCTATCCCGTGGGCAAGCTCCACGAGGATGAATTTACCACCTATCAGGCGGTGTATCAGGCCGGGGCCGTGGGTGTGACCCCCATGGTGCTCTACGCCTACTATCAGAACCCCGGCGGCATCATGAAGGCCCCCTGGAGCCCAAAGCGGATGCACACCCTGGAGGCATTTGAACAGCAGATTGCCTTTGCCCAGAGCCGGGGGGATCACCGCCTGCTGAGAAAAGCATCAGAGCAGTACCTGTTCAGCAGCTATGAGCAGCTGGGGCAGGCGCCGGTGGTGTTTGCCAAGGAACTGCGCAAAAAGCTGCGCGCCGCGTTGAAGCTGGCGGCGAAAAGCGGGAGCTTCCGGCTTAGCTGGAAAACCCTGTGGGCCTATGAAGCGGCCTATCCCTGCAAGCCGTTTTGGTGGCTGCTGTCCAAAATCCACCGGGAGGAGGAAACAGCGTGAATCAGACCATATCTGTGATTGTTCCGGTTTATAATGTGGCGCAGTACCTTCCTCAGTGTGTGGACAGTATTCTGTCTCAGGACTACGGAGATTTGGAGGTTATCCTCATCGATGACGGCTCCACGGACCCTTCCGGCGAAATCTGCGACCAATACGCGACCCGTGACAGCCGTGTGCACGTGATTCATCAGAAAAACGGCGGCGCGGCTGCCGCGAAAAACGCCGGTCTGCGGATTGCCTCCGGGGATTACCTGACCTTTGCGGACAGCGACGACTATCTGGAACCGGGAGCCTACGGTTTCCTGATGAAGACCCTATTGAAAACCGACGCGGACGCGGTGCAGGGCTCCTTTCGGGAAATCTACCGAAACAGGGCAGAAGAGCAGCGAATTTCCGAGGGAATTATGGAAGGATATGACTACCTTCTCCGGTTTCCCAAGGACTTTTCCTGCGCCCTGCTGTGGAACAAGTTGTACCGGCGGGAGCTGTTTGACGGTGTATTCTTTGAGGAAGGCCACAAAATTGACGACGAATACTTTACCTTCCAGGGCTTTTTGCAGCCGAGGAGGGTGGTGCGAACCAATCGCGTGATCTACAATTACCGCAAGCGGGCCTCTAGCGTCATGAGCTCCCCGGAATCGGCGGAGCGTCTGGTGCTGGACTGTCTGGACAGCGCTGCAAAGCGCCGGCAGAAAATTCTTGACGACCTGCCCCAGCTGCGGGAACCCTTTGACGAAAACTATCTGGACGTAATCTGGTATCTGTCCGGCAACGAGGGCAGTACGGAGCGGACCCTGCAAGCCCTTAAGGAAAGTCTGCGCGATTATATGAGGGAGAAGGGGAGAACCTTTCCACCGGTCTATCTGTGGCGGGGATTGGCGAAACTCTTCTTTGTTCCTACCCCTAGACTGCTGGCCCTGTGCAAGCGCACCTGCAAGCAGATTGATTTGACGGATTATTTTGACTGACAACAAAAAATACTTGCAATTTCGGAACTTTTTGGTATACTGGGAATCGGTAATTTGACGAAATGAGAGAGTATGGCTATGAATATTGAATTTGATGTATATAAGCAGAAGCTGAACGACTGCCGCCCCGCGCTGGAGGGTCTGGCGGAGTCTCTGAATGTGGAGGGTCTGCGAAATGAGCTGGAGCGGCTCCACGCCATGCAGGAGGCCCCCGGCTTCTGGGACGACCCGGAGAAGAGCCAGAAGATCGTGGTGAAGACCCGGCAGACGGAGACGAAAATCGAACGGTATGAGAAGATGCTTGCCAGCTGGGACGACCTCATGACCATCTGCGAAATGGCGGCGGAAGAGGACGACGACTCCATGCTGGAAGAGCTGAAAGAGGGCTACGAGACCCTGGCAGAGGAAATGGAGTCCTGCCGCCTGGAAACCCTGCTTACGGGCAAGTATGACAGAAATAACGCAATCATGAGCTTTCAGGCCGGCGCCGGCGGTACCGAGGCACAGGACTGGTGCCAGATGCTCTACCGGATGTATACCCGCTGGGCGGAGCGCCACGGCTTTGCATACCAGATTCTCGACTATCAGGAAGGCGACGAGGCCGGTATCAAGTCCGCTTCCATCATGGTGACCGGCGAGAACGCCTACGGTTTTCTGAAGGGCGAAAACGGCGTCCACCGGTTGGTGCGGGTGTCTCCCTTCGACTCCAATGCCCGCCGCCAGACTTCCTTCTCCGCCATCGAGGTCATTCCCGAAATCGCCGACGAGTCCGAGGATTTTGAGATTCGTCCCGAGGACTATGAGATGCAGGTGTATCGTTCCTCCGGCGCCGGCGGCCAGCACATCAACAAGACCTCCTCCGCCGTTCGCCTGATCCACAAGGCCACGGGCATCGTGGTATCCTGCCAGACCGAGCGAAGCCAGTTCCAGAACAAGGAAACCTGCCTGAAAATGCTGCGCTCCAAGCTGGTGGAGATCCGGGAACGGGAGCATCTGGCGAATATCGCGGATATCAAGGGCGTGCAGCAGAAGATCGAGTGGGGTAGTCAGATCCGAAACTATGTGTTCATGCCCTACACGCTGGTGAAGGACACCCGCACCGGCTGCGAGACCTCCAACGTAAACGCGGTCATGGACGGGGCCCTGGACCCCTTCATCGAAAGCTACCTGAACTGTCTTGCCACCGGGAACTGGGTGCAGAAATAAGCAAAAAAGTGAGATTCAGCCCTTGAAATTTGCATTGCCTTGTGCTATACTATACGGGCTATTATGAAATTCCTGGTGATTTTCACCGGATACCATTCGCTTTTCCGCGAATACAGGCGGAAGGAGGTTACTGAAAATGGAGATTCTGAAGACTGTTCTGATCATTCTGGAGGCCCTGTGCTCTCTGGCGCTGATCGTTGTCGTCCTGATGCAGTCCGGTAAGGAGGCTGGCCTTTCCAGCACGTTCACCGGCGCTTCCGAGACTTATCTGAGCAAGAATAAGAAGGGCAATCTGGATGCCGTCCTGGCTTCCGCTACCAAATGGATCGCTCTGGCTTGGGTCCTGCTGACCCTGTCCCTGAGCCTGGTGTAATTTGAAAACAGATAAGACCACGGATGGAATCTCCGTGGTCTTTTTCCTTTGAGGGAGGATGATGAATATGAAACCCTTAGTCGCTGACCTGCATATGCACTCCGTCATGAGCGGCCACGCCTTCGGCACCATCCGGGAGCTGGCCTGCGCCGCCTCGGAGCGGGGCCTTAAGCTGATTGGCGTCACCGAACACGGCCCCGGGATTCCGGGAACCGTTCAGCCCATCTATTTCCGTAATCTGATCGATGCCCCCAGAGTGCTCTACGGTGTGGAGATGCTCTACGGCAGCGAGGTGAATATCCTGAACGACGGCACCGTGGATCTGGACGAGCGGCACTTAAACTGCCTGGACTACGCGGTGGCGGGTATCCACGGCCTGTGCTACGAGGATGCCGGTGTGGTGAAAAACACCGACAATGTGATTTCCTGCATGGAAAACCCCAAGGTCAAATTCATCTCCCACCCGGACTGCGATTCTTATCCCGTGGACTATCCCGCGCTGGTTGCCGGGGCAAAGGCCACGGGCACCGCCCTGGAGGTCAACAACAGCTCTCTGCGCAAGCCTACCATGCGTCCCGGCTGCGTGAAGAATTACGGCATCATGCTGCCCCTGTGCATGGAAGCGGGTGTACCCATCATCGTCAACACGGATGCCCATGACCCCTCTGCCGTCGGAAATTTCGACCTTGCCATGGCCTTGCTGGAGAAGCTGGGTGTGGATGATGACCTGATCCTCAACAACGATCTGGAGAAACTGAAAAGTTTTCTACTGAAAGAATAATACACTGTACGTTCGCATAAAATGGCATGGCGATGGGTCTGCGTATTTGGGTAGATTTATTTGTGACTCTGTGGTAAAATAGGGATGTCATAAAGAATATAAAGGAGCGATTGTTATGGAAGCAAAGAAGCTTGCTGGCCTGGAGCCCGGGGCAGTGTTTGGCTATTTTGAAGAAATCTGCGCCATTCCCCACGGCTCCCGGAATACAAAGATGATCTCCGACTATCTTGTCGGTTTTGCTAAGGACCATGGTCTTGCCTATATGCAGGACGAAATGAACAACGTCATTCTCTTTGCGCCGGGAACCTGCGGCATGGAAGATCATGACCCCGTGATTTTGCAGGGTCATATCGACATGGTCTGCGAGAAGGAGGCCTCCTGTCCCATCGACATGGCTGCCGAGGGCCTGGACGTGACCCATGATGGAGCCTTTGTCTACGCCAGGGGCACCACCCTGGGCGGCGATGACGGCATTGCTGCCGCCATGGCTCTGGCGCTGCTGGCGGACAATACCATTCCGCACCCGCCGCTGGAAGTGGTCATGACCACGGAGGAGGAGATTGGTCTTCTGGGCGCCACCGCCATAGACCTGTCCCAGCTCAAGGGCAGGACCCTGATCAATCTGGATTCCGAGACCGAGGGCGTTTTCACCGTATCCTGTGCCGGCGGCTGCACCGCCTGCATTACCCTGCCGGTGGAGCGCCGGGCTATCTACGGCCCCTGCATCCGCCTGTCGGTGGACGGCCTGAAGGGCGGCCACTCCGGCGCGGATATCCACCTGAAGCGGGCCAATGCCGATAAGGTCATGGGACTGTTCATGAGCCGTATCCAGGAGATTATGCCCCTGTGCCTGACCTCCCTGTCCGGCGGCGCCAAGGACAACGCCATTCCCCGTTCCAGCCAGGCCACGCTGGTGGCGATGGGCATCAACTTAGAGCGCATCAACGACATCGCGGCGGCGCTGCAGGAGGAAATCCGGGCAAACTACGATGAGCCGGATGCCACGGTGCAGGCCTTCGATGTGGACGCCCTGGGCGGCAACAGCCTGTCCACCGAATCCACCGCCAAGGTGATTAGTCTCCTGTGCTCTGCCCCCAACGGCGTGCAGAAGTGGAGCGCGGATATCGAGGGCTTGGTGCAGACCAGCCTGAATCTGGGCATTGTCAAGCTGGGCGACCGGTTCAGCGCCACCTTCTCCGTGCGCAGCAGCGTCAACGCGGAGAAGCAGGAGGTTCTGGATCAGCTGAAAGCCTTGGCGGATATGCTGGGTGGAACCTATTCTCAGGACGGCGAGTATCCGGCCTGGGAATTCCGGAAGGAATCCCGGCTGCGGGACACCATGGTGCGCGTTTACCGGGAGATGTTTGAAGCAGAGCCCAAGGTGGAGGCCATCCACGCGGGGCTGGAGTGCGGCCTGTTCAGCCAGAAGTTACCCGGCTTGGACTGCGTATCCATCGGCCCCAACATCCGGGACATCCACACCACCCGGGAGCGTCTGGATGTCGCCTCCACGGAGCGGGTCTGGAAGTTCCTGCTGGAAGTGCTGAAAAACCTGTAATAACGAAGAATCCACCGGCGAAAGCCGGTGGATTCTTATATTCTGTGCGTAGGGCGGGGTCATGACCCCGCCGACGCAGTATCGACAATCAGCAAAATGCGTTGAATGGTATTTGGGTGGTTAACGTCCGAACAAATACCGTTGGACGAACGCAAGGCAATGAACCAACTTGATCGGCGGGGTCATGACATAAGCCCTACGAAGAGCATTTGAGCGCTGCCGGTCGAGCAGGCCCAATGGTGTAACGACTATCAATCGGGTGAGTAACGCATTGGCAGGCCGCCCTGCGGCCCGCCTAGCCCATATACCGCGGTTCGCAGGTGAGATTCACGCCCAGGCGCTTGAAGGTCCGCTCGTCCACGGAGGACAGAATCACAGACGAGTGCACCTCGCAGCCCCGCAGCTTGTCCAGCTGCTCCATGGCGTGCTCCGCCATGGGGTTGGTTGCGGCGCTGATGGACAGGGCGATGAGGGTTTCGTCGGTGTGGAGCCTGGGATTCCGGTTGCCCAGGTGGTCAACCTTCAGGTGCTGAATGGGGTCCAGAGCCACAGGGGAGATGAGATGCAGGTCGCTGGGCATCCCGCCCAGGGCTTTCAGGGCATTGAGCAGCAGCGCGGAGGAAGCGCCCAGCAGGTCGGAGGTCTTGCCGGTGACGATGCTTCCGTCCGGCAGCTCCATGGCGGCGGCAGGGGAGCCGGTCTCCTCGGCCCGGGTAAGGGCGGGAGCCACCACCTTGCGGTCAGCGGGGGTAACGCCGGCCTTTTTCATCAGCAGGTCCAGCTTCCGCAGAGCGTCCTCCACATTTTTCCCCTTTTTCTGGTCGCACAGGGCCTCGTAGTACCGGCGGATGATCTCCTGCCGGGAGGCCTCCCGGGTGCCCTCGTCGTCCACAATGCAGTTGCCCGCCATGTTCACGCCCATGTCCGTGGGGGACTTGTAGGGGCAGTGGCCCAGAATTTTCTCGAAAATCGCCACCAGCACGGGGAAGGCCTCCACGTCCCGGTTGTAGTTGACGGTGGTGATGCCGTAGGCCTCCAGATGGAAGGGGTCGATCATGTTCACATCGTTCAGGTCAGCGGTAGCCGCCTCATAGGCCAGATTCACCGGGTGATTCAGGGGGAGATTCCAGATGGGGAAGGTCTCGAACTTGGCGTAGCCCGCGGTGTTGCCCCGGATATGCTCGTGGTAGAGCTGGCTTAAGCAGGTAGCCAGCTTGCCGCTGCCGGGGCCGGGGGCAGTGACCACCACCAGTGACCGGGTGGTCTCGATGTAGTCGTTCTTGCCGAAGCCCTCTTCGCTTACGATGTGGGCGGTGTCGGCGGGGTAGCCGGCGATTTCATAGTGGTGATACACCCGAATGCCCAGCCCTTCCAGCCGGGACTGGAAGGCCTTTGCCAGGGACTGCCCGTGATAGCGGGTCAGCACCACGCTGGACACATACAGCCCGAAGCCCCGGAACACGTCAATGAGCCGGATTACGTCCCGGTCGTAGGTGATGCCCAAATCCCCCCGCACCTTGTTCTTTTCGATATCGTCGGCGTTAATGGCAATGACCATCTCCACCTGATCCTTCAGTTGCAGGAGCATCCGCAGCTTGCTGTCCGGCTGGAAGCCGGGGAGCACCCGGGAAGCGTGGTTGTCGTCGTAGAGCTTGCCACCGAATTCCAGATACAGCTTGCCGCCAAACTGGGCAATCCGCTGCCGGATGTGCTCAGACTGCATCTGTAAGTATTTGTCGTTGTCAAATGCCGCAGTGACCATGTGCGTCGCCTCTCTTTAAAAAATCATACCCTGTCATTCTAGCGCATTCGACAGAAAATAGCAAGAAAAAAGAGTGAGGAGTTTGGGGTGTGGAGTGGAGATAGAGAACCGGGAGATAGGTAGCTGTCATCCTGAGCGGAGCGGCTTAGCCGCGGAGTCGAAGGATCTTTCCACTGAAATTACCGCTGCGCTTAACGAAGTGCGCAGATCCTTCGACTCGCGTTGCTCGCTCAGGATGACAAGCCGTAGGGGGCGGCGTCCCCTACGGAGGGTGCCGGGAAATGGTATCAATTGTAATCGGTGAAATCTTAAGAATTTCCTAACGCAGTGTTAATCAGAGTAACAAATACCGGGTAAAAACAAAAGAAAAGCGTCGAAATTGGGAGAAATCTGACAAAACGGGGAGAATTCTGAAAATCATTTGTTAAGAAATGTAAATCAGTTTGTAATTTTTTGTAATTTTCCTATTGACAAGCGAAACCACTTATGGTATCATTTGGGCATGAAAGAGATGCCAAAGGAACGCCCATACCCGGCGGAGCCCCGGCGGCAAAGATTTCTAAATTAAGTAACCAATTTCATTAGGAGGTTAGTAAAAATGAAACACACAATGAAGAAGCTGCTTTGCATGGCTCTGGCCATCATGCTGCTGGTCTCCGCTGTGCCCGTGTTCGCTGCTGCGGCTGCCGACATCACGGTGATTGTGAAGCTTGAAGACGAGGTAATAGGGACATACAGTTTTGAGCCGAAGGGTGATACCGCCAATGTGGGCAACATCCTTAAGTACCATGTTCAGGATGTGGGCAGAGTTCCGGCTGGCGCCGAGAGCAACACGCCTGAGGCGATTTGGAGTGACAAGAAGGGTTCCAATGTAAGCACCGATAACGATGTCGATGCTGGTGACACGGTTACATTCCGTTTCCCTGCTCCTGAGGAGAAGGAGACCACCCCTCCCGCGAAGCACTATGTGTATGTTGTCGTTAAGCTGGACGGCGTGGCGCAGGATCCTGTCAAAAAGGAGATTGACGGCACCCAGACCACCGTTGGCAACCTGATCAAGTTCAAGATTACCCAGGATCTGAGTGACTACAAATTTGTTCAGGCTTGGAACGGCACCAAAGTCCTGAACAGCTCTGATACGGTCTACGAGGATGAGAAGATCGAGTTCGCCTTCGAGAAGATTCAGAAGGAAGCTGAGCCCATCAAGGTCATTGTTAAGGTTGGCAACAGTGACAACGTCGTTGGCACCACTGAGAAGGTTCCCGCTAACGGCGTCTCCGCCAAGGTTGGTGACCTGCTGACCTACGCTTGGAACTCCGATTGGGACAACGTTTACAACTTCGACCACGCTTGGAGCGAGGGTAAGGGCAACGTTGGCAAGAACGACAGCGTCAACGCTGGCGACACCCTGTACATCATGCTCAAGAAGGATGGCAGCACCTCCGGCGGCTCTACCGAAACTCCCACTACCCCCAGCACCACTGGCAAGCTGTCTCTGACGATCCGTGTGAACGGCACCAAGAAGTACGACAATGATGTCAAGAACTTCACCAATGCCACTGTTGCCAATGTGATTAAGAACATCTTCGATTCCGACTGGACTACCAAGTATGCTTTCGATAAGGTTGAGGTTAATGGGGTGACCTATGGCCGCGCTGATCTGGAAGTCAGGGCTGGCGATAAGGTTGATATTTATCTGACTCGTAAGTACAGCAAGGACAACTCCAACAAGGTTTACCTGCACGTCTATCTGAACGGCGATGCCAGCACCATTGCGATGACTAAGGACATCACCGGCACCTACCTGATGGACGACTGGAAGACCGACACCACTGAAATTCTGAACTATCTGAAGAACAACTACTACACCGCTAAGGACTCCAGCAACGCCATCACCATCGACGGCCTGTATGTGAGCACCGACACCAAGGGTGCATTCCCCAGCAACTACTATGCTGATAATAAGACGTCCAGCAAGGACGACATCAATGATCTGCTGGAGGATGGCTACGTTCACATCAGCGTTATGCTGAAGAACGCCAAGGCCAAGTCTTCTTCCACCGCTGATTCCTCCAACCCCAAGACCGGTGACACCATCTTCGTGCCCGTCATGGTCATGGGTGTGACCGCCACCGCTCTTGCTGCGGCCTACGTCTTCGGCAAGAAGCGTTTCGCCCGCTAAGCGTTGACGAACGGAACCTTACATCCTAATGAAAATCCCCGGCAGCGACACCGCTGCCGGGATTTTCGCGTCCTCCGGATAGTCGTAGGGGGCGGCGTCCCCGACGCCCCGGCGGCAGGGCGTACCGTTTCGCATCGGGCTGCGGCGAAAGGGTTGTTGCACACTGCCGGGACGTCCGGAGGCCGTCCCCTACGGAAGCACAGGAACTCCGTAATACAACATTGACAAATCATTCCAAATCGTTTATAGTGTATTTGGTTGAAATATGCAAAAGCATATCATTTTTACATAAGGGAAAAGGTGATTGAAAATGTACATGGATGATTACAAGCGCTGGCTGGCCGCCGATCTGGAGGACCCCGCTCTGACCGAGGAACTGAAAAGTATCGAAGGTCAGGATGAGCAGATCAAGGAGCGGTTCGCCGTTGCGCTGAAATTCGGCACTGCCGGCCTGCGGGGCGTGCTGGGCGCCGGCTCCAACCGGATGAACATTTACGTTGTCCGGCAGGCTACTCAGGGCCTTGCCAACTGGGTCAAGACCCAGGGCGGCAACCAGTTGGTGGCCATCTCCTACGACAGCCGTATCAATTCCGATGTGTTCGCCAAGACCGCTGCCTGCGTGCTGGCCGCCAACGGCATTAAGGTTCGCATCTACGATGCCCTGATGCCCGTACCCGCCCTGTCCTTCGCAACCCGCTACTACAAGGCCAACGCCGGTATCATGGTGACCGCGTCCCACAACCCCGCCAAGTACAACGGCTACAAGGTCTACGGCGCGGACGGCTGCCAGATCACGCTGGAGGCTGCCGAGAAAATTCTGGCAGCTATCGAAAAAATTGATTGCTTTGACGATGTCCGGCTGGCAGATTTTGACGCTGCCGCCGCCGCGGGCCGCATTGTGACAATTGACGAAAAATGCCTCGATGATTTTGTGCAGGCTGTCTATGACCAGCGCGTCGGCGACGGCGCGGGCATCGACGCGCTCAAGCTCGTCTACACCCCGCTGAACGGCACGGGTCTGGAATGTGTGAAAAAGCTGCTGAAAAAGCTCGGCGTGACCCATGTGACCGTTGTGCCCGAGCAGGAAAAGCCCGACGGCGACTTCCCGACCTGCCCCTCCCCGAACCCCGAGATCCGCGAAGCTATGCAAAAAGGCTTGGAGCTGTGCGACAAGGTCCGCCCCGATCTGCTGCTGGGCACCGACCCCGACTGTGACCGCTGCGGCACCGCCGTGCCCGACGGCAAGGGCGGCTACCGGCTCATCAGCGGCAATGAGATGGGTATCATTCTGCTGGATTACATCTGCCGCACCCGTCTGGCACAGGGCACGATGCCCGCCGACCCCGTGGCGGTAACGACGATTGTCTCCACCGATATGGCAGCGCCGGTGGCAAAAAAATACGGCGTCGAGCTGCGCCGCACCCTGACCGGCTTTAAGTTCATCGGCGAGCAGATCGGCATGCTCGAAGCGGCGGGCGAGGAAGACCGGTATATCTTCGGCTTCGAAGAGAGCTACGGCTATCTCTCCGGCACGCATGTGCGCGACAAAGACGCGGTAAACGCTTCGCTTCTGATTATGGAGGCTGCGGCATATTACGCGCAGAAGGGCATGAATCTCGGCGAGA